>JALYKM010000208.1 GCA_030774785.1 Gemmatimonadota bacterium
CGTGTCGTTGGGAAAGCGCCGCACCACGCTCCGTGACCAGGGACGACCAATGGCCAGCGCCGAAGCGTGCCGTAAGCGCGCCGGCGGCCGCATTCTGGAGTCCCGCTATGACGGCTACGTCGTCGAGTGTCGCATCGCGAAATCTCAGCTGCAAGGTTGCCTTCATCACGCGAACAATGACTTGACGACGAACAGGACGTTGGCCGGACGCTCGGCCAGGCGCCGCATGTACCAGCGATACCATGCCGCTCCATAACTGACCAGCGTCTTCACGATGTGGCCTTCCGCCACGAGCCGGCGCTGGGCGGAGTCGCGAATCCCGTAAAGCATGTGAATCTGATACTTCCCTTTTCCGACGCCTGACGCCGCCGCCCGCTCGGCGATCCGCGCGATCAGCGCGAGATCGTGCGTACCGAAAACGGGCGAGCAGACGCCAGAGCCCGCTCCGTCCACCAGTTTTGACGCGAGCGCGTAGTACGCGCGGTCGGTGTCGCTCTTCTTCTCGAACGCCACCTCTTTCGGCTCGTCGTACGCCCCCTTCACGAGCCGGATCACCGGCTTGAGCGGCAACAGTCGGGCGAGATCGCCAGGCGTGCGATGCAGATACGCCTGAAGGGCGATGCCGGTAGAATCGTGATTTCGCTTGAGCGCGACGTAGAGCTCGAGCGTTTGATCCACGTAGCTCGAGTCTTCCATGTCCAGCCAGAGCGCCGATCCAGTTTCCGCCGCCTTGGCCGCCAGCGCGAGCAAATTGCGCTCGCATTCAGCGAAGGAGAGATCGAGACCGAGCTGCGTCGGCTTGACGCTGACCTGTGCCGGAAGCGCCATCGCGCGAATCTGGTCAAAGAACCGAAGGTAGTGGTCCCGCACTGCGACCGCGGCCGCGGCACTGGTTATAGCCTCCCCGAGCTGCGTAAAAATCAGCCCGCGACCGGTCGCGGCGATGGTGGCACCCGCTTCGAGTGCGTCTTGAGCGTGCTCGCCTGGCATGAACGTCCGCGTCGCCCGTTTCACGAATGAGCTCCTAAGGGCGAAATCGTTGAGGGTCCGGCTTCGCGCTGCGGCCAGCAGGATCGAACGGCCGAAAGGCATACTGATGCTAATTCCTCAGCAGCGGGTGCTCACCAAAGAACGCCCACATCAAACTCGTAGCGTCAATGCTGTGAGTGGTGTGACCGACGAACCATTTCGGCAGCGGCGTGCCGCCGGGCCAGGTATGGCCTCCTCCCTGGACAGTGTAGAGCACCACGGCCGCGTTGTCAGCGCAGTTCGTGTACGTGCGACGAGTGACATCAGCCGCCACCGCCGAGTCGAGGGGGTTTGCTCCGCACCGGTTTCTTCGCGCCCAATTCGCCGCCCATCTGGGTGTGCTCGGAAACGGTCTGGTGGATACCCACGAGGAACCGCCGTTGTACGGAACCTCGGGATCGGCCGTCCCATGAAACGCAATCATCGGAACCGCTCGATGCTCTGTGCACCAACTCCACGGCAGTGTTTGCGCGGCTGCAACCATTCCGACCGCCGCGATTCGGTCGGACAGAGTGCAGGAAAGGATGAACGACATGCCGCCGCCATTGGAGAGCCCGTTGGCGTAGATCCGGGCGGAGTCGATGTTGTAAGACGCTTTCAAAGTGTCGATCAACTCCGAGATGAATCTGACGTCCTTCGTCAGGCCGGATCCGGGCTCCGCACGCCAGATCCTGACTCCTTTACCGCCAATTCCCGACGGGTAGACGACAATGAATCCCTGGCTGTCCGCCAACTCGTTCCACTGACTCGTTTCCCTTTGAGCCGCACCCCACAGTCCCGCGCCGTGCATGCTAATGACGAGCGGCGTGGGCCTGCGTCGATCGTAGCTCTCCGGGACATAGAGCAGATAATCCCGTTTTTCCCCCGAGGAAACGAAGGAGCCGTTGTCCCGATTCGCCGCGTAGAACGAGACGGCCTCGATCGGAACCATCGCGACGGGCAGGCCGATGAGCGCCAGCGCCACGCCGAGGACCACTCTCCTGTCCTTCATCACCGATGCCGATTCCACGCGAGCGCCAGCGGAGCCGCTGAGAGTCGCGCTAACGGGATTGCCAGGATTGCGAGGAGCATGAGCAGGTAGTGGGGGATGTGGGGCGTATCGAGCAACCACACGAGCACACCGTAGAGCGCGAGCACCGCGACACACCAGAGGCCCGCGCCGGTCAACAGCGCGCGATCACTCAGCAGATGGCTGTGATAGAGACGCACCGCGATCCAGACGGCAGCGATCATCTTTACGCAGACCAGAATGGCGAAGATGAAGGGGAGCGCGCTCCATAACTTACCCAGGCGCCTGGTGTCGATGATCCACTCGGCGAATGGTCCGAAGAGAAAAAAGAACCCCAGAACAAGGAACACGCTTCCCTCAATGAGCGATGCGCGGCCGGTGAGGCCGATATACAGACTCTGCACGAGATGCTTCCACGTCGACGCGATGCATCCCGAGAGTATCAACAGCAACAGCACAACCGCGCGTGGCGTTCCCACGATTTCGCTGCACCGATGCCATAGGTTGAGAACCACGGCCGAGGTGCCCGAGAGCTTGAGCGTGAGCGGGATGGCGACGAGGACCAGCAGCCACGCGGCAATGGTGCTCCACATCGCCATCTTCAGCTTGGCGGCGATGAGCGCAGCGTCGGTCAACGGCCGCGTCGCGATGAACGGTGTCACGCCATAGGAATCGCTCGCGTTCGGGCTCGACTTGCTCACCGCCGCCGCGGCGAAAGTGGCCATGAAAGGTGGAGTGAGCAGGACGCCGAGCAGAATGGCGAAGACGAGCGCCGTGGAGTCGCCCGCGACCCAGAGCAAGATCAGCTCGAACGGCAAAAGCATCGCGACCCACGCCGGGAGCGATCGGCCAT
>JALYKM010000209.1 GCA_030774785.1 Gemmatimonadota bacterium
CCTCGCTCGCCGCCGAGAGTTCACGTTGGTAAAGTCACCGAGATCGAGCACGTAGTTGCTGTTGATTTTGCTGTACCACGCAGCGGCCTCGGCGGCATGTCCGAGCGCCGCGTGAGCCTCAGCGATGCGGTTCATCACCAGCAGGCTCGTGGTATCCGCCGCCATCAGAATCTTCAGCGCATCGGCAGGACGTCCCTGTTGCGTTGCTAAATAGCCTTCGGCCGCCGCAGCGTACGTCCTCGATGCTGGGTTCGTTGATTGCATCGCCTTCAGAGCGGTGAGCTCTTCGTTGGCTGGCGCCCAATGTTTGAGCAGCGCATGACTCATCACTCCGAAATAGCGGGCCGCCCACGGTTCGTCTGACCTAACTGCTTTAGCCATCGCCAGCGACTTGTGAGCAGCCGCGGTGTTTCCGGCGTTGGCCTGAACCGCCGCCATCATGGAATACGCGATAGCTTCCGACTCGGCGTCCTGGAGCGCCTTCGCTTCGGCAGCAATTGCATCGAGCTGTTTCGTGAGGGCGTCTGCAGATGAACCCTGAAGCGCGTACGTTCCCGCGATCTGGTACATGTATCCAAGCTTCTGTTGCGGTGTCCACGCGTTGGCGATCGCCTGATTCAGGTACGGTCCCGTCTGATCGTAGTGTCCTTGCAGGGCTTCGACTTCAGCAAGTCCGGCGTACGCCTCCGGGAACCGGGGCGACAGCGTAGTCGCCTGCTTGTAATGGGCGGTAGCCTCACGGAAGTTTCCGTTCCATTGGAGAATCTCCGCGTACGTGTCGTGCGGATTGGGAGCGGTCGGATTGAGCTCGACTTGGCGTTTCGCGGCAGCCAGAGCGCCGGTGCGATCGCCAGCAGCCCAGAGCCGATATGCCAGACTGTTGTAGCCCGGAGCGTAGTCCGGACTGCGCGACACGAATTCTCGAATGGCGCCCAGCGGATTGTCGGGGTCGGCGCCGTTCGCGGTGCCGAATGCGAGAAGGCGATCCGACGGCATCAACTGCGTGGCAGCGCGGGCGAGCGCGCGAGCAGCTTGGCCGTGATTCAGGAACCTCTCGCGATAAGCAAGGGCGAGCAGCAGCTCGTTGGTGCTTCCTCGCGCGGCGTCGGCGACACCGCGATTCAACTCAGCCTCACGCTTAGCGGGACTCATCGTTCCTGAAATTCCTGCGTACATCACGCGGGCGAGTCCGAAATTCGGATCGGCGTTAATAGCGGCCTGAAAGTGCGACGCCGCTGCATCGGCGGAAACGTTTTCGTAGTCCTTGATGCCGGCTCTGAATTCTGCGGTGGCCTGCGGACTTGAGGTCGTGAGCTTAAGAGCGGTATCTGTCTGGCATCTTGCCGCAGTCGGGGCCAGCCACACGAGCGCGCTGATTACGGCAATGAGAGGCAGGAATCGAATCCGCATAGAGTGCTCCTGGGGTGGGTGGGCACGGGCGGGTCATCAGTCTGGCCCGAGCCAGACTAATTAGGTGTGGGTCGGCAGAGCTTGCAAGACCTGCTCAGTTAGAGCCGTTGTCAGATGGACCGCTGAACGCTGTCGACAAGGGCTTTCTGGACGCGGCTCGGGACCGCCTGTACCTTAGCGATTCCCGTTCGGATCTCCTATGCCCGAAGCCGTTACGTCTACACCAGCGCCAAGCTCGGCCGAGCCACGCAAGCGCCGTAAGCAGCATGGGAGCAGCAAGCTCGTCCAGCGGCAATCGGCGCTGCTCCGCCTAAGCTCCACCATCGTGGAGGCGCAGGACGAGCGTGAGATCTGCGACCGCGTGGTCAACGGCCTCCACGACCCGGCACTCGGCTACGACCTTCTCGCCTTGTTTATGCTCGACGAGTCAACAGGCGACCGCGTACTCCAGGCAAGCGCGGGATGGAAGGAGGCGCCAGAGAACGTCGTGGGTCACCGCGCCGGCACCGAGCTGGAGGTTCCGCTGAAAGTAGGGGACAAGGTGATCGGTGTCCTCGCGGTCGAGAGCACAGAACCGGACGCATTCGACAGGGGAGACTTCGAAATCATCAATGCGGCGGTGAATCAGGCAAGCATCGCAATCGCCCGCGCGCGCCTGCTGGTAAGCGAACGGCAAAGAGCCGATGAGCAGAAGGCGCTCCTCGACACGATGGCGGATCTGTCATCCGAGCGCGAGCTATCAAAGCTGCTTCAGGCCGTGCTCGAGCGTGCCGTAAGACTCCTTGCTGTCACTGGTGGAGAGCTGGCGATTTATGACGAAGACCGGGAAGAGCTCGTCGTTGTCGCCAGCCACAATATCGGCATGGATTCAACGGGAGTGCGGCTCAAGCTGGGTGAAGGCGCAATGGGCACGGTGGCGGAGACGCACGAGCCTCTGGTCATTCCCAACTATCAGGAGTGGAGCGGCCGGCCGTCCAAATACGCTGAGACTCCCGTTCGATCGGTGATGGCGGCTCCTCTCCTGATCGGCAATCGTCTCGTCGGTGCGATCGCCAGTGTCGACTCGGATCCGGCACGCGAGTTTGGGCCCGCTGATCTGCGCCTTCTCAATCTCTTTACCTCGCAGGCGGCCATCGCGATCCAGAACGCGCGGCTCTACACCGAGGCGCAGCGACAAAAGCAGTACTTCGAGGCTGTCGTCCTCAACAGCCCTGTCGCGATCGTCACGCTCGATCTGAACGGTGTCATCACTTCATTCAACCCGGCTTTCGAGAAGCTGTTCGGTTATTCGCCGCACGATGCCGTCGGCAGGGAGCTGGACCGGCTCCTGAACACGGAGGAGACTCTTGCTCAGGCGTCAGAGTACACCGCGCAGGCCACGCACGAGATTGCGCGCGGAATAGGAAAACGTCGGCGCAAGGATGGCTCGTTCCTCGACGTCGAGCTCGCCGGCGTTCCCGTCATGGTGGATGGAGAGCGCGTTGGAATCATGGCCCTTTACCACGACGTTACCGATCTCCTCCGCGCCAACGAGAAAGCCGAGGCTGCGAACACCGCAAAGAGCCAGTTTCTGGCTAACATGAGCCACGAGTTGCGAACGCCGCTAAACGCGATCATCGGCTACAGCGAGATGCTGCAGGAAAACGCGGAAGAGTCGGGAGACTCGAGCTCCGTCGCCGACCTTCAGAAGATCCAGTCCGCCGGCAAGCACCTGCTCTCGCTCATCAACGATGTGCTCGACCTCTCAAAGATCGAGGCTGGCAAGATGGAGATTTTTCCCGAGACCTTCTCCATCAGGAGTATCGTCGACGAGGTGGCAACCACCGTCAAGCCGATGCTCGCCCGCAACTCGAACACGCTGCGTCTAACCTGCCCGGAAGACATCGGTACCATGCACTCCGACATGGTCAAGGTGAGGCAGATCCTTCTCAACCTGCTGTCCAACGCCTGCAAGTTCACGGAACAAGGAACGATCGCGCTCGAAGTATCCCGCGAAAAGAAGGCAGCCGGCTCTACCATAGTATTCCGCGTTACCGACTCGGGCATCGGAATGACGGAAACGCAGATGGCAAAGTTGTTCGAAGCCTTCACCCAGGCCGAAGCGTCCACCACCCGCAGCTACGGCGGAACGGGTCTTGGGCTTGCGATAACGAGAAAGTTCTGCCAGATGCTGAACGGCGACGTAACCATGTCGAGCGAGAGGGGCAAAGGCTCGGCGTTCACCGTCCGCATTCCCCCGACGATCGAGTGACGACATGATCTCTGGAGCGCAGACGTCTTCGGCACTTGAGCCGGTGCAGGATACCAGGAGATCCGCCATGCTGCGGCTAACCACCCGCATCGCCGGAGCGCAGAGTCAAAAAGACATCTTCACCGGGCTCGCGTTCGGGATGATGGACCAGTGCTTCGGCTTCACCGGTGTGGATGTTCGTCTCGCCGGCGACGACCAGTCGGCGGTCCAGGCCGGTGACCTTTCGGCCAGCGCCGCCCGGCTCGAGACTCCGTTCACCGCCGACGGCGGTGTCTCCGGAACGATCACCGTCGAGCGGGCGCCCGGAGCACCGTTCGACGAAGTGGACCGCGAGCTCCTTGCCGCCGCCGCCTTACACGTCGCCGTCGCGGTGGCGCGCTCGGGGTTTCTGGACTCGGAGAGACGCCGTGCCCAGGAGCAGCAGGCGCTGCTCGATACGCTCGCCGATCTCTCCGGACATCTCGAGCTCTCGCAGCTCCTTCAGGCGGTGCTCCAGCGCGCGATAACGCTTCTCGGAGT
>JALYKM010000210.1 GCA_030774785.1 Gemmatimonadota bacterium
TCCTCCCGCGCGAAGTCGATGAAGCCCCGCACCGGGTCGACCGCCAGCAACACCACGCCCGTCTCGTCCCCCACGCTCAAGCCCCGTCGTCCTCGTACCAGGCGCCCCTCGATCTCACCAGGCACGATCCTCAACCACGTCGCCTTCCGCGATATCCCCGACACGAGGGCGCGGAACGTCTCGCCTACGTGATCCCGCAGGGCGAGGGCGGCCGCGCGCTTACGCGCCAGTCGCTCGTCCTTCGCGGGATCGACTCCCTGCGTGAACTCGAAGTCGATGAAGCCGTGAACACTGTCGGTGTTGACGAGCTTCACCGGAATCTTCATCCCGACGGAAAGCGGCTTGTAACCTCGCACGACGCGTCCCTCCGCCGACCCGTCGAGTAGTCGGATATACGTTCCACTCTCGGACACGCCTGTGACCTGCGCCTCGAACGTCTCTCCGATGCGCGCGCGCAGCCGGTCAGCAGCCGCTTTCTTGCGACGGCTGCGCACCAGTTTCCGTGACGCGCCGTCCGTCTCGTGCGCGAAGTCGATGTATCCGCGCACGGGATCGGCCACCACCAGCTTGAGACGCACGGTATCACCAACGTCGAGCCCGCGTCCCCCGCGCACGATCCGGCCCTCCACAGGGGGATTTAGCACCCGCGCGTAAGTACCCTTCGGCGACGCCGAAGTCACAATCGCAGCGAAGCTCTCGCCCACACGCTCGGCCAGCATCGACGCTCCCGCCACTTTGCGCATCGTACGCTCGACTTTTCGCGCCGCCTCGCCGCGCTCGGTGCAGCGACTCGCAATCTCGATGAGCTGTTCATCGGAATACGGCGGCGCGCCGCCTGACATGGCCGCGCGCAGCATCCGCTGCGTTACCAGATCAGCGAACCGGCGGTTCGGCGCGGTGGAGTGCACATAGTCTGCGACGGCGAGCCCGAAATGGCCGGCGTGCTTGCGATCACCGAGGCGACGCTCGAGAACATAGATGCCCGGGCCGAGGAGCTTGACCACCGATAGCGACAAATCTGCGAAGTGCTCGGGATCGGCCGCGCGGCGGCGCGCGAGGAATTCGCTCAGGGAAACGTTGTCGGGCTTTTCAGGAAGCACTTCGCCGACTTCTGCCGCCAGCGCCACAATGCGATCCCACCGCTTGGGCTCGCGCACCACTCGGCGCAGCGACGCCGATCCGCGCTCCAGCAGATAAGTGGCGACAGACCTGTTCGCCGCCACCATGAAGTCCTCGATCATGTCGCGTGCGCGATTGTGGCGGGCAACAGCCAGATCCACCACCTTGCCGTTCACCACGACCGGTCTGGCCTCGATGCTGTCGAAGTCTAGCGCGCCCGCGATGCTCCTTGCCCGGCGCAGCCGCTGTGCCGCCTCGTCCTGAAGGCGAACCTGATCGCGGAGCCCGGGCCACGCGGCGATCGCGGGCGGAGCGGGTCCTTTGTCTTCGAGCCACATGCCCACGCCGTCGTAAGTGAGCTTCGCCCTGTTGTGTACCAGCGCGCGGTATACCGACGAGTTGGCCAGCGCACCGTCAGCGGCGACGTCGAATTCGACGACGACCGCGAGGCGATCCTCGCCCTCGTTCAGCGACGTGAGATTGGTTGAGAGCCGATCGGGCAGCATGGGAAAGACCGCGACACCGGTGTAAACCGAAGTCGTGTTGGTGGCCGCGTGCTCGTCTGCGGCGGAGCCGAGGCGGACAAGGGTGTCCACGTCGGCGACGCCGATGCGGATTCGGATTGAACCGTCAGCGACGCGCTCCGCTACTTCGATCTGGTCCAGGTCGCGCGACTCCCGGTTGTCGACCGACGACCAGTGCAGCGGGCGCAGATCGCGGACGCCCAGCGGCAGGGGATTATCGGACGGATCGTCGAGCGATCGGACCTCGCGCATCACCGCGGGGGAGAAGTCGGGCTCGAAGCCGTTTTGTCGCATGGCCGCGACCGCCGCGCTGCGAAGAGTGTGCGTTGGGGGCGGGCTGGGCATCCGCGGATATCAACGCAATTTGTACTCCCGTCTCATCTGGCCACCGAGACGGAAGTTTCATCCGGATTCAGCGGATTTTCCTGATTACTCGGATCGATCGCAGTCGCGTTTTGGCATCTATTGGCGGGAGTTTGATGATTTTGGGCGGGGGTTCATCACGCCATTTTGAGCCCATGGCGCGTCGCGAACTGGTTGAAGAACGGCTCACGCATTCGGTGATCGGGGCATTCTTCGAGGTTTACAACAATTTGGGTTATGGGTTCCTCGAGCATGTATACGTGATGGCGCTGGAGCGGGAGCTCATCACGCGTAAGCATCGTGTTGCACGTGAAGTCGCGGTGCAAGTGTTTTATAAGGGTGACCATCTCGCCGAGCACCGCCTCGACATGATTGTCGATCAGAAACTAGTGGTGGAGACTAAATCCACCCACGAGCTCCACAAGTCGGCGAATCGCCGAGTCTACAACTACCCAAGGTCCACCAATCTTGAAGTAGGCCTTCTCCTGCATTTCGGTCCCGAGGCGCGCTTCTACCGCGTGGTCCTACCGCAGCAAAACAACCAATCCGAGTAATCAGGAAAATCCGTCTCGGTGGCCAGTTCTCCACTCTGGCGCGGAAGTTGAGCGTGGGAGGCCGAGGCCTCTTCACATCCAACCGCAGGATTGAGCTTGGAACAGGTTCTTACCCGACAACAGGGCGAGCTGGTCGCGCTCGAACGTCGGCTCGTGCTACGCGTGCGCGATGTGCTGGCGCTATCCGACGGAGCG
>JALYKM010000211.1 GCA_030774785.1 Gemmatimonadota bacterium
ATTGTGGCGACGGTGTCGATTCGCGGGACATCTACATGGATACGATTGGCTCGCCCGTCATAACTGAGGGTCGTGTCCGGGACAAGCGCTACCGCGAGCAGGAGGTGAAGCAACATGGGGTTGGAAGTTAGCCTCTCTGAGATTTTCGCACGAGCGTCATCCAGGCACGGGTATTCCTGTAAGCGCTTGCGACAAAGTGGCACCCGAATTGAACTATCACTCGCGTCTCTTTAAGTGAGTTCTATACATGACGATGTCAAATACACAGCGGCTGCGCGCTCTGTCCGCACTTCTGGTGGCCGGCTCAGTGGGAGCGAGCGCATGTGCGAGCCTGAACAAGAAGGAGGAGGGGGCGGTGATCGGCGCAACAGCCGGCGCCGCGGTGGGTGGCGTGATCGGCAATCAGACAGGCTCGACCGCGAGGGGAGCCATCATTGGCGCCGTGGTTGGCGGTACGGCCGGCGCGATCATTGGGCACCAAATGGATCAGCAGGCGAAGGAGCTGAGCCAGAACATCAAGGGCGCGACAGTCGAGCGTGTGGGTGAGGGAATCCAGGTGACCTTCGCTTCAGGGCTCCTCTTCGCATTCGACTCGGACTCAATTCAGGCGGCAGCCGGCACGAATCTACGCGAGCTCGCCTCGAGTCTCCAGAAATATCCCGAGTCGCAGTTACTTATTGTCGGGCACACCGATAATGTGGGCGATGATTCCTACAATCAGCTTCTTTCGCAGCGTCGCGCAAATTCGGCGGCCGCGTACCTTGCTGCGCAGGGCGTAGCGAGAACCCGCCTCGCGACCTCAGGCAAGGGAGAGTCAGAGCCGGTCACGACTAACGAGACCGATGCTGGACGACAGAAGAACCGTCGCGTCGAAGTGGCGATATATGCGAGTGAGGCGTACCGCAATCGCCTTCTGAAGAGCAACGCCGCCGACTGACATCATTCCGGCGTCTTTGATCGTTGCCCCATCCGGCTTCCGGCCGGATGGGGCACAGCAGCGACTACGCCGCTCGCTTTCGGCCCGCGAATACCAGCACCCCGCCAATCACGATGGCGGCGATTCCGACAACCGGTGTGACCAAGCCCCGCTCTTGCGCGGTGACCTTGAGCGGTCCGACTTCGACTTCGTTACGGCTCTTTGTATACGGTATTCCGCGCATCGCGACTATTACGATGCCAGCGACGATGAGAAGTACGCCAATCCAACCGAGTGGCCGCATGATGCCTCCGAAAATTGGGATTACATATGCTGGGGCGGGCAGTGCGTCCCTGCAAGGCGCGACTGCTTAACGGTGCACCAGCTTCCTGTACGCAATCCGATGCGGCATGTCCGCGTCGGCGCCCTTCCGCTTCCTGAAGTCCTCGGCGTAATCGCGATAAGAACCCTCAAACCATACGGTCTCGGAGTTTCCTTCAAACGCCAGGATATGCGTCGCGATACGGTCGAGGAACCACCGGTCGTGCGAGATCACCACGGCACAACCCGGAAAGTCGATCAGGGCTTCCTCGAGGGCTCGCAGAGTATCGACGTCCAGATCGTTCGTCGGCTCGTCGAGCAACAGCAAATTTCCGCCCGACTTGAGCAGTTTGGCGAGGTGCAGCCGATTCCTTTCCCCGCCCGATAGGTCCTTCACCTTCTTCTGCTGATCAGCACCCTTGAAGTTGAACTGCGCCAGGTATGCCCTTGCCTGCATCTCGCGCTTCCCCACCTGGATGACGTCGTTCCCCTCGCTCACTTCCTTATATACGGTATTCGCGTCGTTCAGCTCACGTGTTTGATCGAGGTAAGCGAGCTGAACCGTGTCGCCGATGGTCAACGAGCCACCGTCCGCCTTTTCTTTTCCCGCAATCATTCTGAACAGCGTGGTCTTGCCCGCCCCGTTCGCTCCGATGATTCCAACGATTCCCCCACGCGGCAGCGAGAACGAGAGATCATCGAACAGGACGTTGTCGCCATACGCCTTCTTCAATCCCTTGGCGTTCACGACATCGTTACCAAGCCGCGCCGGCGGCGGAATCACGATCTCGTTCTGCAGGACTTTCTCGCCTTCGGCTGCTGTCGCCAGCTCCTCGTACTTCTGTATGCGCGCCTTGCTCTTGGTCTGGCGGGCGCGGGGCGACATCCGCACCCATTCGAGCTCGCGCTCCAGCGTCCGCTGTCGCGCTGAGGCTTGCTTCTCCTCGGTCGCCAGTCGCGTGCGCTTCTGATCCAGCCACGAGCTGTAGTTCCCTTCATAGGGAATCCCCGCGCCACGATCGAGCTCGAGGATCCATCCCGCGACGTTGTCGAGGAAATACCGGTCGTGCGTCACAGCTACTACGGTTCCCGGGAACTCCGCCAGATATCTCTCCAGCCAGGCTACTGATTCAGCATCGAGATGGTTTGTCGGCTCATCGAGGAGCAGCATGTCGGGCTCCTCGAGTAGAGTCCGGCAAAGAGCAACACGACGCTTCTCGCCACCAGAGAGCTTGCCCACATCGGCATCGGCAGGCGGAAGCCGCAGTGCATCCATCGCGATCTCGATCTTCCGATCCAGATCCCATGCGTTCGCGGCGTCGATCTTCTCCTGCACTTTCGCCTGCTGGTCGAGCAGCTTCGTCATCTCGTCGTCCGACATTGGCTCGGCGAACTTGTTCGAGATCTCCTCAAATTTCCTGAGCAGATCGCGAGTCGGCTTCACTGCCATGTCGACGTTTTCCTTGACGTTCTTGGAAGGATCGAGTTGCGGCTCCTGCGACAGGTATCCGATGCGCGTGCCCTCATGGGGCCACGCTTCGCCCTGAAAGTCGTGATCGACACCTGCCATGATACGAAGCAGAGACGACTTACCAGCGCCGTTGGCGCCAAGCACGCCGATCTTGGCACCCGGATAAAAAGAGAGCCAGATCCCGCGCAGGATCTCCCGCGATGGCGGGACGACCTTGCGCAGATCCTTCATTACATAGATGAATTGTGGAGGCATCTCTACAATTTATCGCACCCGGCAAGTCGGTCGCATTGCGGGTGCGCACGAGCGGAGGCTAATCGGGGTCCTTTGGATCCCCGAGCATCGCGTGATCGTGGGCCATGTGGTCGTCGTGCCAGATGGATTCGAGATCGTTGCCTGCGAATGTGGTGGCGTGCAGCATCCACCCGAAAGCCTGGGGAATGAAACGTCCGCCAGCCTCCTTGCACTCGTCCTTAGTCGCTACGCCTAGCGGGCCGAATATTGGTCTCCCGTCCTTCGTCTCGTACCAGCGCTCTTTCGCGTGACGCGCGGGGATGCACCAGTTCACGTGGCGGTGCCAGTGCGCGACGCTCAACGGCACTCGCTCGTTGAGATCTTCTTCGGAAGTGCGCTTCGATGCGGTGTACATCGCGCCAATGAGTTCGAACTCCCCCTGAGCATTCTTCTTATATAGAAGCGATGTCGGCCGCGCCGGGTCGAAGCCCCACTGATTCCAGATCGCGTTCCATCCCTTCGTGAAATGGTATTGCGGCTGATTCTTGATCTCGGGCGCAAACATCTTGTAGCCGTCCGCTTCTGCCACCTTTACATCGCGGTATTTCACTATCGTCTGTCGCAGCTGGTTGATCACTTGGGCGGCCCGAGCGGAGTCGGCCGGAATGAGCGGCCTGCTGCTCGTATAGGCCATGTGCTTCGCCATCGCAGCTGCTTTCCAGTCACCAATCCCGCGCATTAGATCAGCCGAAGCGTGCGATGCGTGCCAAGCAGTCGCCGCCGTGTCGGAATGACTGTGCGAATGTTGAGCGGAGAGACGCCCTGCAACCGACATCAGGAACGTCGCAACCAGCATTGACCGCGCGATGAATGACCGAGCCATGGGGTACCGCCGCCTAAAGGGAAACAAGGGAGGACTTCCGGCATTTGTACGATGTTAGACGATCCGCGCCGTTCCCGGTTAACCCCCGAATTCCGTCAGGAGCTTGTCCAGGGCCTCTGCAACCCTCTCGTGCGGAAGCTGGTGGATCTC
>JALYKM010000212.1 GCA_030774785.1 Gemmatimonadota bacterium
CTCCGATACACCGTAGAAAATCCGGCGTACGGCATACATGGCCTCCGTAACTTGTGATTGAGCGGGAGCGGGGGTAGCGTTCCGCCGACTCGAGTCACCGATCATTACCCTCCGACAGCCTTCAGCGTGAGCAATACCAAGGAATCCGAGCGCGCAGAACTCCACAAAACCATCTGGCGCATCGCCAATGATCTGCGCGGCAGCGTGGATGGGTGGGACTTCAAGACCTATGTGCTCGGGATGCTCTTCTACCGATTCATCTCGGAGAACCTCACCGCGTACCTGAACGAGCAGGAGCGCAAGGCGGGTCACAAGGACTTCGACTACGCGGGCCTCAGCGACAAGCAGGCCAGGCTTGGCCGCGACGAGACGGTGAAGGAGAAGGGCTTCTACGTCCTTCCCTCACACCTGTTCGCGAACGTACGTAAGAAAGCCCGCCAGGATGCGAACCTAAACGAGACGCTGAGCAAGGTCTTCAAGGGCATCGAGGCCTCGTCCATCGGCGCCGACAGCGAGGATGATTTCAAGGGGCTGTTCGACGATCTCGACGTCAACAGCAGCAAGCTCGGGCCGACCGTGCCCAAGAGAAACGAAAAGCTCGTGAAGCTGCTCGACGCCATCGGAGACCTCAACCTCGGCACCTTCTCCAACAATACCATCGATGCATTCGGGGACGCGTACGAGTTCCTGTTGACGATGTACGCGTCGACCGCGGGCAAATCGGGCGGCGAGTTTTTTACGCCGCAGGAGGTTTCCGAGCTGCTGGCGCGTATCACCGTAGTCGGCAGGAAGGCGGTCAATAAGGTTTACGACCCCGCTTGCGGCTCAGGATCGCTATTGCTCAAGTTCGCCAAAGTGCTGGGACAGGAGAACGTACGGCAGGGGTTCTTCGGGCAGGAGATCAACCTGACCACGTACAACCTGTGCCGGATCAACATGTTCCTACACGACGTGAACTACGAGAAGTTCGACATCGCCCACGGCGACACGCTTACTGACCCGGCGCACTGGGATGACGAGCCGTTCGAGGCCATCGTCTCCAACCCGCCGTACTCTATAAGGTGGGAAGGCGATGCCAATCCGCTGCTGATCAACGACCAGCGCTTCGCGCCTGCCGGAGTGCTCGCGCCCCAAAGCAGGGCCGACCTGGCGTTCACGATGCACATGCTCTCGTGGCTCGCGGTGAACGGCACAGCGGCGATCGTACAGTTCCCCGGGGTGCTTTATCGGGGTGGCGCGGAGCAGAAGATCCGGCAGTACCTCATCGACAATAACTACGTCGATGCGGTCATCCAGCTTCCTCCCGACCTCTTCTTTGGCACCTCCATCGCCACGTGCGTCATCGTGCTCAAGAAGTCCAAGCGCGACAACAAGACGCTATTCATCGATGCCTCGGCGGAGTTCGTGCGCAACGGCAACAAGAACAAGCTGACCCAGGCCAACCGGCAGAAGGTTCTGGATGCCTTCACGGGGCGAGAGGACATCGAGCACTTCGCGCGGCGGGTGGAGAACAGCGCCATCGCCGAGAATGCCTACAACATTGCGGTCTCCTCGTGGGTCGAACAAAAAGACACCCGTGAGGTCGTGGACATCAAAGCGTTGAATAGCGAGATCGCAGGAATCGTGGCGCGGCAGCAGGAGTTGCGCGTGCAGATCGACGCGATTGTTGCTGATCTCGAAGGCAGCGCATTGTGAGTCGCCTCGAGACGATGATTTCTCGCCTGAGCCCCGGCGGCGTTGAGTTCAGGCCACTCGGCGACACAGGCACGTTCATCCGAGGCAACGGTCTTCAGAAGAAGGACTTCACAGGGTCTGGAGTCGGTTGCATCCACTACGGCCAGGTCCACACGCATTACGGTGCATGGGCCACCGAAACCATCGCATTCGTGAGCCATGCGCTGGCCAAGCGGCTTCGACACGCGCGGACTGGTGACCTAGTGATCGCGACCACCAGCGAAGACGATGAGGCGGTCGGCAAAGCAGTCGCTTGGCTCGGGACGGACGATGTCGCAGTGAGCAGTGACGCATGCATCTATCGTCATTCACTTGATCCGAAGTACGTCGCCTATTTCTTTCAGTCAGAACAGTTCCAGAGACAGAAGAGGCCGCACATTACCGGGACGAAGGTGCGGCGTCTTTCCGGCGAAGGTTTGTCCAAGATCCGGATTCCCGTTCCACCTCTCGAAATTCAGCGCGAGATCGTGAAGGTACTTGATAACTTCACGGAGCTGGAAGCGGAGCTGGAAGCGGAGCTGGAAGCGCGTCGCCGACAGTATCAGCACTACCGCGACGTGTTGCTCGGCCTCGCTGGGACAGGGAAGCAGTCACCAGCATTGAAGACTCTGGGTGAAATTGCTGTCAATCTTGACTCGAAACGGCGGCCTGTAACGAGAGCTGCCCGGCGCCCGGGGGCAATCCCTTACTACGGAGCCTCAGGCATAATCGATTACGTAAGCGATTACATCTTCGACGGTGACTTTCTCTTGGTTTCGGAAGACGGTGCGAACTTACTTGCGCGTTCTTCCCCCATTGCCTTTTCTATTTCGGGCAAGAGTTGGGTGAACAATCATGCGCATGTCCTAAGATTCGACTCGTATGCTGCGCGACGTTTTGTGGAGATCTATCTGAACTCGATCGACCTGAGTCCCTTCGTGAGCGGCGGAGCGCAGCCAAAGCTCAATCAGGCCAATCTTAACAGGCTCCCTATTCCGGTTCCCGCCCCAGCGGAGCAAGCCCGCATCGTCGCCCTCCTCGACAAGTTCGAGGCCCTCGTGAACGACGTCTCCAACGGCCTTCCCGCCGAACTCAAGGCCCGGCGCCAGCAATACAAGTACTACCGCGACCGCCTGCTCACCTTCTCAGAAGCGGCCTGATTTTGCACATGCTGGCCCATGGGTAGAGACGGGATCGTGACCCAGGTTCCGCCACGGTACGAACCGATTGCCCTTTCCGACGAGAGCACGGTCGTCGCCGAGTTCGTGCCGGAGGGCGTGCGTGAATCCGCCTACCAGAGCGAGGCAGATCTAGAGCGGCACCTGATCTCTCAACTCGAACAGCAGGCGTACGAACACCTGCGCATCTCCAGCGAGCCGGATCTGGTCGCGAACCTCCGCCGCCAACTGGAGAAGCTCAACAAGCTCCCATTCTCCGACGCCGAGTGGGAGCGCTTCTTTACGCAGAAGATCGCCGGTGCCAACGACAGCATCATCGAGAAAACCGCGCGCATCCAGGAGGACCACATCCAGGTTCTCGCGCGGGACGACGGCACTGTCAAAAACATCTACCTGCTCGACAAGCAGAATATCCACAACAACTCTCTGCAGGTCGTCAACCAGTACGAGGCGGCGGGTCGGCGTGCCACTCGCTACGATGTGACGGTGCTGGTCAACGGCCTGCCGATGGTGCACGTTGAGATCAAGCGCCGCGGCGTGGACATCCGCGAAGCCTTCAACCAGATCAACCGCTACCAGCGCGACAGCTTCTGGTCCGGCTCCGGGTTGTTCGAGTACGTGCAACTGTTCGTGATCAGCAACGGTACGCTGACCAAGTATTACAGCAACACGGTGCGCGAAGGCCACCTCGCCGAGCAGCGCGGCAGGCGTGGGCGCAGACACACGTCCAACAGTTTCGCCTTCGCCTCCTGGTGGGCGGACGCCAAGAACCGGCCCATCACGGACTTGGTGCACTTCACGAAAACGTTTTTCGCCAAGCACACGCTACTGAACCTGCTGACGAAATACTGCGTGTTCGACGTAGATCGTAAACTCCTGGTCATGCGGCCGTACCAGATCGCCGCCGCCGAACGGATCCTGCAGCGCATCGCGACGGCCACGAACCACCGGCAACTGGGGCGCACCGAGGCCGGGGGCTACGTCTGGCATACCACCGGGTCCGGCAAAACCCTCACGAGCTTCAAGGCGGCGCAGCTCGCGCGCGGGCTGCCGGGAATCGAGAAGGTCCTGTTCGTCGTGGACCGCAAGGACCTGGATTACCAGACGATGCGGGAGTACGAGCGGTTTGAGAAAGGCGCGGCCAACTCGAACACTTCGACGGCGGTCTTGCAGCGGCAACTGGAGGACCGCGACGCCCGCATCATCATCACTACGATCCAGAAGCTCAGTGTCTTCGTCAGCCGGAACCGCAAGCACGCGGTGTACGACGAGCACGTTGTCGTGATTTTCGACGAATGTCACCGCAGCCAATTCGGCGACATGCACGTCGAGATCACCCGTGCATTCCGCAGCTACCACCTGTTCGGCTTCACCGGGACGCCGATCTTCGCGGACAACGCCGGAACGACCGGATCGCCGCAGCTGCGCACGACCGAGCAGGCGTTCGGCCAGCGGCTGCACACATATACCATCGTCGATGCGATCAACGACAAGAACGTGCTGCCATTTCGCATCGACTACATCAACACCATCAAGACGGCGCCGAACATTCGGGACAAGAAGGTACCGGCCATCGATACGGAGCGGGCGCTACTCGCTCCGGAACGAATTGCGCAGGTCGTGGGCTACATCCGCGAACATTTCGACCAGAAAACGAAGCGCAGCGTCACGTACAAGCATGACGGTAGGCGCCTGTCCGGGTTTAACTCGCTGTTCGCTACTGCCTCAATCGACGCTGCCAAGTGCTACTACAGCGAGTTCGCCTCGCAACAAGAGGTCGTGCCGGAAGGGCGCCGAGTCAAGGTCGGCCTGATCTACAGCTTCGCTGTCAACGAGGACGCCGCCGGAGGACTTCTGGACGAGGAGGAGTTCGAGACCGAAGGGTTGGACCAGAGTTCGCGCGACTTCCTCGACGCTGCGATCAGGGACTACAACGCGCTGTTCGGAACCAGCTTCGACACCTCGGCAGACAAATTCCAGAACTACTACAAGGATTTGTCTCAGCGACTGAAAAAGCGAGAGCTCGACCTGGTCATTGTGGTCAACATGTTCCTGACCGGTTTTGACGCGACCACGCTCAATACGCTGTGGGTGGACAAGAACCTGCGGGCGCATGGACTGATCCAAGCTTACTCGCGCACCAACCGCATTCTTAACTCAGTCAAGACGTACGGCAACGTCATCACCTTCCGCGATCTTGAGCAGGAGACTAACGACGCGTTGGCGCTGTTCGGCAACAAAGACGCAAAGGGCATCGTCCTCCTCAAGCCGTACGGCGAGTACTACACCGAATACGAGAAGTTCGTCAGCGACCTGCTGGCCGGCTTCCCCCTAGGCCAAGCTATCGTCGGTGAACGCGCGCAGAAGGAGTTCATCAAGCTGTTCGGCGCCATCCTGCGGCTGCGGAACATCCTAACAGCCTTCGACGAGTTCGCCGGGAACGAGATTCTCAGCTCACGGGACTTTCAGGATTATCAAAGCAACTACCTAAACCTCTATGCCGACTTCCGCAGTCAGGCCGCGGCCGAAAAGGAAACGATCAACGACGATGTGGTCTTCGAGATCGAGCTGATCAAGCAGGTCGAAGTCAACGTCGACTACATCTTGATGCTCGTCGAGCAGTACCTGAGGGCGAAGGGAACGGGAAAGGACAAGGAAATCCGCGAGAGCATCGACCGTGCCGTCGCCGCCAGTCCTTCCCTGCGCAACAAGAAGGATCTAATCGAGCAGTTCGTGGATTCCATCTCCATCACCGCCAAGGTAGACGCCGCATGGCTGGCGTTCATCGCGGCTCGGAAGACCGAGGAGCTGAACCGCATCATCGCCGATGAGGGCCTGGATGGTGCGGCAACGCGGAACTTCATGGAGAACGCATTCCGCGACGGATCGATCCCGGCCACCGGCACTGCGATCACGAAGATTCTACCGCCGGCCTCCCGGTTTTCGGCTGACTCCGCCCATTCGACGAAGAAGCGCACCGTCCTTGAAAGGCTAGGTACCTTCTTTGAGCGGTATTTCGGGCTGGCGAATGGTCCGTCGGCCGGCGAGTAAGTTATCGACGTCATGCCCGGCCGTTGCACGACGCCCGTACACTCAGCTGGCTAACGAACGTTGCAGCTGACAAGCACTTTTCGGATGCGGCTTCGTCGCGATGGTGGTAACGCGCTTGCAGCTGAACTAGGGCGTTAGCCAGCAGACACGCCGGCCAATCAATCGCGGAGGACACTGATGGCAAATCTCTTTTGGAGAAGCGGAGCTGGGACCAAGCGCCTTCTCGAAACCCCATTCAAGTCCGAGGAGGAGTTCGAGACAGTGGTCTTCGAAGCATCGGATCTCCTAGAAGACATTTTTCCGCTCAAGCGTCAGATCAGAGGCGGAAGCAAGGCCGGCATCCCTGATATCGTCGCGGTGGACAGTGACGGCAACGTCTGCATCATAGAGATGAAGAACGTAGCGGTGGATGCGAATATCATTCCTCAGGTTCTGCAATACGCTATCTGGGCGGAAACAAATCCAGATTCCATCAAGTCGCTGTGGCTCGAGTGCTCCAATCGGCCCGAGGACATCTCCATCGCCTGGGATGATTTCCAGGTCCGCATTATCATCGTCGCGCCTACAGTCCTACGCTCCACTCTCGCGCTTGCCGACAAGATCAATTACCCAATCGATCTCGTTGAGATCAGCCGCTGGATCGACGGTGAGAATCACTTGTTGCTTGTCAACCGGCTCGAGCCGGAGGAGCGGAAAGCGAGACCACGGCCAGTTGCGGGCCTAGGAGTGTATGACGAGGCCTTTTATCGAACCGAGTACAATCCCGAGAGTGCGACGCTCTTTCTCAAGCTCGCGAAAGACGTTCAGGAACTCGTTCAGCGCAAGGGCTGGAACTTAGAAACGAAGTTCAATAAGCACTACTGTGGGTTCAAGGCCGGATTCTTCAATGCCTTCGGCCTCAAGTGGGTCGGCAGCCGAAGCATGTCCTTCTTCTTCAAATTGACAGAGGCAGAGGCGAGGGCCACCGGCCTCAAGATTACGAAATACGAGAGCCACTGGAAGGAGGCGTACGTGTACGTCGATCCGAGCAAGACGAAGGTTCTTGACCTTTTGCCGCTGTTCGAGGCTGCATACGGAAAACTCACGGGTAAGACCGCAAGTCCCGTACAGTCTGCTGGCTAACCCCCGCATGAACCCGACGCGCGAAACCGTTTTCGCTTCTTGCGGGCGCTGCGGCGCGCGCGGGTTATGCGGAAGGCGTTAGGCGTCATCCAACCAATCCTTGGCGCAAATGGCCGCTCCAAAGGCTTTCATTTCATATTCGCACGACTCGCCTGAGCACAGTGCGTGGGTCCTACGCCTAGCGTCCGAGCTCCGCGCTCAGGGGATCGACGCCGTTCTCGATCAATGGGATTTGTCGCCGGGCGGCGACACAGTCGCGTTTATGGAAGCATCGATCGCGGATGCCGATCGAGTGCTCCTGGTTTGTACCTCGAAGTATGTCGAGAAGGCGAATGGGGGCGAGGGTGGGGTTGGATACGAAAAACTGGTTATTACTGGTGAGCTAGTCTCACGGATCGATACCAAGAAATTCATTCCGCTCACCCGCCAGGACAGTGTCCCGCGGCTAATCCCGCGCTATTTGGGCGCACGACTGTACATCGACTTTAGCAATGACATCGAGTTTGCGGCAAAGGTGGAGGAGCTAGTCCGTGAACTTCACGGCGCGCCAATGAACGCAAAGCCTGTTCTTGGGCCGAATCCGTTTGCAGCCAGCTCGTCGGCGCCCGTATCGCCAACACGCGTTGTTGGTTCAACGGGATTCACTGCCAGCGGAGCCTCGGTTCTCAATGATGCTTGGTTCACGACCAATCAGAAGCAAGCATCCGCGGGCCTGGGGAAGCTTGGACGTGAAGGATTCATGGAAGTACGCGCTGCCCTTCACCAGCCCATCGCAAAGTCTCAACTGGACCTGTTGAACGCTGTTCGCCTGTCGGAGATTCGCACCTTCGGGTGGCCGATTGCGATTCTACTGGAAAACAGGGAGGAGTATCGCCCACGTCCAGTTACAGATGGAATTGTCGCCGAAATTGCAATTGCGGAAGGCAAAGGGCTGAGTGGATCACCTTCCTACGACTATTGGGTAGCCCGGACCAACGGTGACTTCTTCCTCCAACAAAGCCTGTTTGAGGATGAGCGGGGCAAGTCGTTGATGTTCTTCAACACTCGCATTGTCCGCGTTGCCGAGGTGTTCCTGTTCTTAGCTGGCTATTACAAAAACATCGGCGTAGCCGATGACGTTCGTGTGAGCGTACGAATCTCACATGGTGGTCTTCAGGGCAGAACTCTCGCGAGCGCCGGACCAACGCGATCGATTCTCGAGCGGAAAACGGTCGCGCAACACTCAGATGGACAGGTGGAGGATACTGTGTCTGGGTTGTCAACGAACGCATCCAAGCACGTGATGGCGATACTTCAGCCGTTATTCATGCTTTTCGATTTCACCAGCTTCAACGACTCCGTGTACGAGGACATAGTTGAGAAGTTCCGGAACGGCCATGCAACTTGACCAATGACGCCTAACGAACTTTGCAGCAGACAAGCACTTTTCGGATGCGACTTCGCCACAATGGTGGTAGTGTGCTTGCAGCTGAACTAAGGCGTTAGGCATCAGATCGTGCGACGTGGGCACGGACGAGCGCGACCATCCCATGACAGGACCGTTCGACTTGGATCGGCTTGATCACGCGCGCGATATGGCAGCGGGCCTGACCGACGCCGAGCTTGCGAAGGAGCTCCGCAATGACCAGTCGGCCCTTCGGCCCGAGGCATGGAGGGCTCTCGAAGAGGAGGCTCGTCGCCGTGCCAAGCCAAGGCGGTCGCCCATCCTCACGACTGCGCCGAGCCTAAATCGCCCAATTCGGCGCGTGTTGGGGGTGGTCGGCTCCGAGTACGTCATGGGTGTGAACCTGTTTCAGGAATTCCTCGCCGGAATACGGGATACGGTTGGCGGTCGCAGCACAACGATCCAGGCGGCCCTTCGCGAGGGGCGGGAGGCACTTCTGCGAGAACTCAGCGCCAGCGCGGCGCACCTGCATGCCGATGCGGTTGTGAGCATCACCTTTACGC
>JALYKM010000213.1 GCA_030774785.1 Gemmatimonadota bacterium
AGCATCGAGTCGTTCTTCACGGCCAGTGGAGCGATCGCGGCCGCGTCGCTATCGTTCGGTACGAAGCGGATCGTGCGAATGGTCGCGACGAGCACCAGCGCCAGCAGCAACACGCCGAGAACGACGACGAGCCTTTTCACTACAGTATGTAGCGCCTCAGGTCTTCGTCGTCGGCGATCGTGCTGAGTCTGCTCTGCACGAGCGCCCGGTCGACCCTGACGGTTTTTACGCCGCTGTCGGGAAGCCCGAAGAGCACGTCTTCGAGCAGCGTCGTCATCACGGTGTGAAGCCTCCGCGCACCGATGTTTTCCATCCGCTCGTTCACGTGTGCGGCGATCTTCGCGATCTCAGCCACGCCATCTGGGGTGAATTCCAGCTTCGCTCCTTCTGCCTCGACGAGCGCCGAGTACTGCTTGGTGAGCGCGTTCTCGGGCTCGGTCATGATGCGGACGAAATCGGCTTCGGTGAGGGACTGAAGCTCCACGCGAATTGGAAATCTTCCCTGCAGCTCCGGAATGAGATCGCTCGGCTTCGCGACGTGAAACGCGCCCGCCGCGACGAAGAGAACGTGGTCGGTCTTCACCATCCCGTGCTTTGTCTGGACGTTGGATCCCTCCACGATCGGGAGCAGATCGCGCTGGACTCCCTCGCGGGAGACATCAGGTCCGCCAGCAGCGGTACCCCGTTGGCCCGTAATTTTATCAATTTCGTCGAGGAAGATGATTCCCATGCTCTGAACCCTCTCGAGCGCATCGGCGGTGACGTCCTCCTTGTTGATCAACTTCTCGAGCTCTTCGCCGAGCAGAATCCGCTGCGCCTCGGAGACCTTCACGGTCCTGCGCTTTGTTCGTTTCGGAAGCATCTCCTGAAGCATCTCGGATATGTTGTCCATTCCCTCCGGCGCGCCCTGTGGCACCATCATGTCGAACATCACCGGTGCGTGCTGCGTTACCTCGATCTCGATCTGACGCTCGTCGAGCTGGCCGTCGAGCAAAAGCTGCTTGAGCTTCTCGCGAGTGCGCTTGTACCTAACCTCTGACGCATCCGTCTCGCTCGCCACCGAGCCGCTGGGCGACACCACGAACAGGTGCGCACCGCCAGCCGCCGCGGATGTCGGGGCCGACTGCTTGATGTCGGGCGGCACCGGCAGGAGAAGGTCGAGTAGTCTCTCTTCGACTTTCTGCTTGGCGATCTCCTGCACCTCGGTCTCGCGCTCGCCGCGCACCATGTTGACCGCGCTCTCGACCAGGTCGCGCACCATCGACTCGACATCGCGACCGACATAGCCGACCTCGGTGAATTTCGAGGCTTCGACCTTCACGAACGGCGCGCCGGCAAGGCGGGCGAGCCTGCGTGCAATCTCTGTTTTACCGACACCTGTGGGACCCACGAGGATGATGTTGTTGGGCGAGATCTCATCGCGGATCGCGTCCGGCGTGCGCTGCCGGCGCCACCGGTTTCGGAGGGCGATCGCGACGGCTTTCTTTGCGTCCGCCTGACCAACGATGTAGCGATCGAGCTCTTCGACGATCTGCTTCGGCGTAAGCCCGGCTAAACGCTCCAGCGCCTGTTGCGTGCGGGGAGAAGCCATCAGGTCGGCTCTAGAACTGTAATGTTCGCATTCGTATAGACGCAGATCTCGGCGGCGACCTCGAGACTCTTTCTCACGATCTCGCGGGCGGGAAGATCCGTGTTCTCGACGAGAGCGCGGGCGGCAGACAGTGCGTACGGCCCGCCGGACCCTATCGCCAGGATGCCGTCGTCCGGCTCAATGATGTCGCCCGTGCCGGAGATTATGAATCCGTGCTCGCGATCGGTGACAGCGAGCAGCGCTTCGAGCCGTCGCAGGACGCGGTCGCTCCGCCAATCCTTGGCCAGCTCCACCGCCGCGCGCGGAAGATTGTTCGGGTACTTCTCGAGCTTCTCCTCGAATTTCTCGAACAGCGTGAAAGCGTCGGCCGCGGCGCCCGCGAAGCCCGCCAGGAGCTTGCCGCCCCGGAGGGTGCGGACTTTCTGGGCATTGGACTTCATCACCGTCTGACCGACAGTCACCTGTCCGTCGCCGCCCAGCGCGACCTGGCCATCGCGGCGCACCGCGAGGATCGTGGTCGACCGTACCCGCTCGAGGTCGCTTTTCATCGCTTCAAATTAACAGCCGCGGGGGTGGTGGCGCGCCGGTCCGCGCTCAGCCGCGCCCCCTTCTTGCATTCCAGAAGCCCATGAAGCTGGAGCAATTCCCAATAATCCTGGGCGCGCTGGTAGCGCTCATAGGGCTCACGATCGCCCTCGATGCCTGGCAAGCCGGTGGTGTTGCACCGCTGCGCGAGCGGCGCCGGCGCACCCGAGCCGTGCCTCACAAGGCGGGGCAGACCCTGGTCGCACTCGGCACGCTCTGCATGGCGGCGGCGCTGATTGGCCGCGATACCTGGCGTTGGGGGACCGTCAGCGTCCTGGCGGGAAGCTCACTATTGATCATCGGGGCGATCATGAACCGGGTGTACCTGAAGGAAGTTCTGCTCTTCCGGGGAGCGGCACGCCGAGGGGAGGGAGAACAGAACTCGCGGTTGAATCAGACGCCCACCAAATCGCGGATTCGCTAGTCGCTAGTGGTTCAAGGGAAGTCAACCTAGAACGACACAGATGCGAGGACACAGAGGCTTAGCCGCGAGTTGCGAGGCATTCTCGCAACTCGAAACTCTGCTTCTGTCCTCTCGCATCTGTGTCGTTCTAGGTTGAACTGACCCATCACGGAGTAATCAGACTCCCCCGTACCACTCGTACCCCTGATCGCTCCAGTACCCTCCGTTCATCTTCGGCATGAACACGATCTTCGTTAAGTATTTCGTGTTCTTGTAGCCGAGTTTCACCGGCGAGTACACGCGCGCAGGCGCCCCATGCGCGGGCTCGAGCATCTTGCCGTCCAGACCATACGCGACCACCGTCTGCGGGTGCATCGCGCTCTCCAGGTCCCAGCTCTCGTGATAATCGTCGTCGAACGATTGGAAGTCGACGTAGTGCGCGTCCGGCGAAACGCGCACGAGACTCGCCAGGTCCCTGAACGGACACCCCGTCCAGGTCTCCACCGCGGTCCAGCCCTCGACGCAGTAGTGGTTCACGCGGTTCGAGGCGCGGGGCAGTCGCTGCAGATCATCGAGCGTCAGTCGCACCGGATTTTCTACGAGCCCGCTCACCTCGAGCGCCCACTTCCCTCTCGCGCTCTCGTCCCACACCGGAACTGTTCGCGAGATGAAGTAGCTGGGGAGCTTGTTCCCGGCGTCGTGAGCGCCGCGCTGTACTACATCAATCGCAGTGTGCCGGTACAGAGCTCTCTCGACACCTAGGTTCTTCCGCTCCGCGTACTTGAGAAGCCTGTCCGCGGATTTCGGCCCGCGCGAGTCGCAGGCCGCGAGAAATGCGGCCGAGACGAGACCACCGCCCCAGGAGAGAAACTCTCGGCGGTCGATTCCACCGATCGTGACGAACTTGCGCCTGTCCGTGCTCACGTAACCTCTGGCGGGGGCGTCGGCGTCACCCGCGCGTGGCGCGGAAAAAGATGGTAGAAGGGCCGCGCATTCCGCGCCTCCGGCGAGAGCTTTTCATCGTAGTTGCCGGTGAACATCGAGGGCAGCGAATACGGATCGACGGCGAACACCATGAAGACGTGGATGACACTAAGAGCGACGATCACGACCATCGCGATGAAGTGCCAATAGCGGGCCCACACGTAGCCGCCGAAGAGAGCAGTGAGCCACGAGAGCTGCACGGGCTTCCAGATCGCGATTCCGGTGACGATGGCGAGAGCGCCGGCAACCGGCAACAGGAAGTACGCCCCCTTCTGCAGCGCGTTGTGCTTCCCCTGATGCGGATGATCCTTCCGCTTGAAGGCGTAGAACTTCA
Source organism: Gemmatimonadota bacterium (assembly GCA_030774785.1). Classification (GTDB taxonomy): domain Bacteria; phylum Gemmatimonadota; class Gemmatimonadetes; order Gemmatimonadales; family Gemmatimonadaceae; genus UBA4720. Next base: position 3,898 of record JALYKM010000213.1, read on the forward strand.
CCATCTGCCAGCTGTCGCGGATGTCACCTTTGCGCGGGACGAGATCTCTCCATTCTCCATGGAGATACACGAACGCGAGGTAGATGAGCCCGTTCACCACGAGAGCCCACATCATCGCGAAGTGCCAGTTGCGCGCGCCCGCGAGCCAGCCGCCAAAGGTAAGCCAGGCGGGAACCGGCTTGTGCTCGAACGGATAACAGCAGAACATCTCGCCTTTTCTCGCGAACGCCGGATAGGCGTTGAAGATCTGGAGCCCGGAGCCGACCATGATGACGATCGCCACGAAGTTCACCCAATGGGTTACACGGACGATCCAGTGGTGTCGCTTCTTAGCCATTCAGCCCCCTCCCCTGCGCGCGGTAGAAGCTACGGCGCGTCACGCACGCGGGTGAGCCTTCTGGTACACCTGCTTCAGGCGCTCGATGCTGGTGTGCGTGTATATCTGGGTCGTGGAGATCGATGCGTGGCCGAGCAGCTCCTGCACGGCGCGGATATCCGCGCCCGCGTCCATGAGGTGCGTCGCGAACGTGTGCCTCAGCGAGTGAGTTGAAAGCCCGGAGCTCTCGTCGATCTTGTCCAGAAATCCCTTCACCGAGTTCTGAATCGCGCGAACGGAAATCCTCTTTCCGCGATTGCTCAGAAAAAATGCGGTGCGATCGCCCGTCGGCCCGATGCCGCGCAGCAGCTCGTCGCGCTTCGATTCGTAGTTCCTGAGCGCCAGCTGTGCGTGATCTCCGAGTGGAACGATCCGCTCCTTCCTTCCCTTGCCTCTGACCTTCACCTGCTGTGAGAGAAGATCGATGTCCATGCGGTTGATTCCGCGCAGCTCGGACAGGCGCATCCCGGTCGAGTAGAAAAGCTCGAGGATCGCGCAATTCCGCACATCGCCGAACCTCCCTCCCTGCGCCTTCAGCTCGGCGGACTGAAACAACAATTCGATCTGCGCGCGATCGAGATAACTCGGGAGGTACTTGTCCTGCTTGGGAGTGGTGACGCCGCGAGCCGGATTGGCATCGACCTGCTCGTTCAGGTGCAGGTACTTGTAAAAGCTCCGCACCGCCGAGAGGGTGCGCGCGATCGACCGCTTATTGAGCTTCTTGCGGGTGAGGTGGCCGAGGAATCCGCGGATGGCGAGCCGGTCGAGCCCCTGCCATGTCCACTCGCGAACGCCGTAGTAGCTCCCGAGAAACAGGACGAACTCGTCGAGATCGCGCCTGTACGCTATGACGGTATTCGGCGAGACGTCACGCTCTTTCTCGAGATGAGTGAGAAAATCCTCGACGGCCGTCGTTCCGATCATGCTACCGGAGCGCCGAGTACGTTCTTCTCCTCGATCCACGCCTGCATGTCAGCGAGCGCGCGTTCCGAGAGCAGCTCGCGCTTCCGCTTCTTGTCCCGAACGCGTTCCGGAAGATCGTCGACCAGCCCGAAGTTCGCGTTCATCGGTTGGAAGTGCTTCGGATCGGCCTCGTTCATGTAGCGATAGAGCGCGCCGATCATCGTCGTCGGTGGTGGGACCACCGGGTCGTCACCCGACAGAATGCGGGCGAGATTGATCCCCGCCAGCAGTCCCGTCGCCGAGCTCTCGGTGTACCCCTCCACGCCGGTGATCTGGCCCGCGAACAGAAGCGCCGGCTCGTCGCGGGCGGCCAGATGCGCACTCAGCGCGGCGGGCGAGTTGAGATACGAATTGCGGTGGATCGAGCCATAGCGGAGAAACTCCGCCTGCTCGAGACCCGGAATCATGCGAAGGACGCGCTGCTGCTCCGGAATGCGGAGACGCGTCTGGAATCCCACCACGTTCCACATGCGGCCGGCGCGATCTTCCTGGCGGAGCTGCACCACGGCATGCGCTTCCCGGCCCGTACGCGGATCGCGCAGTCCGACCGGCTTGAGCGGGCCAAAGCGCAGCGTGTCGCGTCCGCGCTTCGCCATGACTTCCACCGGCATGCATGCCTCGAAGTACGGCACTTCATCGAACTCGTGACCGTGATATTGATCGGCGGAGATCAGAGCAGCGAGAAATGCATCGTACTGCTCGCGCGACATCGGACAGTTGAGATAGGCGCCGTCGTCATCCGCGCCCTCCATGGTCTCTTTGCCGTAGCGCGACCCGCGAAAAACTATCGAGTCGTCTATTGAGTCGCGCGCGATGATCGGCGCTATCGCGTCGTAGAACGCCAGTGCACCAACTCCAAGCCGCGAGCGAATGGCTTCAGCGAGCTTGTCTGATGTGAGAGGGCCAGTCGCGATGACCGCTGGTGCGGCAATGCTCACAACCTCTTCGCGCACTACGCTGATGCGCGGCTCCGCGACGATCCGATCGGTAACCGTGGCGGAAAAAACGTCCCGGTCCACCGCCAGCGCGCTACCTGCTGCTACGCGCGCAGCGTCCGCTGCCTCGAGGATGAGCGAGCCGAGCAGCCGCATCTCAGCCTTGAGCAGACCGTGCGCGTTCGTGAGCTCCGTGCTCTTGAAGGTGTTCGAGCAAACCAGCTCGGCGAGCTTGTCGGTCTTGTGCGCCGGTGTGGTCGCGACGGGCCGCATCTCGTGCAGATTTATTTCGTACCCGCGAGTGGCGAGCTGCCACGCGGCCTCCGAGCCGGCGAGGCCGCCGCCGACCACCGTGACGCTGCGCTTCACACCGCCACAGCTTCGGGCGATGGCACCACGTCCCACTCGTTCGCGCACTTGATGCAGCGCCGGTACTCGCCGCGCGTCTTGGTGAACTTCGACTCCGCTCCGACGTACCCGCATTCCGGACAGGTCTCGGCCACCGGCTTGTCCCACACCACGAAATCGCATTTCGGGTAATTGGAGCAACCGTAGAACGCCTTGCCGCGCTTCTTCGAGCGGCGCACCGCGATGTCTCCGCCATCCTTCGGACACTTGACGCCTGTGGGCATCGATCTGGTGCCGCGGCACTTGGGGAATTTGCTGCAGCCAAGGAATTCCCCTGATCGTCCGTGACGGATGACCATCAGCTCACCGCACTCGTGACAAATCTCGTCGGTGAGCTGCGCTGGCTTGCGATCCCCGCGCAGAGGTCTCGTGTACTTGCAAACTTTCGGGTGATTCTCGCACGCCAGGAACGGCCCGAAGAATCCGCCCCGCGGGACGAGCTTCCCGCCGCACGTCGGGCACTTCTCGGTGGCGAGGGCCGATAGATCGTGCGCCTCGCCGATCAACGCCTCGATGTCGGCGCCCTTCACGGATATGGCGAACGGACCGTAGAAATCGCCGAGCATCTTCCGCCAGTTCACTTCGCCTTCCTCGATTCTGTCGAGGTCGGTCTCCATGAGCGAGGTGAACTTGACGTTGAAGACATCGGGGAAGCTCTTCACCATCACCTTTTCGACCTGCTCGCCGAGCTGCGTCGGAAAAAACCGTCGCTGCTCGAGCTGTGCGTAGCGGCGGTCCACAAGTGTCGAGACGATCGATGCGTACGTTGACGGCCGGCCGATACCTAGTCGCTCCAGCTCTTTCACCAGGCTTGCCTCGGAGTACCGCGGGGGCGGCTCGGTGAAGTGTTGCGACGGTGTGATCGCTCTTACGGGAATAATCTCGCCCTTTTCGACGACAGGCAGTCCCTGCTCTTCCTCGAGCGCTTTGCCTTCCTCGGCCTCGCGTGATTCCTTGTACAGCCGCTGGTACCCGTCGAACTTGACGACGCTGCCGGTCGCCCTGAACAGGAAGCGACCGAGGTCGAAGTCGACGGTCGTCGTATCGAACACCGCCGGCGACATCTGCGACGCCATGAAGCGCTGCCAGATCAGCTCGTACAACCGATACTGATCTTCCTTTAGATGCTTTCTGATGTGCTCGGGGCGGCGCGTTGGATCGGTCGGGCGGATCGATTCGTGCGCGTCCTGCGCGTTCTTCGACTTGCCGTCAGTGTATAGCCGCGGGGCGTCAGGGAGATACTGCTCGCCGTACATCATCTTGATGTAATCGCGCGCCTGGAGCGCGGCCGACGACGCAACGCGGGTCGAGTCGGTGCGCATGTAGGTGATGAGGCCTACGGCACCTTCCTGGCCGATCTCGATGCCCTCGTACAGATCCTGGGCGAGACGCATCGTCCGCTTCGAGCCGAAGCTCAGCTTCTTCGCGGCATCCTGCTGGAGCGTGCTGGTGGTGAATGGCGCGCCGGGATTCTTCCGGCGCTCGCGGCGCTTGACCTCAGTGACCTGAAAAGTCTTGCGCGACT
>JALYKM010000214.1 GCA_030774785.1 Gemmatimonadota bacterium
TATCGGAGGGCGATTCGGACCGAGTAGGCTTGGGACTTCCCAGCCTCGCGGCAATGAGCTGAACTGTACAGTCGAAGTCCTCGAGCTTGCGCAAACCGTCAGCGACGACTTCCTCGCCACTCACAACACTCAGTGGGCCCACGACATCCCCTTCCGGGTTCCGCGGTTCACGTCGCCAACGCCTAAGCTGACGCGCGAGCGCCTATCGTTGGATCCTCATCACGAGTGGCACTCGCAACTACCCCGATTACAGCAGCCGAGAGCGGCTGCCTAGCGCCCTAGTTCAGCTGCAAGCACATCTAACAATGCGCGCGTAACGCGTAATCCAGAAGAGCTTGTCAACCGTAACGTTCGTTAGACAACTCTGCGGAAGGGCTTAAGCGCCCCGGACGAAGACGTCGTGAATCACTGATTGCGGCCGTTCGCCTGCGATGCCAAGCGCTGTGTGACAATCGTCGATCGCACCCGCCCACGCCTCCTTTGAGTCCGGGCCACGCATGTCCGTATCGCCGAGGAAGTACACGAAGACGAGGTGCGCATCGACATTACGATCCCGCAAGAACTGCAAATGCGCCAATCGGTTGGCGTACTGATAGTAGCCCCGAAGCCAGTCACGGTCGGCGGGTGCGCTGTAATGGCGCTTAGCCGCATCAAGCGCGCGAACAATGAGCTCGAGAGAACCTGATCCCGCCGCACACGTGGAAGCCATCTCGCGCGCGTGCGCCTTCGCCTCGACGAGTACAACCTTACCGTCAGAGGCGACGCCAAGCGCATCCCACTGGGGACCCCGGTCCGGCCAGAACGCTTGGAGGTCAGGGCGTAAACGATCGAGTCCAACAACCGAGAGAAAGTCGGCGTCTCGGTATTCGGCGTACTCATCGTCCTCTCTGGGGGACCGCCAATCGATTGTGACAGACGGCGGTAGGTCAAGCACGGCTCGGATCGCGTTCGAGGCGACACTATTCGGCCTAGCGATTGCCTGAATCAACCGCAGACTGCCCTTCTCACCACTCGGTTGCGGTACGCGCATCGTAAAAGAGCGAAGTCGGGAGTGATCTAACGCCTTAGTTCAGCTGCAAGCACACTACCACCATTGCGGCGAAGCCGCATCCGAAAAGTGCTTGTCAGCTGCCAACGTTCGTTAGCCTGCTGGTCGAGATGCTTCTACGGTGTGGCAACCAAACCGGGATCGCCCGCGGCACATCCAATACCGCAGGATCAATCGATCAAGCCTTCGCGCTCGAGCACTTGGCGGATCTCTTCGAATGCTGCGCTAACATTCCCGCGAGGGAAACGAATCTGTCCCAATCCCTGGATATTTGTGAACTCCTCGCATCCCTCTTCGAGCACAACTATAGCCCTTTCGAAGCCGAGCCGACCCTGGAACAGGCCCGCCTCATGAATGACGTTCATTCGAGCGTGTAGTTTTCCATCCGCTTGTTCGTCTTCAGCGGTCATCACGAGAAAAGCAATTGCCGCAGAGTCCAGCATTTGAGAAAGTCGAGCGATGTTGGCTACACCCGCGACCGGAACACGGTTAAACTCGTCCCATGGGAGGTGAACGCGGTCGCGAATGAAGTCGCGCAGATCTTTCCAGGCGGAGGCCCTTCCGTGACCGATGAACACGTTCGTCCCTATGCGTTCTCCCTTCCTCGTCTTCGTTTCTAAGTCCTTCAGGTGGGATGCGGCTCGTTCAGCAAGCTTAGCCAGTTCGCGACAAGCCGCGAACGGATGACCAAGCGCATATACGCGAGACAATACGGCGAAATGTGGAGGGGTCTGGAAGCCGCCTTCGATCGCGGCCATGTCGCGCGATATCACCTGACCAGACGGACGAGCGTGCTCAATGAAGTCGGCCTGGTTGAATATCCGTAGTTTTTGCGCCTTCGACAGCAGATCGACTAGGAATGTATCGCCTTCAAGTCTCTGGGATGCGACCGTGAGTTTCGAAACTGCCGTTGAGCGCGCCTCGTCGAACAACTCTGCCGCTTGATTGGACTCGGACTCTGCTTCGGACATATCTGGGTTGCCGGCTAGCCGCTCGATATGTCCAACGACCTCATCGAATTGACGCTCTTCCCAGTCACCGGGGCTGTGGCTGGAGAACGTCTGAATGAAACCCCATTCCTGACTAAACCGAGCTCCCGCAGGCGGAGCAGTGAGGCCCTCATAATACACTCGGGACTGATAGCCAAGCCATGAGCCGCTCCATGCTTGGCCTATCTTGTTCGCGGCATCATTCAGTGCTTTCAGCGGTTGTGCGACGCCTGGGTCGTCTCCACGACTACTTTGACTGCGGAGACGCTCGGAGAGTGCGAACAGATCGTCGGATTCGCCCATTGCGCGGTGAATAGTCAGTCAGGAAATCAGGTAAAGAGCTTCCCCATAAGTCGTGCGGTCCAACTTTCCGGAGCAGCCTAACGCGTTGGTTCAGCTGCAAGCACAGTACAACCATTGCGGCGAAGCGACATACAAAAAGTGTTGTCAGCTGAACCGTTCGTTAGCCGGCGCCCGGTGGCGAGCTCAGTCACTAAAATCGAGGCGCTGCTTTAGGTCACGAATCTGGTTTGTTTCCCGCTGGTCGCGGGCGCTCTCTTGTGCTTCGCGTTGCGCCAACTCGGTGAGGTACTCACGGAACTTCGTGTTTGCGGTCCTCACGTCCTGTTTCAAGTCGCCGAGATGGTATTTCTCCAACTCGTCGGGGACGCAATGAACGATGATATGGTTGCCTTCTATCCACGCCTTACGCCACATCGAATGCCGAGGAAAGCGCCGCTCCGCTTCAAAGATTTGCTCCCATTCTGTAGGCGGCTCTTCCGACAGACGCAGGTACATATGAAACAATGCCTTCGCGGGATCGGGCTTAAAGGTTCTATCTTCGTCCAGCCCGATAATCCGGAGATCTTCGAATGTAGCGAGCCGCCTTTCCGACTCAGTGCGCGTGGGCGTTCGTGGCTCTTGGATAATGGGTTGGGGTATCGGTTTATCAGCGGCGACCGTGAGTCCAACCGCTCGTAGAATTTGGTTGAAACCCTTTTCTGCTTTGTCTGGACTTGTGAAATCGGCGTATAGCTTGTCCGTCAGGAACGGCGGAATCGCAACAGATTCCAAGAGGATCGGGAGAACAACTACGTGTCGCCCTGAGAACTCCTTTTGTAGCGCCACCTGCAACTCACGCTGAACCCATTCCGATGCAATCGAGTTGTGGGAGAGCACGGCCCCGACGAAATCCGTCTGCTCAATCGATCGCCAATCTTTTTCGTCAGCGAGTCACCAATGTTCATCTCGGCTTCATCCAGCCAAACCTTCACGCCAGCCTGTTCAAGCCGCACAGCAAGCTCGCGTACGAAGAATTTGTCGCGAGAGCTGTGACTAAGAAAAATAGAAGGTGTTGTCACGGAGCATCCTGCAATGAGGGACCATATATGAGTCCGGCTAACGCCAATTAGGTGGACTACTTAGGCTGCAGCCTCGCGCGTTATCTGCAATCTTTTCGCAAGGATTGATCGGAGATCGGTTACGCAAAGGCCAGAAACGTAAGTACCAGCAACGGGTTGCGCGCATCGTTAACAAATCACTCCGTCATTAGCCTGCTAACTGAATGCAAGCTAATAACGTATCACGGCGTTTATTTCTGGAGGATGGTGCTCGCCTAGACGTCCGATATCACAGCGCACTAGCATGCGAAGGATCCCGATCAGCCTCCTCTCAACGCTCCTAGCACCGCCGGCAGCGCGCCGACGAGCCACGTGATCGCAGCCGCAATCCCCGCCTGCTGCTTCGGAATCTTTCCGACTACATGCAAGCCGATCGCGAGCAGTACAGTGACCCAGATCGTGAACAGATCGACTCGACTGGCGAGCGCTATCATCACCGGCTATGCCTGATCCGCATCCATGAAGCGCGCCAGATTGAACCCGACGGCGTTCATCGAGTTGAGCTTCTCCGGAC
>JALYKM010000215.1 GCA_030774785.1 Gemmatimonadota bacterium
GGTGCAGATTGGCGTGCAGCCGTCCGCTGGTCGTCACCCTTGAGCCCTGGACCGCCATGCAACGACTCCTCCCGCTCGCGCTTCTGCTCGCTTCGGTCTGCGTCCCGGTCGCCGCGCGCAGCCAGGACTCCCGCGTACTCGTCTTCTCCAAGACGGCCGGATTCCGCCACAGCTCCATCGGAGTCGGGCTCGCTGCTATCCGGAAGCTCGGACAGGAGAATGGGTTCTCCGTCGACGCGACCGAAGACGCCGGCGCGTTCACCTCGAAGAACCTCGCGCGATACCGCGCCGTCGTCTTCCTGAACACAACCGGCGACGTACTGGACGCCGCACAGCAGGACGATTTCGAGCGCTACATCCAGGCTGGTGGCGGCTACGTGGGAATTCATTCCGCCGCAGACACGGAGTACGGCTGGCCGTGGTACGGCAGGCTCGCCGGCGCCTGGTTCAATGGCCATCCGAACAACCCTAACGTTCGCAAAGGCACGTTCCGTGTGCTCGAAAAGAGCCACCCTTCCACCGATGGACTGCCCGAGCGCTGGGATCGCGAGGACGAGTTCTACAACTTCAAATCGATCGACCCGACAATCCACGTGCTCGTTGACATCGATGAGAAAAGCTACGAGGGCGGGACGAACGGCGACCACCATCCCATGAGCTGGTATCATGAGTATGAGGGCGGGCGCGCGTTCTACACGAACATAGGTCACACCGAGGCGACCTTCTCCGAGCCCCTCTTCCTTCGACACCTCCTAGGCGGACTGCGCTACGCGATGGGCACGGGGAAGATCGATTTCGGCCGCGCGCGGCCGGAGGAGAACCGCTTCACCAAAGTCGTTCTCGCCCAGAAGCTGGACGAGCCCGTCGAGCTCGCCGTCCTTCCCGGCGAGCGTGTGCTCTTTGTCGAGCGACATGGTTACGTCAATCTTTATTCGCCGGCGATCGGTCGCGTGCGACGGATCGCGACGATCCCCGTCAGCACTAAATACGCGGACAGCAGTCAGGCGGAGGACGGCCTGCTCGGGCTCGCCGCCGATCCCGGCTTCGCCAAGAACGGCTGGATCTACATGTACTACTCGCCCGCCGGCCCCGATCCGAAGAACGTGCTCGCTCGCTTCCAGATGAAAGGAGACTCGCTCGACCTCGGCTCGCGAAAGATTCTGCTCGAGGTGGGAACTCAGCGCTTGAAGTGCTGTCACACCGGCGGTTCAATCGCCTTCGACAGCAAGGGCAACCTCTACGTCTCCACAGGCGACAACTCGAATCCCTTCGCCAGCGGCTACGCGCCCATCGACGAACGACCAGGGCGAATGCCGTGGGACGCCCAGAAATCGTCCGCGAACACCAACGACCTACGTGGGAAGATCATCCGCATCCACCCAGAGCCTGATGGCACTTATACCATCCCGGAAGGAAACCTCTTTCCGGGGGGCACAGCCAAGACCCGACCCGAGATCTATACGATGGGGCATCGTAATCCCTATCGGATCTGGGTCGACTCTCATAGCGGGTTCCTCTACTGGGGCGACGTCGGTCCCGACGCCAACGTAGACTCCGTCGGACGTGGACCGCGTGGCTACGACGAAATCAATCAGGCGCGCGGAGCCGGCAACTACGGATGGCCGTACTTCGTCGGCAACAACCAGTCGTACTATAAAACTACGTTCTTAGACTCAGCGACGGTGGTGGCCGGAGAGCAGTTCGATCCCGCGCATCCAGTCAATCACTCACCCAACAACACCGGTCTCACCGAGCTGCCGCCCGCACGCGGCGCTTACATCTGGTATCCGTACGCACCGTCACCGGATTTCCCGATCGTCGGTACTGGAGGACGAGCCGCGGAGGCAGGTCCGGTTTTTCACCGCGACGACTTCCGCGGCGCGGCCAGACCATTTCCGCAGTACTACGACGGCAAGCTTTTCGTCTACGAATTCATGCGTCATTGGATTATGGCAGTCACCATGGACGCGAAGGGAGATCTCGTCTCCATTGAGCGCTTCATGCC
>JALYKM010000216.1 GCA_030774785.1 Gemmatimonadota bacterium
TATCCGGGCGGTGGCCGGCGTCTCGAGGAGATGGGCGCAATCTTTGGCGGGTCGCGCCGCGCCCAGCAGGCCCGCATTGATCTCATGCTTGCGCTCGGCTCCGGCATGAGCCACGACCAGATAAGAGAGATGTTCGACTCATGAGCGCCAGCGGAGAGGTCGGCGGGGGCGGGGGCGGGGGCGGATCCAAACCGCAAAAGCGAGAGGCGGTACAGCCGCTCAATCCACCGGCGACGGTCCGCCGCATCGCCGACCGGCTCGAGAAGGCCGGCTACGAGACGTGGTGCGTGGGCGGAGCGGTGCGTGACGCGCTGCTCGGTCATCCGCATCTCGATTGGGATCTCGCCACCGCGGCCAAGCCGGAGGAAGTGCGAAAGCTGTTCAAGCGCACCGTGCCGGTGGGGATAGAGTTCGGCACCGTCGGAGTGCTCGACGTCAACAACGTCATGCACGAGGTCACGACCTTCCGCCGCGACGTGCACACCGATGGGCGGCACGCCGTGGTGGAGTTCGGAGCATCGCTCGAGGAGGATCTGGCGCGCCGCGACTACACCATCAACGCCATCGCCTACTCGCCAAAGCTCGACGAGATCCGCGATCCCTACAACGGCCGGAAAGATCTCGAGCGGAAGATCATTCGCGCAGTCGGTGATCCGTGGGACCGCATGCGCGAGGACCGGCTGCGTGCACTCCGGGCCATTCGCTTCGGAACGCGCTTCGGCTTTGAGATCGATCCCGCCACCTGGGCCGCGATAGTCGACAGCTCGTCGCACCTGTCGCGGCTGTCCGCCGAGCGGGTGAAGCAGGAGATCGAGAAGACGATGGACCAGGTGAGATTCCCGAGCCAGGCCTTTGCCAAGTGGCGCGACAGCGGCGCTCTCGCCACGCTGATTCCTTCACTGGCGCACGTCACGGATCGCCAGCTCAGGGTGCTCGATCATCTACGGCGGCCGGGTCTTCCCGGACGGCCCGCACGACGCATTACGCGGATCGCCGCGCTGTTCGCGGCGGCGCCTGCGGTCACCGTTCGAAAGACTCTCAAGGACCTTCGTTTCTCGAACAGCGAGACCGAGTGGATCGCCATTCTCATCGAGCGGTGGCAGCAGCTCGGGCCCGCGATGACCCGCGCGCTTCTCGACGCCGAGGAGGCGTACGCGATGGATCCATGGGGAGAGCGGACCCCGCCGAGCGCAGTGCTCCGGTCCTGGGCCGCCAGCGCGGGGCGCACGCGTCTTGCCCCACTGCTCCGGCTGGCGGACGCATTCTGGTGGGCCGCGCGTGAAGCAGGCCAGCCGGCGCCGTACAAGCAGACGGTAGCAGCGGTCTACAAGCGCGCGGTGAGGATCGCCTACAAGGATGCGATCGAGATCGCCGATCTCGCCATCGACGGCACCGATCTCGCAAAACTCGGAATCCAGGGTCCGCAAGTCGGCGTCACATTACGAAGGCTTCTGGAAGCGGTTATTAATGATCCAGGGCGGAACACCCGCGACCGGCTGCTGAAGCTGGCAAAGGATGGCAGTAGCGCCGCCTGAACTGAGTCATCATCGTAAGCCCCACCGGAGTCATCACACCAAGGCAGCGACATGACGCTCTTTCGCACCAAGACGCCAGACTCGACCGTCTGGAAAAGGTTCAGGTCAGGCCACGACGGCTTCACCTTCACCCGCATCGGCGACGTCTACGAAGCAAAGGTCGTTGCCAATGCAGAGCGCGTGGTGGATTTATTCTATACGCTCAGCGAGCTGATGGCGCCGGCGGTGGATGTCTATATCCACGATGCGAGATCGAAAAGCTCGTGGTCGGGGCAGACCATTGCGCTCCCTGATGTGCGTGACGCCGTCGCGAGACTCAAGGTTCCGCTTTCGACATATGGGGGCGTGGAGATCACGCTCTACACTCCTGAGGACCAGATCACTCTGAGTCCGCAGCTGGAGCTCTTCATCTACTCGAGGTCTGACCGCTGGGTCTATCTCCTCACCAGCATGAACCTCGAGGAGCGCGCCTCGCTCGAAGAGCGGCTGTGGGGCATGCAGTCGTGGGAGCGCACGCCGGCGCCGGCACTGAGTGACGCGGTGGCCGCGGCCGCGGAGAGACTCTCGATCAAGAGTGCGTGAGAACGGCCGCCAGGATTGGCCCGGCTTCGACGAGTCGTTTGCCGGCGACATCGACACGAAGATTCAGGCCCTCGAGCGTGCGCACGCCCAGGAGCACGGAGTCGTCCGGTTCGGCGAAAACCACGTCGTCGGCGGTCGAAGTACCTCCGGCATGTACAATAGCAAAGCCGACGTCACGCTCCAGATGCCGACCATCCGCCACCACGAACGGCTGGCGCCTTTGTACGACGATCTCCAGCGATTCGAGCACCGCGCGCGGTATCCAGGTGAGCTCGCTTCCTGTGTCGACCAGTGTACCCGGCAGCTCGTGGATGCGCCCTTCCTGCGCGAACTTCTGGACTCCGACTGTCGTGCGAAAGGGTCCCATTTCCGCCATTATAGCGTTCTCTGGTAGTTGTTTCTTTATCAATATCACCCGGTCCTAATCAAGGCAATGCCCGAATGACGGCGTGCGCGGGTAGAAGCCATTGAACGCCACCGCACTCGCCTACACGGCGGTAGCAGCCAGCGCTAACGTAATCGGGGCCGCCGCGGTAGTCTCCCACTCACGCTGGAGCGTCCGCGCGCTCGACAACATGGTGGCGCTCTCCGCCGGGTTCATGGTGTCGGTGGCACTGCTCGATCTCGCGCCGGACGCGATCCTGACCCACGGCACCAACGCCGCGCTCGTCATCCTGATCGGGTATCTGCTGGTGCACCTCACCCAGCACACGCTCGCCCCGCACTTCCACTTCGGCGAAGAGGTCCACCACGTCACCAAGGTGGTGAGCTTCTCGGCGCTGGCGGGATTGATGCTTCACACCTTCGTGGACGGCGTCGCCATCGCCAGCGGGTTCGGAGTGAGCGAAGCGCTCGGGATCCTGGTTTTCCTGGCGATACTGCTGCACAAGCTGCCGGAAGGGCTCGCGATCTCGAGCCTATTTCTCGCGGCGGGCGAAAGCAAGGGAGCGGCGCTCGCAGCCAGCGGCGCGCTGGCCATCTCGAGCCTGATCGGCGCGCTACTGACGCAGCAGCTCCCACTCCTCCAGCAGTGGGGCCTGCCGCTCGCCGCCGGCGTGACGCTGTATGTGGGAGCGTCCAATCTCGTCCCGGAGTTTCAGGGCAAGAAGGGATGGAATCTGCCACTCAGCTTCTTTCTCGGCTGCGCGCTGTACTATCTCGCGAGACGTGTAGTTTCCGGCAACTGAAACTGCCTCGGGCAGGCCACAAGGACGGAAGGGTGGACGCGGAACACACGGAGGGGACGGAAAA
>JALYKM010000217.1 GCA_030774785.1 Gemmatimonadota bacterium
CTCGACGCGGCGCTCAGTGTGCGCGCCGCCAACAAGGCGTTCTACACGATGTTCCGGCTGGCGCCCGAGGAATGCGTTGGTCACAAGGTTTACGAGCTGGGAGGCAGAGCGTGGGCTGAGAAGCTCCGTCCGATGCTGGAAACGGTTCTCCGCGGCGCGCCACAATTCGATCAGTTGGAGCTCGTTAACGACGACAAGGAAGGCGGCCACGGCGTGCTCTGGCTGAGCGCCCGGCTAGTTCCATCTACTGATCCCGCCGATGCGACGGTCCTGCTTGCCATTGAAGACCTCTCCGCGGGCCGAACCGTCGAAGAGACGCTCTCACTACGGACACAGGAGCTCAACACTTTCGCCGACCTCGCCGGCAGTGCGGCCCACGGGCTGAACAATCTGCTCACCGTCATCCGGATGAACGCAGAGCTCATAGAGAGCACGCTCCTGCAGGCGAGACTTCCGGCAACTGAGGCGCAGGACATTCGGCTCGCAGCCGAGCGCGCGGAGACGCTGACGAAAAAGCTCCTCGTTACCAGCCGGCGAGCGCTGCCCCAACCGACGGGGCTGGACCGGGGGATTGCACCGGTTCCGCTCCCAGGCTCGCCCCTCAAGGAATCGAGCGACGAGATCGCCGCACGCCAATCGTCCGAGGCGATGTCAGGCCGCGTGAGACGCCTCAAGCACGGGGCACCGACCGGAAAGGAGACTATTCTGCTCGTGGACGACGAGACGGCGCTGCGAAAGCTTGGTAAGCGGGTTCTCTCGGCGGCCGGTTACAAAGTGCTGGAAGCATCTGACGGCGCAATGGCGCTGCGCGTCGCCGCGGAAGAAGTGGGAGAGATCGATCTCGTTCTCACTGACGTCGAGATGCCGACGCTCGGCGGGCGGGGAATGGTCGACGAGCTCCACGAGCTGAGCCCGGGCTTGAGAGTGCTGTTCATGTCGGGTTACACCGACAACGAGATTCTTCGACGTGGCATCAGAACCTCGGAGGCCGAATTTCTTCAGAAGCCCTTCACCGCGGAGAGTCTGTGCGCGGCTGTGCGCGCGGTCCTCAACAAGCCGTCCACCGCTCCCGCCTAGCCATTCTCGCGGCGAGTTTCTTGCCATGACCGTCCTCCAGCAACTGCAACTCCCTTGGAGGAAGGCCCATGCGGTGGACACCAGGCGGACGTAGCCCGAATCTCGAAGACCGGCGTTCTGCCGGCGGCGGAATGGGAAGAGGGATGGGAATCGGAGGCACGGTGGTAGTCCTCGCCCTGAGCCTCATCTTCGGACGGAATCTTTTTACCGATCTCGGAGTCGAGCCCGCAGTCGGAGCGGCGAGCGCCCCGATGACGGCGGCGGATTCGGCGGCGGAAGAGACCGAAGTCCAGTTCATCTCCTTCGTGCTGGACGATGTACAGAAGACCTGGGCGAAGGTTCTTCCTCAGTACGGAGGCCAGTTCCATCCCGCCCGGCTCGTGCTGTTTCGGAATTCGATCGATTCCGGCTGTGGCCCTGCGCAATCAGTCATGGGGCCGTTCTACTGTCCCATCGATGAGAGAGTCTACCTGGACCTCGGCTTCTTCGACGAGCTTAAGCAGCGCTTCGGCGCGTCTGGCGATCTCGCCCAAGGTTATGTGCTCGCGCACGAGCTGGGACATCACGTCCAACGCCTTCTCGGCACGGACGCGCGAGTCCGGCAGGCGCAGGAAGCCAATCCGTCAGCAGCCAATGAACTTTCCGTTCGCCTGGAGCTGCAGGCCGATTGCTTCGCGGGAGTGTGGGCGCACTCGACGGACCAACGCCGGCTGCTCGAGCAGGGTGAGGTCGACGACGCCTTGAATGCCGCCTCGGCCGTTGGCGATGACCGAATTCAGGAGCGCACGACGGGCCGTATCAACGTCGACTCATTCACTCACGGCTCCGCTGCGCAGCGAGCGCAATGGTTCAAGCGCGGCTTCCAATCTGGAGACCCGAGGAACTGCAACACACTCTGATCCCGCTGGCGTTAGAGCTTGGCGATCATTCGGTTGCGGTTGTCGTTTACGAGCGAAGCTCGGTGCCGTGACTTTCCGGAGTAGCTGCCGTCAGATTGAGGGGTTCGCTTTTGCGAAAACAGCTGTAGTGTTCGTTCGCACCATTTCCGGGTAGAAACGATGCAGCCATCACAGCTTCGCCTTGTGGAAAGCGCGCATGTTCCTGCGCGCACCGCCGACGCTGCGCTCTACGCCGGGGATGACCCGACTCACATCGTTCAATTCTACGACAGCGAGGCGTACCTAGCTACGGCGGTCTCGGACTTTCTTGCAGCCGGGCTGAGGTCCGGTCAGCCGGTTCTGGCGATAGCGACGCCGGACCATCGCGATGCGTTCGCGAGGCGGCTAAAGGCCAAGGGCCTGGATGTCGACCGAGCCAGGCAAAGCGGCCAGCTGACCATGCTCGACGCGCACGAGACGCTCTCGTCTTTCATGTCGGGCTCCGTGCCCGACGCCCATCGGTTCAAGGGCGCAGTTGGCGACGTGTTGGCCAGATCCGTTTGTGGGACGACCCACAGCGTAACTCGCGCATACGGGGAGATGGTGGACGTCCTTTGGAAGGAAGGCAACGTCGAGGGCGCGATCCGGTTGGAGGAACTGTGGAACGAGCTCGCCGCTACGCATTCGTTCTCGCTGCTCTGCGCCTACGGGATGAGCAATTTCCGGAAAGAAGCGCATTCACCGGGCTTCGAGGCAATCTGCCGCCAGCATCGGCACGTGATTCCCACTGAACGCTACACCCAGGCGAGCGACGATGGCCGGCTGCTGGAGATCAGCATTCTGCAGCAGCGCGCCAAGGCGCTGGAAGCAGAGGTGGAGCACCGGAAGGAGCTCGAGGCCATGCTTCGCGAGGCAGCCGCCGAGCGTGAGAGCCTGCTCGAACGCGAGAAGGCCGCGCGCGAGCAGGCGGAAGCCGCCAACCGCGCCAAAAGCGAATTCCTAGCGGTGATGAGCCACGAGCTTCGCACACCGTTGAATGCGATCGGCGGGTACGTTCAGCTGGTCGAGATGGGCGTGCATGGCCCCGTCACGGAAACCCAGCGCGAGGCGCTCGAGAGGGTTCAGCGGAGTCAGCGACATCTCCTCTCGCTCATCAACGACATGCTGAATCTCGTGCGCATCGAGATGGGGCGCATCGAGTACATGCTCGAGAGAATTCCCCTCGCGCCCCTGCTCTCGGACGTGACCTCGATGGTGGAGCCGCTGTTCGCGACGAAGAAGCTCACCTGCAAGATTACGGCAGCATCGGACTCTGCAGGCGGTGCCGTCACGACAGTGCTCGCCGACGGGGAGAAGATTCAGCAGATACTGTTGAATCTTCTGAGCAACGCGATCAAGTACACGGGAGAAGGCGGGGAGATCAGCGTGAGCGCCACCGATTCGGCCGATGATCCAGCGATGGCGTGCGTCAATGTGCGTGACACGGGCGCGGGGATCCCCGAGTCCAAGCTGGATGCGATCTTCGAGCCTTTCGTTCAGCTTACTACTCGTCCCGTGGCTGAGCGGCAAGGCGTCGGACTCGGCCTCGCGATCTCGCGGGATCTGGCCCGCCGAATGGGAGGCGACATCACCGTCGTCAGCACCCTCGGCGAGGGCGCGACCTTCACACTGACTCTGCCACGCGCCTGAGTCAGCTGTTCTTCGCTAGAGGTATCTCGTGCGGAGAATTTCGCGGTGATGCAGCTCGTGCCCGGCGATGATGTAAGCAAGAGCCCTCACCGAAACCTCGGCATTGTTGGCAATGCCCCGACGCATCCAGGCGGCCTCCTCGAGGTGCTTGAACAGAAAGACGGTTGCCTGGCGCACACTATCCAGCTCTGACGCCAGCTCGGCGGCCGGGTACGCATCGAATTTCGAATTCCGCACGTAGTCGTCCTGCTCGAATCCCGGCAGCGGCGTGGCATCGTTGCGCGCGAACCTGAGAGCACGTGCGGCGAAAATCCGCTCGCTGTCGATGAGATGTCCAAGGACTTCGTTCACGCTCCACTTGTCCGGCGCGTAGCGGTAGGTCGAGATGGAAGCGGGAAGCGCGCGGAGGAGGGCCTGCGTCTCGGCCATCTGGGCATCGAGCGTGGACAGCACATCGCCTGCCGGCACGAGCGCGATGTACTTCTCGTAGTACGGAAGAAATTCTCCCTCAGCCGGTCTGCTCGCTCTCGCCGCTGTCACTATTCCTCCTCGGAGTCGCGCTGAGAAATAGAATGCGCCTGCTTCCGGCGCGCCACATCCGGATGATTGCCCGCACGGTGACGGAACCGTATCATCCGGCTTCCTGACACCAGGCGCCTCGAGGAATGGCAGAGCGAAACGACCCGTACATATCACTTCGCAATCCCAATTTCCTCTGGTACGTCGCGAGCCTGGTAGCCCTGACCCTGGGAACGCAAATCCAGGCGACCGTCGTGGCGTGGCAGGTGTACGCGCTCACGAAGGACCCGCTGTCGTTGGGGCTGGTCGGTCTCGCGGAGGCGGTACCGTTCATCGGTGCGGCTCTCTATGCCGGTCACATCGCCGACCGGCACCATCGGAAGGTCCTCTCGCTCGTCGCACTCGCCGTGCAGGTCTTGTGCGGGATCGCGCTGCTCGTCCTGACCGTATACTCCGCCCGCTTCCTGACGCGACGCATATGGCCAATCTACGCGGTGGTGGGCCTGAGCGGTCTCGCCCGCAGCTTCCTCCAGCCAGCGCGAACTGCGCTCGGGGCCGAGATCGTCCCCCGCGAGACATATGCGAACGCGGTGACGTGGCGGTCATCGCTCTGGCAATTCGCGGCGGTCGTGGGACCGGCGCTCGGTGGAGTCATTTACGGCTTCTCGGGGCCTCGCCTGGCCTACATGGTTGAAGCGGTTTTTTGCGCGACCGCGCTCGCGCTATTCGCGCAGATCTCCTACAGACGCCAGCCTATAGTGGATGATGAGGGAGGCATCGGAGAGAATCTGACGGCCGGAATCCGGTTCCTGATGACGCAGCCGGAGCTGCTCGGCGCCCAGGTGCTGGATCTCTTCTCTGTCTTGTTCGGCGGCGCGCCAGCCTTGCTGCCGATTTTTGCGTCAGAGATTCTTCACGTCGGTCCACAGGGGCTCGGTGTGCTGCGAGCGGCCCCGGCCGCAGGCGCGGTCCTCGTTTCGGGTTTTCTGATTCACCGCAGAATCAGGAGAGCGGGGCCAACACTATTCCTGTGTGTTGCTGCCTTCGGGTTGTGCTGGATCCTGTTTGCGCTCTCCCGGTCGTTCTGGATCTCGCTCGTGTTGCTCCTCATCAGCGGAATGGTGGACAACGTGAGCGTGATCATTCGCTCGACCCTTCTCACCCTGCGCACTCCCCAGCACATGCTGGGGAGAGTGTCAGCGGTCAACCAGATTTTCATCGGCTCCTCGAACGAGATAGGTTCGTTCGAGTCAGGCGTCGCGGCGAAGCTGCTCGGGACGGTCCGTTCGGTAATCTTCGGTGGCTTGGCGACGCTGGGCGTGGTCGGCGTGACGGCCTGGAAGATTCCACGCCTCAGGAAGCTGGACGAGGTGGACTAATACTGCGCCGCACTTAAAAAATTCCTTCTGTTCCTCCTGCGCCGGGGATGCGACATTTGAACAGCGGGACGCGCTCTTCCCCCGCTTCGATAGTGGAACGCTCATCAGTGCCGGAGACCGCATGGCGGGCTTCTCATCTCCCGATGCATCGACGTTGCTTGCGCCGTCCTCCGCGGTACCCGGATGGACGGCGGAGTATGCCGTGCCTCTTGGCGGGCCTGGCCACCTTCTTCTCGCCACGTTCGAGCAGGCAGCGATCGGCATCGCCCACCTGACCCTCGCCGAAGAGTGGATCTCCGTCAACCACCGCTACTGCGAGATCACGGGCTACACCAGGGAGGAGATCCTCAAGCTCAAGCTCGAGGACATCACGTATCCCGAAGATGTGCCCGCCAGCCGCGACTTCATCGGGCGCATTCGCTCGGGCGAGCTTCCCGAATACAAGATGGAGAAGCGCTACGTCCGCAAGGATGGCTCCGTCATCTGGGTCCACCTCACCGTTTCCATCGTGCGGTCGGTGAAGGGTGAGCCGTTGTATCTGGTCGCGTTCATTGACGACATCACCGAGCGGCGCAACGTGCAGCGGGAGGCGAGTAGATCTTTCTCGCTTCTTCGCGCGACCCTCGAGTCAACCGCGGACGGAATTCTGGTTGTCGATCTGGATGGAAAGATTCTGAGCTTCAATCAGAAGATGGCCGACATGTGGGGGATTTCGGCCGAGGTCTTCGCGTCCGGCGACGACCAGCGAGCAATCGGCGCGGCGTTGGAAAAGCTCGTTCACCCCGACGAATTCATGGCCAAGGTGGTCGAGCTGTACCGCCATCCCAACGAAGCCAGTTACGACGTGCTCGAGCTCAAGGATGGTCGAATCTTCGAGCGTTACTCCCAGCCGCAGCGAATTGACGACGCGGCAGTGGGCAGAGTCTGGAGCTTTCGTGACGTCACCGCGCGCAAGCGCGCCGAAGAGCAGGGGAATGCGCTCGTGCGTGAGCAGTCCGCCCGCGCGGAAGCGGAGAATTCCGAGAAGCGTGCGGCGCTCCTTGCGGAGGCGAGCCGCGTGCTCAGCACGTCCTTCGACTATGAGACCACGCTCGCCGCCCTGGTGCGTCTGGCCGTGCCAGCGCTTGCCGATTATTGCGCCCTCGACATCGTCGAGGCCGGCGACAGGTTCGAGCGCATCGGAGAGGCACACGTCGATCCGGCCAAGTCAATGCTGCTCAGGCAAGTGGCGAGCTTTCCCCGGAGCGCTCTCACCGCGATGCATCCGCTGATTCGCGTGATTACAACCGGTGAGCCGGTCCTGGAAGCTGACATCACGCCCGCCTTCATCCGCGCTTCATTTGCGGAGCCGGAGCAGCGGCGCACCGTTGAGGCGTTGGCGCCGCGCTCTCTCATTTGCGTTCCTCTGGTGAACTCGGGGAAGCCGCTCGGCGCGCTGACGCTGGTTACATCGGGCTCCGGGCGCCGTTACGAAGTCGCTGATCTTTCGCTCGCCGCCGACCTCGCGAGGAGAGCCGCGATAGTGGTCGAGCACGCGCGTCTCTTTCACGAAGCGCAGCAGGCAACGCGTGCACGCGACGACGTGCTCGCGGTAGTTGCGCACGACCTGCGCAATCCGCTCAACACAGTGACAATGGCCGCGAGTCTCATGCTGGAAACGACGCCGGTCGAGCGCACCCAGGAGCGTCGGCAGGTCGAGATCGTGCGACGTGCGGCTGACCGCATGAACCGGATGATCCAGGACTTGCTCGACGTGAAGCGGATGGAATCCGGCCGCCTTGGCATTGAAGCGAAGCCGGAGTCGGCGGCTTCGCTCGTCAACGACACTGTCGAGATGCTGCAGCCGCTCGCCAATGGGGGCACGATACTTCTCGAGGCCAGCATCGCGGAAAACCTGCCTCCGGTGGTCGCCGACGCCGCGAGAATACAGCAGGTGCTGTCGAATCTCGTCGGGAATGCGGTCAAGTTCACGCCTCGGAACGGACGCGTCACGGTTTGCGCCGAGCGGATCGACGGCGAGGTGCGGTTCGGTGTCATCGACACCGGTCCTGGCATTCCGCCCGAGCAGGTGCCACACATTTTCGGCCGCTTCTGGCAGGCGAGGCCGTCAGACCGGCGCGGAATCGGCCTCGGGCTGGCGATCGCGAAAGGAATCGTCGAAGCGCACGGCGGGAGGATCTGGGTTGAGAGCCATGTCGGGCTCGGCAGCACATTCTATTTCACTCTGCCCAGCGCCTCCTAGATACCGCTTCGTTCCGTCGATGCCGCTTCGTTCCGTCGCTGACGGGACGCTGATGGTGGAGCTCAGTACGTGAGCTTCAGATTCGATTTGTCCTCCCGCCTTCGGGAGTAAGATCGACGAGTATCCGGAGGGTGCACAACACCGAGTGAGGCGCCGTGTCCCCCAATAGGCGCAGTTGAGAGCTTGGATAAGCGAAATTCCGTTGCCGCGACGGGCTTGTCGCGTCCATATCCGACGCCCCGCCTCTCCGTCTCGCGGCCCGAGGCGTGACCACCAAGCGCGCGAGCCCGAGGAGGAAAACTGGGTCAGTCCGTCTCTCACGAGTACATGGGGTCCGCCGCCGCTGCGGGTCTCCGATACGTTACCGATGCGATGCCGGGTATTCGCCGTCAGCGCCACGGTCGCGGGTTCACGTACATCGGTTCCGACGGCCAGGTCATTCGCTCGCGCGAAATGATCAATCGGTTCCGCTCGCTCGTGATTCCTCCCGCCTGGACCGACGTGTGGATCTGTCCTCACGAAGACGGTCACCTGCAGGTCACCGCTCGAGACGCGCGTGGCCGAAAGCAGTACCGCTACCATCCCGGTTTCCGCCGCCACCGCGACGGCACGAAGTTCGAGCGCATGTTCGAGCTCAGTGACGTGCTCTGGAAGATCCGCGAGCGCGTCGAGACCGACATCGAGCTACCCGGCCTGGCGCGCGACAAGATCATGGCGACCGTTGTATGGCTGCTGGAGACCACGCTGATTCGCATCGGCTCCGACGAATACGCAAAGACCAACAAGTCCTTCGGTCTTACGACCCTCCGGCGCCGCCACGTGGCTGTAGTTGGATCAGAGCTGCGGTTCGAGTTTCGCGGCAAGAGCGGCATCCAGCACGCCGTTGCCGTCACGGACAGACGGATAGCACGCGTTGTTCAGCGATGCCAGGCGTTGCGCGGGGAGGAGTTGTTCAAGTACCTGGACGACGAGGGCAAGCGCCAGACGGTTCAGGCCGAGGACGTCAACGCCTACTTGCAGGACATCACGGGGCAGGAAATCACCGCGAAAGATTTCCGTACCTGGGCGGGCACCATGCTCGTCGCCGAGGCGCTGCGCAAAACCGGCCCTGCCAAGAGCAAGCGCGAAGCCGAGCGAAACATCGTCGCCGCCGTCGACCTCACGGCAAAGCGACTCGGCAACACCCGCAGCGTCTGCCGCAAGTATTACATCCATCCGGCGCTAATCGAAGCGTATCTGGAAGGCTCGGTCCTCCCGCCATTGCCGGAGCGAACGTGGAGCAAGCGCAAGTCCCACGGTCCAACCCTTCGTCAGCACGAGATGGACGTTCTCTCGTTTCTCAAGGCAAGACTGAAAGGGGGGAGCCGGCGCTCAGCGGAGAGTCGGCGCAAGCGTGCAGCCGCGAAGCTCGAAGAACCAGCCGCCGACAGCTCCAGCCAGGAGCGCGAAGAAAAAAGCGAGCTGGAGCGGACCGGCTCCTAGTCGAGGTACGGGTAGTCGGGGTCGGCGAGTCGCGCGGCACGCGCGGCCGCTTCCGGTCCAGCAATCTCTCTGGCCAGGTCAAGCAGCATGGCGCTCAAATGCCCACCGTATCGCAGCAGGCTGGCGGCCCGCGCTCTCCGCCCCAACAGAAAGGCGAGGAACGGCTGGTCTGCCTTGAGGGCGTTACAGGCCGGGCAGGCGAGCACGAGATTGTCGCGCCGGTCGTACGCTGTCTTCCCCTTCCGCGGCGTCACGTGATCCATGGTGATCGCTCTCGAGCTAACGCGTTGCTCGCAGTACGCGCACACCGGTCCGTGCTGGTCCAGCAGCCATTGCCGCGTCTCCATGTACGCATTGCGGCTCGTTGGCAACGATGTGTGCTGCTGCGCCGGGCGGCCTCGGACACGCTTACGCGCTTTGCGCGGTCGTCGTCGTGGTGGAGTCAAGTTGGACGGGTGGAATAGTGCCGATCAGTTGCCCTGAAACCTAGCAATGCGCGCGCCGCGTCTCCATGCGCTCGAACGCGTCTTCGCAGTTCGGGTTGATTGATGTCGGCGTCACATCTTGGGCACGAACATGATGTGCGCCTTGGGTGTGCCCGGGAACATCACCCACGGAATGCCTTCGGCAGGGACTGCGGAGACGCCAAGTGAAGCCGGCGTGGCGTTGGGGACGTACACGACGAAGAGTGGTCGCGCGCCCTTTGCCGTTTCGGTCGCGGGATCGAAGCTGCCAGGTTTCCCCGTTAGGGAGTAGAGAACCGCGGGAGCCCTCGGCATTCTCAGCGCACCGCTCCGGATCTCGCGGTACCGAACCGAGTCTACGTCGCCACCCTTGATTCCCTGCGAGCGGAGCGCGCGACCGCGAGCCATGAATGCTTCCAGCGACCGGTGATAACACGCGACATGGAATTCGGCGTTTGCAGGATCGCTGGCGAGACAGGTTAAAGGCCCATTGCCTTTCCGCAGCGTCGCAAGCGTCCCGTCAGGCCTGTATCCAAGCACCGTCGCCGTCGCTCGAAGATCGGCGGGTGCCGGCAGAACCGCCGCCGCGATCTGCTGTGCGGCAGGGAGAATGACTTTGGTGGCCGAAGGAGCGCGTGCGTCAGGCGCCTGTGACGGAAGCGCTGAGGCGGCAGCCGCGATCGAGATAACGGCGAACCGAAAGTATTGGGCGAACATATAAGTGTCTCCGCAGGAAATTGATCGGCGTGGTGTCAGGACCGTCGCTAAGCTGGGGTATATCGGGTAGTCTCGCCATACTTTTTTGAGTCCCGCTCGAGCGATTTGATCCGCGCGCGCCCGCTGCGGCGCTAGATGCTCATTCCACCGAGAGTTAGCTTTTCGCGACGATGACAATGCCAGAGAAGCTCGAGCTGCTGGAGCGACGGCGCGCTGAATCCGAGCAAGGCGGCGGCGAGGCGCGGCTCAAGACTCAGCACGAAAAAGGCAAGCTGTCGGCTCGCGAGCGGCTGGAGCTTCTTCTCGACGAGGGCTCGTTCGTCGAGCTTGACCGGTTTGTCGTCCACCGGTCCACCGACTTCGGGCTCGAAGCGCAGAAGTTCTATGGAGACGGCGTCATTACAGGCCACGGGAAGATCGACGGTCGGCTCGTTTACGTCTTCTCGCAGGATTTCACGGTATTCGGCGGGTCGCTTTCTGAAGCATTCGCCGAGAAGATCGTAAAGATCATGGATCTGGCAATGCGAAACGGCGCACCGGTGATCGGTCTCAACGATTCCGGCGGCGCGCGCATCCAGGAAGGCGTGGTCTCCCTCGGTGGCTATGCGGAGATTTTTCTCCGCAACACGCT
>JALYKM010000218.1 GCA_030774785.1 Gemmatimonadota bacterium
AGTGAGGCTGGTGGTTGGCAGCTTCAAGCAGGCAGCGGGCAGCCTGGCAGTTCTCCGTTGCAGTTCGCAGTTAGTTCCGCCGATTGCCAGTAAGCCGAAGTATCGCCATGAACATGTTCAGCAGATCGAGGTAGATCTGCACCGCCGCTCCGACGTATTCGTCCGGCCCGTAGAAATTGCGCAGGCGCCAGGTGTCGAACACCAGCAGCCCGCTGAAAAGCAGCACCGTCACTGACGCGAGCCAGATGTTGGCGGTGCCGTTTCCGATGAAATAATTGAGAAAGCTGGTGAGGATCAGAACCCAGAGCCCGACGATGAGGAAGCTTCCCCACGCGCTGAAGTCCCGGCGGCTCACGAAGGCATAAAGCGTCAAAATCCCGAACGCGCCCAGGGTGAGCACCGCGGCCTGAGGGATCAATCCGGGCTGCTGCCTTCCGTAAAAGTAGAGCGCCGGCGAGATGATCACACCCATCACGAAGTTGAACAGCAGGACCAGACCGATGTTCATCGGGAACTCGGCCTTCTTTCGCGTCGCCATGAGAAGCGGCGCCAGCGAGCAGAAGAATGCGATGAAGGGATGCTGAGCGACGGCCAGCATCAGATTCGGCTGGGACAGCCCGAATGACGCTCCAACCATGGTCACCAGCACACTGACCAGCACCAGCGAGTAAGTACGGCGCACGAGCGTCGCTCTTTCTTCTCCGGTACGGACCAGCGTTCCCGTTTGATATGACACACCCATTTGGCTAGCTCCTAAGAGGGTCTGACGTGCGAAATATATTACCCCGCATTTTTCGTGGAGATTCGGTCAAGCATTGACGGAAGCTCCTTGATATCGCCAAGAAAGTGCGTCGGCTTGTAGGGCTCGAGAGCTGAGCGGGTGAACGGTCCCCACAGCGCGGCAATCGTGATTACGCCGGCCGCATTTCCCGCCTTGATGTCGTGCGGCGAGTCGCCGACGAATACCGCTTCGTTGGAATCGTAGCCGAGCTTGTCCAGCGCCGCGCGGACAGGGTAGGGATCCGGCTTGTGGATGTGCACCGAGTCGTAGCCGATCGCGACTTCGATGTAATCGTCCGCGCCGATGAACTTGAGCCCCCGCTCCATCATCATGTTCCCCTTGCTGGTCACTACGCCCATCCGGTGACCACGCTGGTAGAGCAGGGCGAGCGTGTCGATGACTCCCTCGTAGTGCGCCATGAGATGGTCGTGATTCTCCAGCTGGAACGTGCGGTAGCGGTTGACGAGGCGCTCACGATCCTCGTCGGATTCGACGTACGGCGTGAGCTGCTTCGGGAGGGGCGTTCCCAGTCCTTCGATCCACTCCGCATCGCTCGGCTGCCGCGGTCGGCCGTGAAAAGTGTGCTTCATCGACGCGAGAAGAAGCGCGATCGAATCAACGAGAGTCCCGTCCAGGTCGAACAGAACGGCGTAGGGGCGCGATTCAGCCATACCGCCAAAGTAAACGCTCCGGGCGCAACGTCGTAATGGGGACTTCGGGACGTGTGCGCGCTGTACGGAGCGTTGTAATGGAGGATTCCCGGCGCGATATTAGAAGGACCATGCCAGCCCCCGCCGCGATGCGCACGAGCTTCAACAAGCTGTTCGATGAAATCGGCACCGTCGATCAAGTCGGAATTGAGGAGCGCGTGGCGAAGTTCACGACGCGGAGCATCAAGAAGGGCTCAAAGCTCTGGGGTCTGAAGACCGCGGTGTCGATGGTCGACCTCACGACGCTCGAGGGGAAGGACACCCCGGGAAAGGTCGCGTCGCTCTGTCAGAAAGCCCGACGACCTAGTTTCGACACCGATGTGCCCCCGGTCGCGGCGGTTTGCATTTATCCGTTTCTCGTCAAGCACGCGGCGAGGTGGCTTGCCGACACGGCGATCAAGGTTGCCTCGGTTGCAACGGCGTTCCCGTCGGGACAGAGTCCGTTGCCGCTTCGCCTGGAAGAAGTGAGGCTCGCCGTTGCCGATGGAGCAGACGAGATCGATATGGTCATCAATCGCGGGCTTTTCCTCGCCGGCGAGTTCAACGCCGTTCAGGACGAGATCAGCGCCGTGGTGGAAGCGTGCGGCGACGCCCAGCTCAAGGTGATTCTGGAAGTGAGCGAGCTCGACACCTACGACAACGTCCGCGCGGCATCGTTTTTGGCGATGCAGGTGATTCGTCCGGGCGACTTCATCAAGACGAGCACTGGAAAGGCCTCCGGCAGCGCGACGCTCGCCAACACCCAGGTGATGATCGAAGCAATTCGTGACTTCTATCTCGCGACGGGGATCGCGATCGGGATGAAGCCCGCCGGCGGAATCAGGACCGCGAAGCAGGCACTCCATTATCTCGTTGCCGTCAAGGAAACACTGGGCGATGCGTGGCTCAACTCTTCGCGCTATCGCTTCGGTGCCAGCTCGCTGCTCAACGACCTGCTGAGGCAGATCGAAAAGGAAAAGACCGGCGCATACCAGGCGCCGTACTACTTCACAGAGGCTGCGGAGAGCTACTGATATGACAACTCCTAGAGCTATTGCGCGCCCCGCGGCGACGACCAGCTCGGTGCCGCAGCTCATATTCGGCGATCTGTGGGAGTACGATCCGGCGCCGGAGACCGCAGATCCGAAGCTGAAACCGAAGTACGACCTCTTCATCGGCGGCAGGTTCGTGCCGCCCAGGTCGGGTAAGTACTTCGACTCGATCAATCCTGCCACCGAGGAAGTGCTGGCCGAGATCGCGCTCGCCAGCCAGGCGGACGTTGATGCGGCGTACCAGGCGGCGCAGAAGGCTTTCTCTCTCTGGAGCAAGCTGCCCGGCGCCGAGCGCGGAAAATATCTCTACCGGATCGCGCGTCTGATTCAGGATCGCGCCCGCGAGTTTGCGGTCGCGGAGTCGATGGATGGCGGCAAGCCGATCAAGGAGTCGCGCGACTTCGACGTGCCGATGACCGCCGCGCACTTTTTCTACCACGCCGGCTGGGCCGACAAGCTCGAGTACGCAGTGCCCGGCGCCAG
The DNA here is from genome assembly GCA_030774785.1 of Gemmatimonadota bacterium. Classification (GTDB taxonomy): domain Bacteria; phylum Gemmatimonadota; class Gemmatimonadetes; order Gemmatimonadales; family Gemmatimonadaceae; genus UBA4720. Next base: position 3,006 of record JALYKM010000218.1, read on the forward strand.
GGTCGTTCCACTCGGCGTCATTGGTCAGGTGATACCGTGGAATTTCCCCCTGCTCATGCTGGCGTGGAAGATCGCGCCGGCGCTGGCGATGGGAAACACAGTCGTGCTCAAGCCGGCGGAGACGACATCGGTCACCGCGATGAAGTTCGCCGAGCTACTGCTCGAGGCGGAGCTGCCGGCGGGAGTCGTCAACATCGTTGCCGGTGCGGGCGAGACCGGCGCCGCGGTGGTCACGCATCCTGCTGCCGCAAAGATCGCGTTCACTGGCTCGACCGAGGTCGGCAAGATCATCATGCGGCAGCTCGCCGGCACCGACAAGAAGCTGACGCTGGAGCTGGGCGGAAAAGCGGCGAACATCGTATTCGATGATTCGCCAGTTGACCAGGCGGTCGAAGGCGTCGTCAACGGAATCTTCTTCAACCAGGGCCATGTGTGCTGCGCGGGGAGCAGGCTGCTCGTTCAGGAATCGATCGCCGAGATGTTCGTCGCGAAGCTCAAGAACCGCATCGATGTTCTGCGCGTCGGAAATCCCCTCGACAAGAACACCGACGTGGGCGCGATCAACTCGAAGGCGCAGCTCGACCGGATCTGCGAGCTGGTCGATTCGGGAGTGACGGCGGGCGCCGAGATGTACCAATCCGCGGTGTGTCATCTGCCGACGAAGGGCTACTACTTCAAGCCGACCGTCTTCACCGGCGTGACGCAGAGCCATCGAATCGCCAAAGAGGAAATCTTTGGACCGGTGCTGAGCGTTCTGACATTCCGGACGCTGGAGGAAGCAGTCGAGAAGGCGAACAACACGATGTACGGACTTTCGGCCGGCGTATGGACCGACAAGGGCTCGCGGATTCTCAAGATGAGCACGCTGCTGAAGGCGGGCGTAGTGTGGGCTAACACGTTCAACAAGTTCGATCCGTCGTCGCCCTTTGGCGGCTACAAGGAATCCGGTTTCGGGCGCGAAGGGGGACGGCAGGGACTCATGGACTACGGGAAGATCGTTTAACATGCCGCGCATTCCGGTTACGAAGACGCCCAAGGTTTACGTCGGCGGCCAGTTCATCAGGTCCGAGAGCGGACGCGTTTTTCCGATTCATAAAACGACACGTAAAGGTGAGGCCGCTCCGAAAGGTCATGCTGGCCTTCTCGGCAACATCCCCCAGTGCACGCGCAAGGATCTCCGCAACGCCGTTGAAGCCGCGGCCAAGGCTGGTCCGGATTGGGCGCAGCGCACACCCTACAACCGCGGACAGATTCTTTATCGCCTCGGTGAGATGCTCGAATCGCGGAGCGCGGAGATGGCGGACGCACTCGTGATCTCCGGCGCTGCGACCAAGGCTGCGGCGGCGAAGGAAGTCACCGCCGCGGTAGAGCGTCTCATCTACTACGCGGGCTGGTCCGACAAGTACGAACAGGTGCTCGGCAACACCAATCCCGTCGCCGGCCCGTTCTTCAACTTCACGGTGGCGGAGCCGATGGGGATCGTCGGGATAATCGCCGACGATGCGTTCCCGCTGCTGGGACTTCTGAGCCAGATCGCGCCGGTGATCGTATCGGGCAACGTCTGCGTCTGCCTGGCGTCGCAGGAGTATCCCTACCCAGCGATAGTGCTCGGCGAGCTGCTGGCTGTTTCAGATCTTCCGGGTGGAGTCGTGAATATTCTCACCGGTTTCAGGAAGGAGCTGGTGCCTACGTTCGCGACCCATACCCACATTCGCGGCGTCAACGCGGTCGTGAGCCAGGAGGAGAAGAAGCAGCTCCAGCTCGGCGCTGCCGAGAGCATCAAGAGGGTGCGCGCGCGGAAGCGTGATGACGAGATCGACTGGACCGGAGAGAAGGCGCAGAGCGTCTACGAGATCCGCGACTTCATCGAGTTCAAGACGACCTGGCACCCGATCGGGGCCTAGGGGCCTCCCACAGCCCGCGCACAACCAGAATAAAAAGCGGTGAACGCCATCGAGATGCGTGGCCTGCGCAAGGTCTACAAGGGATCTGGCAAGACCAAGCGCAGGCGCCCTTCGCCCGCCGCGGGCTTCGGTGGTTGGCCCAGCGGAGCTCCCACGCCGGCCAACGACGTGATCGCGCTCGAGTCGCTCGACCTCGATATCCGGGCCGGGGAGTTCTTTGGCCTGCTCGGCCCCAACGGGGCCGGGAAGACGACGGCGATCGGGATTCTAACCACGCGCGTTCTTCCCACCGCCGGCAAGGCGATTGTCGCCGGCGCCGATGTCGTGCACGACTCGGTGCGCGTGCGGCAGACCATCGGCGTCGTTCCTCAACGGCCTAACGCCGACCTGAGTCTCAACGTGCTGGAGAATCTCCAGTTCCACGCGGCGTATTTCGGGATTCCATTCGACGTCGCGACGAAGCGCGCTTACGAGCTTCTCGAGCGACTGGGTCTGTCCGAGAAAGCGGCTGCAAAGATGTCGGAGCTATCGGGCGGCCAGCAGCAGCGGCTGATGATCGTGCGCGCTCTGATGCACGAGCCGGACATCATGTTCCTCGACGAGCCGACGGTGGGTCTTGATCCCCAGGCTCGGCTCGACCTGTGGGAGATCCTTCGCGACCTGCACAATCGCGGGCGCACGATCGTGATGACGACCCACTACATGGATGAAGCGGACAGGCTGTGCGACCGGCTCGCGATCATAGATCGCGGAAATCTTCTGGCGCTCGACACCCCGCAGGCGCTCAAGGCGAGAGCACCCGGTGGAACGCTGATCGAGCTGGTACTGGACGGCGACGCGATGGCGGCGGCCGAGATCGCGGAGACGATAGACGGCGTCAGCCGAGTGGAAGCGAACGACGGAGTACTGCGCGCACACAGCACTCGCGGCGGGCAGTTGCTTCCGGCGCTGATCGAGGCAGCGGAAACAGCGGGCCGCACGGTGAAGGACATCCATCTGCTGCAGCCCAGCCTCGAGACGCTGTTCGTATCGCTGACCGGCAGGAAGCTCGGATGACGGCGGTCGCGATCGGCGCTTCGCGCGCGGAGGTGCGGGCCTCCCAGATATTTGCGGCGCTGCTGCGGCGCGACATGCGCGTGGCCCGGCGCGAGCTGCCATTCTTTCTGCTGCGCACGACGATGCAACCGCTCATGTTCGTGGTCGTGTTCGGGTATTTGTTGCCGAAGATGGGATTCATGGGGCGGGGATACACGACGGCGCTCCTGCCCGGTGTGCTGGCGATCAGCCTGACCTTCTCGAGCATCCAGTCGGTGGCGCTGCCGATGGTGCAGGACTTCGGATGGACCAGGGAGATCGAGGATCGGCTGCTCGCTCCGCTTCCGATCTGGCTCGTGGCGGCGGAGAAGATCGTCGCCGGTGTGCTGCAGGGAATCGTATCCGCGCTCTTCGTGCTCCCCGTGGCGCGGCTGATCATGGGGGCGATTCCCAATCTCACCTTTGGGCACTTCGGCGATGTGCTCTTGATCACGGTGCTCGGCGCCGCCGCCTTCTCTTCGCTGGGACTTTTCCTCGGCACCGCCATCCAGCCGCAGCAGATCGGGCTCATGTTCGGAGTGATTCTGGCTCCGATGATCTTTTTCGGCTGCGCGTACTATCCGTGGCAGGGCCTGAGCACGGTGCCGGTGATGAAGTACGCGGTGCTGATCAATCCGCTGGTCTACGTGGCCGAGGGAATGAGAGCGGCGCTCACTCCCACCGTGCCGCACATGCCCCTAGGCATCGTGATAATGGCGCTCATTCTCATCACGGCGATCTTTTGGACGTTGGGGATGAGGTCGTTCATGCGGCGGGCGGTCGGCTGATTCCACTAGTGGCGGTGGGTCGGCTGATTCCACTAGTGGCGGTCGGTCGGCGAGCTCCATACGGGGCGCGCGTGGCAGCGACAGCGTAAACGTCGAGCCTTCGCCGGGCACGCTTTCGACGGTGATCTCGCCATTCATCGCCTGAGCCAGATCCTGGCTGATCGCCAATCCAAGTCCCACTCCCTGAACCGGCTGATTGAGACGACGCTCGACCTGAACGAACGGGTCGAAGATCCTGTCGATCTTTTCGGGTGAAATCCCGGCTCCCGTATCTCCGACTCGAATCTCGATGCAGCTACCGCGCTGCTCGCCCGAGAGCGTGATCGTGCCACCGGGCTCGGTAAACTTCACGGCGTTGCTCAGCAGGTTGAGCACGATCTGCTGCAGCTTCTCGGGATCCGCGAGGACCGCAGCCGATTTGTCGGCACTCTTGTACGAATAGTGGAGACCCTTCGCCAGAATCTGCGGAGCAATCATCGACTCCGTATCGCGCAGCGCTTCGTCGAGTGGGACGGCGGTAAGGTGGTATTCCGTCTTACCGGCATCGACCTTGGCGAAGTGGAGCACGTCGTTGATCAGCGTGAGGAGATGCTGCTGGCTCCGTCTGATGCGCGCGATATCCTGAGCCTGTTCGGCGTTGAGAGGACCCCGGACACCCATCGCCAGCAGCTCGGCGTACCCGCCGATCGCGTTCAGCGGAGTGCGGAGCTCGTGACTCATGCTGGCGAGAAACTCCGATTTCGCCTGGCTTGCGGCCCAGGCGTCCTGCTCCGCTGTTTTCCGTTCTTCGATGTCGACCGCGATCCCGAACCAGGCGTCGACCCTTCCGGAGTTATCGCGACCGGGCCGGCCCCTCGCCAGAAACCAGCAGTAGGTTCCGTCCTTTTTACGCAATCGCAGCTCGACGTTATAGTCCTTCCTCTCCTGCACAGCCGCTTTCCAGCTGCCGACGACACGGTCGCGGTCTTCGGGATGAATCGCGGTGGTCCACCCGTAGCCGAGTGACTCTTTCTGGGAGAGACCAGTGTACTCGTACCAGTAGGGATTCCAGTAGGTGATGTATCCATCGCGGCGCCCGAACCACACAACCTGAGGAGAGAGCTCGAGCAGATTTTCGAACCTGCTCCTGGTTGTGGTCGTCCAACGCTCGAACCGGGTGGCCGCGAGGGCGATGGCGAGGAGGGTGACGCTGGTGATGGCGACTACCAATCCAAGTTGGTACGTCCCGAGGACGAGCGCACCACTCGGTCTCCAGCCCGAAGGCCCAGCAGTGAAGTGGGCCGCCGCCATCCCCGTGTAGTGCATCCCGGCGACCGCGAAGCCCATGAGCAGCGACGCGCCCGCTTTCTTGATCCACGCCCCTGGTTCCGTCCCGGTCTCGATCAGATTCCGGGTCAGAGCGAGGGCCGCGAAAGAGACTGTGATCGCGACGCCGACGGATGCGGCGACGATGAGCGGATCGTAGATGACATGCCCACTCATTCGAATTCCGGCCATTCCGGTGTAGTGCATGCCGGCGATCGCCGATCCCATGAAGACGCTGGCGAGAGCCAGAAGCCACCAGCTGACCGTTGCGCGATTGAAGATGAGGAAAGCGATGGTGCACCCGCCCACAGCCGCAACGACCGAGACGAAGATGAGAAGGGCGTCGTACCAGACCAGAACGGGCAGGTGCAGGGCGAGCATGCCGACGAAGTGCATGCTCCAGATGCCCAGTCCCAATGCCAGTGCGCCCCCGCAAGTCCAGAGAATGCGGCGGCGGCGGCCTTCAGCGGCGCGGACGCGCTGGGCAATCTCGACGGCGACGTAGGCGCCGATCGTGGCGACTACGACTGAGAGAACAACGAGGCCGAAGCTGTAGGACGTTTCGATCATACTCGGTGAATCGATCGCTGGAGGGGCGAGCTTGCCATCACATTCTCCCGGGCTGCTGTTCGTCGTGCGTCAACGCACTGTAGCCGCTCTAAGAGTGGCAAGATGCAAGCCCGGCAGTCCGGTTTTGCCGCGGAGCTTTAAGTGGTTGAAATCGTTGGGCTTACGAGGCTATTTTTTGCGCACGGCGGCCGCTGAACGGTTGCGTCGCACAAGGAGCTTTCCGAGAAACATCGATGAACACACCGAATTGCATACTGGGTCTTTCCCTCTGCATTTGCCTGGTCTCGGCTTTTGCCACTGACTCGGAGGCACAGGCCAGGGTCCGTGCGCGTGACCTCGGCGTTCCGTTTGACGGGACGCCCGGTGCTCTTAACGCGATAACAGATGTCGCCGGAGTTGAAGTTGGCCAGGTCACGTTGATCTCGGGTGAAGGCAAGCTCGTCGTCGGCAAAGGGCCGGTACGCACCGGCGTCACCACGATACTGCCGCGCGGGCGAGCCTCGACCGATCCCGTATTTGCCGGCTGGTTTGCCCTCAACGGAAACGGCGAGATGACTGGAACGACGTGGGTGGAGGAATCCGGTTTTCTCGAGGGGCCTGTGAGCATCACCAATACGCACAGCGTTGGTGTGGTGCGCGATGCTGTGATCGATTGGATGGTTCGGCGCCCGAGCGCCCAGCCGTGGGCTCTTCCTGTCGTGGCCGAGACCTACGACGGGTTGCTGAACGATGTGAACGGATTCCATGTGAAGGCCGAGCACGCGATCCGCGCGTTGGACGGAGCTGCGAGCGGGCCCGTGGCCGAGGGCGCGGTCGGGGGCGGGACAGGAATGGTTTGCTTCGGCTTCAAAGGCGGAATCGGGACATCGTCGCGCAGACTCAGTGCGCAGGCCGGGGGCTACACCGTCGGCGTGCTGGTGCAGTGCAATGCAGGACGGAGGAGCGAGCTGAGGATCGCGGGTGCTCCGGTGGGACGTGAAATAACTGATCTGACTCCGTGTCAGAGCAATCCCGGAGCAGCGGCGGGTTTTGCGCGCGGCATGCGGCCATGTGACGCAAGCGCAACAACGCCACGCGACGAGCGCCGCGAGGGAGCAGGATCGATAATCGTCGTGGTCGCGACGGACGCGCCGCTGGTAGCCCACCAACTCCGGCGTCTCGCGGTGCGAGCCGCGCTCGGGGTCAGCGTCGCTGGGGGAAAGGGCGAGAACTCCTCCGGCGATCTGATGATCGCATTCTCCACCGCCAATCCGCACGCGGCACAGGACACGGGACGGGTGAATCTGGAGATGCTACCAAATGGCCTGATGAATCCCATCTTCTACGCTACGGTGCAGGCCACTGAGGAAGCGATAGTGAATGCATTGGTCGCGGCGCAGACCATGACGGGGGCCAACGGCGTGCGGGTGTACGGACTTCCCCCCGACAGGCTGCGAGCTGCACTGAAGAAATACAATCGGCTCAACGACAGCGCGCCGAAGTAACTCTACCCCCTTCCCTCACTTGCGGCGATATATCGTCAGATATACCTTCTGGGCGAAAGATATATCGCCAGTAGTATCATAGGCGGGAACTGACGCCTAACTGGCTCGATAAGTCCAATTTTGGGGGGTTTACTCCAATGCACGAGAGAAACTGCGGGGAACGATTCGCTTGGGCGTTCGGCATGCGTCCTGAGAACTTTGGATTCGACGCCGGCACCTTTTGGGGTGGTCGCGGAAAGTCGCGCGGCGGGCCCTTCGGTGGCGGAAGGATGTTCGACCAGGGGCACCTGAAGTTCGTGATCCTTCGCCTGCTCGACGAGAAGCCGCGCCACGGTTACGAGATCATCAAGGAGATCGAGGAGCGCTTCGGCGGGATGTATTCACCAAGCCCGGGAACGGTCTACCCAACGCTGACGATGCTCGAGGACCTGGGCTACGCGCGAGCGAGGCCCGAAGAGAGTGGCAAAAGGATCTACGAGATCACCGAAGAAGGGCGCGCGCATCTCGCTGAAAATCAGCCGCTGATCGATGACATCTTCTCGCGCATCGCAGAGTTCGCTCAAAACATCTTCGGAGAGCCGATGATGGAAGTGCACCGAGGATTCAAGAACATCGGCCGGGCAATCTATGCGTCGAAGAGCTCGTCGAGAACCCCGGAGCAGATCAGGAAGATCAAAGAGATCCTCGACCGCGCAGCGAGCGAAATCGAAGGGGTGTAGGTTGCCGCGCTCAGACAGTCTCGCGCATCATGAGCATGGCGTGAATTTTCAGGGTCGCGGGATGCGCGACCTGTTCCCGGGCCGGACGCGCCGGCTCCAGTCCGGCCACCGCGTCCAGCCACTCTTTGTCGGGCAGTGTCGAGTGGGCGAGTGACTCGAGCTCAGCCTCGAGGGCGGCCCCGTGTTGCCTCGTCGCGATCTTCCGTGCGCGAGCAGCTACCCGGGATCTCGTGCTGCGGACATGCGGGGGTGCGTTCTGGATCGCGGAGTCAATCCGACTGAGGAGCCGCTTTCGTGCACGCGACTGCGAGTCCGCGACACCTGCTGACGCCGAGGCGAGATGATGCTCGAACCAGCTCTGGATCTGATTGATTGCTATCCCGTAGGCTTCCGGATCCGTTTCCAGCTCGTCGCCTTCGCAGAGCAGACACGCAGCGATCTGGGAGTCGAGGTCTGCTGACACGCAACCCGAGATGGATGAGAGGACCAGCGGCCTGTCCTCGACCGACACCGCGGCGACGAAGCCAGATCGCCGCGCGTGCACTGACGCCACATAAGCGTCGAGGGGTTCCGAGGTGGTATGGGGCCGGCGCCAGCGCTCGAGAATGCCGCGCAGGCGCTCCGTTTTCGCGGGAACACTGTCGAGCACGGAACTCTCTTCTCCGGTGTCGACTTGGAGCGCAAAGGGAGCGTTAGCGCTCGACCCGATCGTGCGCTTCGCTGTGCCCCACTTTTTTTGCACGAGCAGCTCGCTCCTGAGCACCGCTGCCGCGCTACTCGGAGGGCGGAGGAAATACACGTGCACGCACGGATGAAGTGATCCCATCCGCGCCACGCGCCCGACACGCTGCTCCATTCGAGCCGCGGTCCATGGAACGTCGAGGTGGACCACGACCTCAGCATCCTGAAGATTCACTCCCTCGCTCAACAGGTCTGTCGTAAGCAGGAGATCGATTCGCTCCGCCGGTGGCGGTGGCTTAGCGTGCGACGCCCGGGGAGCGAACCGATCGAGAACCTCATCGCGCGTGAGCTTGCCTCCGGCGACCACTCCTCCTCGAGCACTCAGCATCGCGACGCCACCGGTGCCCGCCAATCGAGTGAAGAGCATTGACACACTTTCCGCGTACTGGGCAAACGCAACGATCCTGGCGTTCGGATGCGCCTTGCGGATCTCAACGAGAGTGTCGGCACGCTCGTTGTCGAGGCCTACCTCCGTGCGGTGCCGCGCATGAAACTCCTGAAGGGCGTCGTAATGTGAACGCACAGACACGAGCAATGCGGGGGCGTCTTCCGCGGGCGACGAGAGCAGTTCGGGAAATCCAAGCTGGAGGGCACCCTCGCCGTAGATCCACGTCTCCAGCTCCCGCGCCGTCGGATAGTTTCCTGATTCCAGCGAGGCAGTGAGTGCCGCGGCCTTCGCGATACGCCTCCCAACTGCCTCACGCAGCGCTGCCTCACTCGACGCCCACTGATGTACGAGCCCGCGCCCAATGAGCACGCCGCCGAGTCCACCGTCGCGAACGGGAAGCGGTGGAGGAAGGCTCATTAGCTCTTGAACGATCCGGGGATTGTCAGAGATCTGTCGATGCAGAGCCGGAATGATTCTGGGAATCGCAATCCCGTCCGCGAGCTCGCTATGCTCACGCCTCACAACACATCGAGCCAACTCACTTGTCGTCAACCTCTTTGCGCGCGAGCCGAGAAATAGTGACAGCAGAGCGGACATCTCGGTCGTGCGATTATGTATCGGAGTGGCCGTGAGAAGGAGGACCCGCGCATCGCGCGCGAGCTTAGCGAGGTTATGGTATCGCCTCGTTGCCGCGTTTCTCGCGTGATGCGCCTCGTCGACAATTACCAGATCGTATCTCGCGCACGACACGAAAGCCGCGTTTGTGCGGCTAAGCCTCTCAAAGGTGAGGAAATCTGCCTTCGTCTCTGTGGTCGCAAGCGCGTCTCGCCACATCGAGGCGAGCGCGGCTGGCGCAACGATCAGGCTCTGCGAAAACCGGCCCGCGATCGCTGTCGCAACGAACGTCTTGCCCATCCCGACATCGTCGCAGAGGAGCGCACCGCCAAACTCTTCGAGCGCTGCCTCCGCCCGGGCGACGGCGGATTGTTGATGGCGCTTCAATGTGATCAGACCGAGGCGCGCGCACGTTTGGTCTTCCCCGAGCAGGACGTGAGCAATTCGGGCGCGCACGATCGCCGCTGATTCTAGTCGCAGGGCACCATCCAGGAGAGCAAAGGCTGGACGTCCCCAGGCCGCAACCCATATGCGCTCAAGGCGGCGTACAGCAGTTCGTCTTGTGCCGGCACGTCACCGAGCATCGCGCGCTCGCCGAGCGGGGCGAGCTGCTCGCGCGCGCGATTCCAATCTCTCGGCGTGGGGAGGAACGACATCGTCCAGCCCAGATACCTCCGGTAGCCGCCACGAGCCGGCTCAGCGAGTGTGTTAACCCATGCAGAGATGAGTGGCCCATTGAGGAGCGTTGCCAGGGCGTGCGCATCCTCCAGAGTCTCGCAGACCGCGACATAACAGGTGTTGAGCGCGACGATGGGGTTACCCGCCTCGACCGCGATCGCGCGTGGGGCGCGACCAAAGTCTGCCCAGATGACTCGCGGAGATGAGGCCGAGGCGCTCTCGGTACGGAACAGCGTCCACCACGGCAGTCGCCCGTGAAGATCGCTGCGGCCATGAAGCTTGTCGTGGAACGACAACAGCCAGCGACGCGCAAGAGGAGGCAGCGCTCGGAGTGGCTGGTTGTCCTCACAATGAGGCCAAATGAGATATTCCCGCGGCCCAGTGGTGCTCCACGCGGCAAGCGTCTCTCCACGCACGAGAGGGCGGAGCATCGCGCGCTCGATCTGAGCCGTGCGCCCGCCAGACGAGATGTTCGCAGCGTCGCCATGAATCTCCTCGAGCCGAACCACGAACGCGTCGTTGCATCCGGTCTTGACGCCCAGTAGCGGACGACCGAAGCAACTTTGCGCGAACGGAATTCCTGCCCTGCGAAGTCGATCGAACGCTCGCCGAGCTGGACCGGGAAGGAGAATCCAGGGGCTGCCGGGTGTCTCGTCCAGCGGCAAGGAGCACGGAGTACATCTCCACCTCACGACGCGGTCGCGCAGTCCAACCGACGCATCGAGACAACGTGGTGAATCGCTGGTGGTCTGCGCCTTTCTGCGACAGACCAGGAGCGAGGGGTAAACCGCCGCCTCGAACGCCGAACGAGATTCGGAGAGATCATCGAGCCTGATGAGATCCGTGCGTTCCAGCAACAGCCGGCGAACGCCGCCACCAGCGAGGGAGCGCCACAACTTCGATGGAAGCAGGAGCGCCAGGGTCGCGCCAAGGCCCAACAATCCACAGGAGCGCTCCACGAAGAGCGCCGCCATGTCTACCTGTGCGGCAAACCCGGTTCCCGCGCCAGCAGACTCCGCGCCCGTCTCCCACGCAGCGTTGCGGTATACCTCGAATTCCTGCCTCAGCCTGTCTCTCGAAGATTCGGCGATCTGATGAATGCGAACCCACGGCGGATTTCCGATGATCAGATCGAAACCGCCCGTAGCAGCGACATCGGAAAAATGCGCGGCAAACGAAAATGGAAGTGCAGCCCCATCGCGGAGCTTTGCCTCCCGACGCGTCGTTTCTCTGATGCGGGAGCGGATATCCGCGAGGCAGGCTCGTGCGTCCCGATCAGGGTGATGCCTCTCCCCAAACAGATCCCTGGCTCGAAGAGCGATGAGAAGCTCTTTCCGAATAGCGGTCAGACGTGCTCTCTCACGGCGCAGCACGTTGATCGCTGCATCACGCTCCTCCCGATCCATCGCGCGAGCCAGAGTTCGTTTCCTCGGCCCGCAGGCCCGCATGTAACGATTGCGGAGGCTCGTCAGCTTCCTGCCGCCGCCAAACCGTACCTTGTTGTCGAACCCGCCACCCGCCAGCGAGTCACCAACGCGAATGTGCCGGTCGAGATTCGGCAGTGGGACGACGTGGATGGGATCGCCATCGGCACTCTCGATCACGATCGAGAGCCAAAGGCGCAGCTCGCACAGCCAGACCGCCATCGGATTCATGTCGACGCCGAAGATCGAATCCATTAACACACGTCGTCTCACTTCGGCGATCGAGCCGTCCTCGCCACACTCGACTCGCATAGAAGCAATGCGCTCGAGCACGTGAACGAGAAAGGCGCCCGACCCACACGCAGGATCGAGCACTCGGATGCTCCCAATTCGACGCAGCGTTCGATCGTCGTCAGGCGCAGTCAGCGTGGGCTGGGTCCCCTCGTTTTGTGGGAAGATTGAATCGAGGGCCCGCTCTGCCACTTCCTCCACGAGGGCCTGCGGCGTATAAAAAGCGCCACTCGTCTTGCGCTCATCGGATGCCATGAGCGCCTCGAATGCCTTGCCGAGCATTTCAGGGTCGATCGATGCTTCGGACCAACCGGCTGAGTCTTCGCGCGCGCTGAAGCGGTAACGCGAGAGCAGAGAACCGTATGCATTTCCGAACGCCTCGTCGGTGAACACGCAGCCCCGGCGACGCTTCTCGAGATGCGATCGGGCGAACAAACCACCGTTCAGGAAGGGAATGCGGCCGAAGGTCCGCGCACGACCCGAGCGGACCTTCACCGCTGTGTTCAGCGTTCCGAAGAAAAGCGGCTCCAGGACTCTTCTCTGGTACGACCCGCCCTCGGAAATGCAGCGCGAATAGCCGTTGCTTAGAAATCCAAAGTCGCCGTCGAGCCAGCCCTTCGCTTCGAGGAAGGAGAGGAAGATCAGTCTCGAGACGTACAGCAGCGCCAGCTCCCGCCGCTCGGCGCGATTGATCCCCCCTCTGAGGGAGTCTGCCAACTCGCCGACAACCGCTTGGAGAGTGCGAAAAAATCTCCTGGTGATTGCCTCTCGGCCGAGGACATCGACCCAGCGGGCGTGTGTCAGGAGATCCGTGTCGCCGGCAGCGGCCGAGAGAGCGCAGAGCGTTTCGGCGTCGCTCTCGAATAATCTGTCCTGATTGCACAGCAGCGAGACGATGCGAGTGTGCGAAACGGTGGTCGACCAGCATACGATAGCCATCTCGCGCGTGGCGCCCGCGATCGCGACAACTATCCAAAGGAACTGCGGGGCGTGTCTCGCGAGCCCGTTCGCGAGAGCCGTAAGAGTTTCGCGCGTTTCTGAGACATCGTGCAGCTCGAGCGCCAGGCCGCGAAGCGAATCTCGGCCCTGCGTTATCGAGGCGTCGCGGATGCTCGGCGGAAGTCCCAGCGCGGTTCGAGCTTTTGGATCGAGTGGGAAGGTGGGCTCATTGAAGCCGAGCTCGCGGAGGATTGCCGCCGCCCCTTCAAGTGAGCTCGCGTCCCGAAGGAGAACAGTAGCACGCTCGATGGATTGCACGCATTCGAGCGTAGCCTCGAGAGGTCCTTCGCCTTACATCGTTTGGTGGCTGTGCCACGCGAATCACTGCTACGATGCGTCGATGGATTATTGGGAGATGTAAGTCCGCCCCTTCCAGCTCACCCGCCGCCCGCGGATTACCGCAGTGACGAAGATGTACAGGAGCACCAGCGCACCTAGCGGATACGCCAGCGCATAGAGCGGGTTCTCGCGGATCGTGACATAGACCACGATCCACCAGACGAGCGTCGCCGCGCACGAGACCGCCGCCCACAAGAGGACAGTGCCGCCCGTCGCCAGTCCTGCTACCGCCAGTATCAGCGCCAGCGGAGGGAGCAGCTCCATCAATGGCGGCATCAACAGGATGAGCGGAAAGAATGTCTGGCCGATCCTTCCGAATGGCACGGAGTCCCGTCCACCGGCAAAGACGTTCTTGCGCCAGCCACTCACGATCTCGCGCAGGGAGGCGTACATCCGCATCGATAGCTGGTTCACGCCGAGCATCAGCACCACTCTTTTCCCGGCGGCAAAGGATTTTTGCGCGAGCATCAGGTCTTCCGCCACCGAGGTGCGTACGCTCGCGTGCCCGCCGATTGTGTTGTAGCTGTCGCGTGCAACGAAGATGCATGCCCCGCCGGCGATCTTGTTGCTCACGCGTTTAGACTGAGTCACCGACTCGGTGCCGCCATAACGCGTCGAGAGGATCGTAAAGATCTGCGGCTGGATCACCCGCTCCCAGAATCCGCCAAGCTCCTGGCGACCGGCCACTGAGAAGAGCTCGGCCTCGGTGCGCTGCATCGCGTTGATAGAACGCGTCACCAGCTCAGCGCCGTGTACGGTGTCGGCGTCGGTGAACTGGAGGATGGCGCCGCGCGCGACTTTCGCGCCGGTCGCGCACGCCCACTGCTTGCCGAACCAGCCCTCGGGCAACGGCGGGCATGTTATCACGCGCACCCGCGGATCACCTTCGGCTGCCTCGCGCGCAATCGGCGCCGTTCCATCCGTGGAGCTGTCGTCGACGACGATGAGCTCGAGATTCGGGTACGTCGTCGAGAGAATCGACGACACGCAGCGCGCGATGTTGTGCGCTTCGTTGCGCGCGGGAACGATCACCGAAACGAGCGGCGGATTCGCGGGAGGGATGTCGCTCTCGTCATCCAGCGAGCGCGAGTGACGGATGCGGAAGTAGGTCACGAGCGGTGGAATGATCCACGGCAGCGACCAGAGAAAGGCGGCGAGATAACGCATCAATAAAAAACGGGGCGCCGCGAAAGCGCGACGCCCCGCTGGAACGGGAAAAGTTAAGGTTTTCCGCCGCCCCCACCTCCGCCGGGACGGCCACCACCACCGCCGCCTCCCATGCTGCCGCCTCCCATGCCGCCACCACCCATGCCGCCACCACTGCCGGAGGATCCGCCGCCGCCACCACCGGGGGGACGACCGCCGCCAACACCTCCGCCGCCTTGACCGCCACCGCCTTGTCCGCCGCCCGGTGGGCGTCCACCACCACCACCACCCTGGCCTCCACCACCCTGACCGCCGCCGCCCCCGCCGGGTTTACCGCCACCGCCACCGCCGGGTTTACCGCCGCCGCCACCGCCGGGTTTGCCGCCACCGCCACCGCCACCACCTTGTCCACCGCCGCGGTTACCACCACCGCCTCCACCTTGACCGCCTCCTCCCATTCCGCCGCCGCCACCTCCAGGGGAGCCGCCGGGTTTACCACCACCGCCGGAAGAACCACCGCCGCCCTTCGCACCAAAGTTCTCTTCCGTTCCAGCCATTCTGCTACCCTCCAGAGTTGTTTGTTACCAGGAGCGGGAAAAGCAATGCATGTGCCATATTAGAAACATGCAAGCAAACTCACTGCGTAATTCGCGCCACGAAGAAACCTTGTGCCCGTAGAGCACTTCCGCTGCGTGAAGCCGCTCGAATCGAGCGCGCAAGTCGCGCTGATCGCGCCAGCGGGCCCACTCCAAAAACCGGAAGAACTACCACGCGCAGAGGAGAACACGCGCACCCTCGGCTGGGAGCCAATCGTCGGACCACACGCGACCGAGCGCGTTGGATATCTCGCCGGTCACGATCGCGACAGGCTGAACGACATCAATCAGGCGCTCAGGGATCCGAAGATTGACGCGATCTGGTGCTTGCGTGGCGGTTACGGGATGATGCGCATCCTCTCCGACATTGATTACGACGCGCTGTCGCGCACGCCCAAGGCGATCATCGGCTACTCCGACATCACCGCGCTCCACGCCGCGGTGCAACGGAAGTGCAAGCTCGTGACTTATCACGGGCCGACCGCGCGTGAGACACTGACGGACTTCTCGCGCGACTCGTTGCGGCGCGCGGTCGTCGCACACGCTGATTCGTGCGGCGTCGCCCCAAACGCGCGCGAGATCAACGCGGGAGTCGCTGAAGGACGGCTCGTCGGAGGCAATCTCGCCGTGCTGGCGTCGCTGTGCGGTACTCCGTTCGCGCCCGATTTCAGCGATGGCATCCTCATCCTCGAGGACATCAACGAGCCCATGTATCGTATCGACAGAATGCTCCAGCAGCTCAAGCTCGCCGGAGCGCTCGACGGCTGCAGGGCGATCGCGTTCGGCGAATGCAGCGGCTGCCCCGAAGACGCCGGCGGGGGCGGCCGCTCCTTCGACCAAGTGCTCGGCGAGATCGCGCACGCGCTGGGCGTCCCCTGCCTCGCCGGAATTCCGGTCGGCCACATCGCCGAGCAGTGGACGATTCCACTCGGGGCGATGGCGAAGCTCGACACGGCGAGGCGCGCGCTCACCGTCACGTCGTACACATCCTGAGACGAGCACGATGGCTCACAAGACCGGCCAGGATCTCATCGAAGAAGCGAAGCAGCAGATCGAAGAAGTCACGCCCGAACAGGTGCGCGAGATGCAGGCGCGCGACGAGCGTGTGGTTTACCTCGATG
>JALYKM010000219.1 GCA_030774785.1 Gemmatimonadota bacterium
TGAGAGTATATACACTGAGACCGCTTATCAGTTTCAAGCCGACAGCCAGTCGCACGCCGCTCATGTAGTTCATTGCTTCTTCGAAGCTCAAGCTGCGTGCATATCGCAGCGTGCCAAAGGCACGCCAGAGCTTGTCTTCTATAATATAACCCGCATCGCGCAGCAGAACCCGCCGCGCTTCTTCTTCGCGCTCTATTACATGCTTAACGACGCGTACGAGGTAATCAAGTAACTCGCCTTCGGATCTGCCGAGTGTCGTCTGGTTGGAGATCTGGAAGAAATTCCCGACTACTTCGCTCCCTTCGCCGTACATGCCGCGGTAGGTGAGCCCGACTTGCTGGAGTCCAGCCAGTACTTTCCCGATTTCTTTCGTCAGGACGAGGCCTGGAAGATGAATCAGCACCGAGGCCCGCAGGCCCGTCCCAACGTTGGTGGGACAGGCAGTCAGATAGCCGAATTCGTTGTGGAAGGCGTATGGAATCTTGTTCCCCAACTCGGCATCCAGACGCTCGACGACACCGAACGCATCCGCTACGTGGAATCCGGAGTGGAGCGCCTGCAGTCGGAGATGGTCCTCTTCGTTGACCATGATTCCGACTCCGCGCGACAGGTACACCGCCGCGCCGGTTCTGACCGGCTGGTCGTTCAGGCCCGCGAGGTCCTTGCTGACCAGGTGCCGCTCGTGCAGCAGTAGACGATCTTCGGCGGGCAGTTCGTCTACACGCACGAGAACGCCGTCTTCGATCGACCTCAGGCTGCCGAAGGCTTCGCGAACCTGGGTGAGAATTCTCAGGCGTTCGCCGTCGCGTGCCCTAGGGGTGAAGGCGTAACCCTCGAGATTTCGCGCCAGGCGGATTCTCGTAGAGATGACGATGTCCGCATGCTCGCCCGATGCATCGAGCCAGCTGGCGCCGCCGTCAGGGAGGAGGGAGAGATCGAGCACTATTCGATCCCTCGCAGCTTGTCGCGAATATCGGCGGCGAGCTCGAACTGTTCAGCCTCGATCGCGCGCTTGAGTCGGTCGCGCAGCTCTGTCGCGCTGGATACGTGTGGCAGCTCCGACGGCAGCGGGGCGACGTAGCGCCGCCCAATGTGGCGGGAATTGCCGTGCACCCGCCGCAGCAGCTCGCGAAGGCTCGATTCGAACGCCTCGTAACAGTGGGCGCACCCGAGCCTGCCCGTCGCGCGGAAATCCGCGAGCGTGGCCGCGCAGAACGAGCAGTGCACCGGCTCGCCCTTGGCGCCCGGCATCTGCTCGTGAATTGTCTGGAGGAAATTGTTGATCTGAGGCTTCGCCGCGCTTATCGTCGTCTCGACCCCGCGCTCCGCTGCGCATTTCTCGCATAGATGCAGCTGTCGGACCCCGCTCCCTTCGATCTCAGTGAGCTGGATCACCGCTTCGCCATCCTTGCACAGATCGCAGACCATTTATACGACGACCTCATCAACTGCGGTACGACTCAACTTCCCACCCTCGAGAAGGAGCACTTTGTTCGCGCGCCCCGCGAGAGAGCGGTTATGGGTAACGACGACCATCCCGATCTCCAGGTCATTCACGACCTCCGACAGCAGCTCGTGCAGCATCTCGGCGTTCGAGCGATCCAGATTCCCCGACGGCTCGTCGGCCAGAACGATCTGAGGATCCATTGCCAGAGCGCGTGCCACGGCCGTTCGCTGCTGCTCTCCGCCGGATAGTTCTCCGGGGCGATGCGACATCCGCGCGCTCAAGCCGACCCTCGCCAGCAACTCGGCGGCCCTGCTGCGCGCTTCCGCATCGGACCGACCCGCGATCCGTAACGGCATCATCACGTTCTCCA
The DNA here is from genome assembly GCA_030774785.1 of Gemmatimonadota bacterium. Classification (GTDB taxonomy): domain Bacteria; phylum Gemmatimonadota; class Gemmatimonadetes; order Gemmatimonadales; family Gemmatimonadaceae; genus UBA4720. The sequence goes on from JALYKM010000219.1 coordinate 1,818, forward strand.
GCGCCGAGAATTCGCGCAGGAGGTGATGAAACTGGAACACGAAGCCGACCGTCCGATTCCGCAGCTTGCCGAGCTCGGTCTCGTCCCTTCCGTGCACCGGCTCCCCTCCGATTACTACATAGCCGCGCGTAGGTTTGTCCAGGGCTCCGAGCACGTGCATCAGTGTGCTCTTCCCTGCGCCGCTGGCACCCACGATCGCGATCATCTCCCCGCGCTGCACGGAAAGATCTACGCCGTTGAGGACGTGCAGGACATTCCCGTCGCCGCCGATGTACGACTTGTAGACGTCATGCGCTTCCAGGACGCTCATCGTCATTCGTGCCTGATCGCTTCGATCGGAAAGAGGCGCGACGCCTGCACGGATGGATACAAAGTGGCAATGGCCGCGATCGCGATGCTCGCCAGCACGATCCACATCACGTCGATGGGTTGGGTGGACACCGGGAGGTGGTCGATGAAATAGACCTGCGGGTCAAGCTTTATGAAGTGGTACTTGTCGAGCGCGAGCGCCGCGCCGAACCCCAGAATCAATCCAAAGACTGTTCCGACTACCCCGATCACCAGCCCCTGCGCGAAGAATATTCTGCGTATGGATCTGGCAGGCATCCCCATCGCCTTCAGAATACCGATCTCCTTCGTCTTGTCGGCAACCACCATCGTCAGCGTGCTGACGATGTTGAACGCCGCGACCAGAACGATGAGTAAGAGTATCACCCCCATGCCAAGCTTCTCCAGCTTGAGAGCCTGGAACAGCGAGTGATTCTGCTCTTCCCAATCCACCGTCCGATACGGCCACCCGAGAGCGCCGACAAGGCGCGCCGCCACGCCTGCCGCTTGCCATCGGTCCGTCGTCTTGACTTCGATGCCGGTGACGCCGTCGCCGAGTCCGGCGAGGCTCTGCGCCTTGTCCAGTGCGACGAACGCGTAAGAGTTGTCGTACTCGTACATCCCCGTCGACACGATTCCCGTGACCTCGAATCTCTCGACCCTCGGAACCAGGCCACCGGTCACCGGATTCATCTTCGCGCCGCCGGCGGAGAGGAGATTGATGCTGTCCCCAGGCCACTTGTTGAATCGCGAAGCGAGCAGCTTGCCCAGCACGACACCGCGGTGCTGACCGTCGGTGCTGGCGAAGCGGAAATCCCCGGAGATCGCGTGAGAGCGAATGGTCGTCACGTCCGGAACGCCTCTGCTCGCCGGAAGGAGTCCAACCACGTAAACGCCGCCGGCATAGTCGTGGCCTGCCGTCATCAGCGCTTCGGTGAGCACGAACGGCGCGGCGGTCACGACTCCCGGCTGCTTCCGCACTTTATCGAGAACTTTCGTCCAGTCGGTGATCTTGAGATCCTCACCGTAGCTGAGCACGCGAATGTCGGGGCTCCCAACGAGGATTTTCTCGCGAAGATCATGCTGCAGTCCGTTCATCACGCCGATGATCACAATTAGCGCGCTGACTCCAACCAGCACTCCGCCGATCGCGATGATGCTGATGAGCGAGAGCAGCTTTGACCCGCGGCGGCTCCGCAGATACCTCGACGCAATCTGTAATTCGAGCTTCGTCACTCTGGTCTCATCGTCGGAAAAAGAATCACGTCCCGGATGTTCGTCGCGCCGGACAGGTACATGAAAAGCCGGTCCACTCCTATTCCCACACCGCCCATCGGCGGCATGCCGTACTCCATGGCGCGGAGATAGTCCTCGTCGACACCTGAAGCCTCCTCGTCACCCGCGGCGCGCAGCTTCGCCTGCGCCTCAAAGCGCCGGCGCTGATCCAGCGGATCGTTCAGCTCGCTGAACGCATTCGCCATCTCCTTGCCATTCGCGAACAGCTCGAAGCGCTCGGAGAGCTTCGGATTCCCCCGCTTCGGCTTCGCCAGAGGCGAAAGCTCCACGGGATAATCGATTACGAAGGTCGGCCGGTGGAGCTTCGACTCGACCAGCGCCTGGAAGATCTCATCCAGCAGCTTCGGGCGGCTCAGAATCTCCGCATTTTCTACCCCAGCGCGGCCCGCGAGTGCGCGCAAAGCCGCATCGTCGAGATTCGTGACGTCGTGTCCCGCAGCCGCGGTGAGAGAGGGAATCCACTCGATGCGCTGGAATGGCCGCTGAAAGCTCGGAACTTCAGCAGCAAGCTCGGGCACCGAACGCACGGCCTCCGCGGTTTTCTCCAGCAGCTGCTCTACCAGGTACATCATTCCGGTGTAATCGGCGTATGCCTGGTAGAACTCGAGCATCGTGAACTCGGGATTGTGAGTACGATCGATTCCCTCGTTCCTGAAGTCATGGCCGATCTCGTACACACGCTCCAGCCCGCCTACGACGAGTCGCTTGAGGTAGAGCTCGTCGGCGATGCGCAGGTAGAGCGGCATGTTGAGGGCGTTGTGAACGGTCGTGAATGGACGTGCTGCCGCCCCTCCGTAGAGAGGCTGCAGAATCGGAGTTTCGACTTCGAGAAAGCCCCGCTCGTCGAGAAAGGAGCGGATCGCGCGCGTCATGCGGGAGCGGGCGACGAAAAGCGCCCGCACCTCAGGATGCACGGCCAGATCGGCATAGCGCTGTCGGTAGCGCTGCTCCGGGTCGGCGAACCCGGAGTGACGCATGACTTGTCCGTTCACCTCCTCTTCCTTCCCGAACGGAAGCGGACGGAGAGATTTCGCGAGGAGCTCAACCCGGTCGACGCGCACCGTCACCTCTCCGGTACGCGTGCGGAAGAGCGGGCCATGCACGCCGATGATGTCGCCAAGATCGTAATGCGCAAGCAGCCCGTAACTTGCGTCGCCGAGCTGATCCTTCTTGAAATAGAGCTGGATCTTGCCCGTCGAATCGGCAAGATGCGCGAAGGTGGTTTTGCCGTGGGAGCGCCAGGCGACGATTCGTCCGGCCAGACCTACGGGCGGCCCTTCATCCGCGTTGCCGAGCAGCTGCTGCGCGTCCGCGGCGCTGTGCTGGCGGTCGAACGAGTACGCGTATGGCTGTACCCCCGCCGCCTCCAGCGCTTCGAGATTCTCCCGGCGCGCCTGGAGAACGAAGTTGAGCTCGTCGCTCATGCCGCTGCCGTGGTCGAGCCGCCGCCCTGCTTCAGGAATGCCTCGATGAACGGATCTATGCCCCCATCCATCACCTTCTGGACGTCCGGGATCTTGAGCTCGGTCCGATGGTCGTTGACCATCGTATATGGCTGGAATACGTAGCTCCTGATCTGGCTGCCAAAACTGACATCGGACTTGGTCGCATCCAGCTCCGCCTTGTGCGCGTCGCGCTTCTCGACCTCCGCCTGATAGAGCTTGTTTTTCAGCATCTTCATCGCCGTCGACTTGTTCTTGAACTGCGACCGCTCCTGCTGTGAGCCGACGACGGTCCCCGTCGGGATGTGCGTGATGCGGACCGCGGAGCTCGTCTTGTTGACGTGCTGGCCGCCTGCTCCCGAGGCGCGGTAGACGTCGATCCGCAGATCCTCCTCGCGAATCTCGATGTTGATCTCCTCGTTCACGACCGGGTAGACGAACACGGACGCAAAGCTCGTGTGGCGTCGCGCATTCGCATCGAAGGGTGAGATTCGAACGAGGCGATGGACCCCGGTCTCCGGCCGCAGGAAGCCATACGCATACTGTCCGCGGATCTCGAGCACGGCACCCTTGATCCCTGCTTCTTCGCCCTCGCTCTCGTCCAGGACGCCGACTTCGAAGCCGCGCCGTTCCGCCCAACGGATGTACATGCGCATGAGCATCTGCGCCCAGTCCTGCGCTTCGGTTCCGCCAGCGCCGGCGCTGATCTCGAGCTGAGCGTCGCGGAAATCGTCCGGCCCCCGCAGCAGCGATCTCACCTCGAACGAGGTGACATCGTCGTGGACGCGCGAGGCCTCGCCGTCGAGCTCTCGGTCCATCTCGGGCTCGGAGCTGTCCTGCAGAAGCTCGTCGAGCTCGAGCGCGCTGTCGACGCGGCCGTTCAACTTGTCGTATGGGTCGAGCCAATTGCGCAGCGATTTCACTTCCTGCAGCGTCGCCTGCGCCTTCTCCTGGTTATTCCAGAAGCCGGGGTCGGCCATCTCGGCGTCGAGTGCGCTCAGGCGAGCGCGCTTGCCGTCGATGTCAAAGATACCTCCGCAACTCCGCCAGTCGCTCCCTGCTCTGCTTCAATGCGCGACCGCGTTCGCTTTCCGCCATTTATTACCGACCCTAAAAGATTTTCTTGCCCGCACCGAGCACTTCGTTCAGTGCTTCCTGGAAGTAAGTGGTGCTCTCGGCGAGCTGCTGTCCTACCTGCGCAATATACTCTTCGAAGCTCTTTTTGATCTCCTCGCGAAAGAGCTGCTTGAGTGTGCCGTCGCGAAGCCCTTCTGCGTGCTTCGCCGGATGGTAGGTAATAATGTCGGACACGAGAGCGCGCGCGAGCCTCTTTGCGCGCTGGTTGGGGTCCTTCGAGAGGAACGGGTTGAGCGGACGTCTGGCGCCCCCGTCACTGGCCGCCCCCGGGCCGGACGGTGGCGGTGACTGGGTACGGGGTGGCGTCGCCGGGCGAGAGCCACCTGGTATAAAAGGCGGGGCGGCCGGAGCAGTAAAGGCCGGTGACGCCGGTGGGGTGAAGGGCGGAGCGGGCGGTGGCGGAGTGAATGCCGGCAACCCGGAGGCAGGCGAAGGTGGAGTTGCTGTCGCCGCGACGGATCCACGCTCGACGGACTCCTGCCTCGGCCGGGCTGTCGTCGGGACCTCCACGGTCCGGGGTGGCGGCGGGGGTGAGGCTGCAGCCGGACGCTGCACTGGAGGACCGGCCGGTGCGCGTTGAGCGGGGCTAACGAGGGGAGGTGAATCCCAGCTGTCTTGAGCCTGCGGCGTGGAACGTGGACGGGGCTGGGCGGAAGTTCCCGAGCTGGAGGTACTCACGTGTGGCGTCCCCGTTACCGGCGTGTTCTGACCGGTAGGCGCGGGAATGGAGATCACCCCGCCGCAAACCGAGCAGCGCGCGCGAACACCGGAGGGAGGGACCCTGGCGGGATCGACCCGGAAAATCGAGCGACAATCGGGGCAGCTGACGTTCATTCAATCTCTCCAATCTTCCGTACATCGCGGATAGCGGGCAGCGGCTCCTGCGGTGTGACACGCTCGTCACTACGTCTGTCAACAGTATAAACCGAGCCAGGAAGGCTCTTGGCGTATGTTTTCATCTCAGTGGCAAGTTGGCTTGCCTGCCGGGCCGAGGTCAATGTGCGGCGCAGATTGGTGACCACGCCAATCGAGAGCGTCATGAGCGGAACTCGATCGAGGTGTCCTCTCCGGTCTTTCCCGAAGAAGTAGCCCGCGCGCCGGTCCTGCTCCGAGTACTGATACGGCGCCAGAAGATCGAAGGTGGCGACGATCTCGCCGCACACCGGTGGAATGGAGCTGTAGGGTATGATGAAGATGAAATCGTCGCCGCCGATGTGACCGATGAAGCCGTCCTCGCCGCACGTCCCCTTCACGACGTCGTGAAGCAGCTTCGCCAGAATGCGGATCACGCGGTCACCTTCGTTGTAGCTGTAGCGATCGTTGAATTCCTTGAAATGATCGAGGTCGGCGTAGCAGACGGCGAAGGCGTCGCCCAGTGCGAGTCGCCGTCCAATCTCTGCTTCGATCGCCGACGTTCCGGCGAGACGCGTAGAGGGGTGAACTATCAGGTCGCGCTCCGACCGGATCAGCATCGCCGTCAGGCGACGAACGGCTTCCGCCGCCTGCATGTCGTCCGGGATGACTTCGTCCGCTCCCGCGTCGAATGCCTCCGCGAGCGCTTCACTCTTCTTCCCGCACAGAACCGCGCACGGAACTACGCCCGTGTAGGAGTCCTTTTTGACTCTGTGAAGGGCGCCCAGAACCGGCTCGGTCGCGCGGCGTGCGTCGAAGATCACGAACCGCGGGCGCGCGCGCAGCCCGATCGACATCAGCTCGTCAGCCGAGCTGAGAGTGACGGCCGAAGCTTCCTGCGCATCGATCCAGGCGCTAACATGCGCCGGGAGGGAGGCACCGTCGGGAGAAAAGCGTATCGCGTTTGGCTGCTTCAAGTCGTTGGCTTTCCGGGTGCGCGGGTGATTCCGCTCTGTCAGAAGAAAAAGAATGCTACTGCGAGGACCGCATACGCGAGAAGCAGGAACACTCCCTCGAGCCAATTCGACTCCGCGTCCCTGATCACTGATGATGCCACGCCGACGGACAACGCTATGCTCGCCACTTCCATCGTGCTGAAGGCGAGATCCATCGGCTGGTGGAACACCATTCCCAGGAGAACCAAAAGCGGCGCGATCAAGAGCGCCACCTGAATACTTGAGCCAATGGCGATGTTGAGCGCGAGATCCATCCGGTTCCGCATCGCCATGATAATCGCAGAGCTGTTTTCGGCCGCGTTGCCGATGATGGGAATCACGATCAGTCCGACAAAGAACTCGGACAGACCCAGAACCTTCACCGCCTCCTCCGTAGCCGACACCAGGATCTCTGCCACGAGGCCTATCGCCCCCGCCGCCACGAGCAGGATTACCAGTGCCTTCTTTGACGACCATTTTGGGGCTACAGTCACGGGTGGAGAGTGCTCCTCTGTGGCGAAGGCCGAAGAATGCGTCCAGAGCGAGAACACCAGCCAGGCGAGATATCCGGCGATGAGGAGCGGGGCGACGTAGTGGGACATGCGAACCGTTTCCACTCGCTGGGGGTCCGGATGCAGGCCATGGAACAGGGCCGGCACGACCAGCCCGAATACGGCGATCAGGAGCACTGTGGCGCTCATTCCTGCCAGATGGGCATTGAACTTCTGCACCTTGAATTTGAGCCCGCCGGCAAAGAGCGCGATCCCGAGCACGAGCAGGAGATTCCCCAGGATTGAGCCGGTGATCGATGCCTTGACCAGCTCGATCAGTCCGGCGCGCAGTGCGACCGTAGCTATAATCAATTCCGCAAGGTTTCCCATCGTCGCGCTCAGCACCCCACCGATACCGGGACTCGTGTGCTCGGCCACCGCCTCTGTCGCGGCGCCCAGAACCCCCGACAGTGGCACGATCGCGAGCGCGCTCAGTCCGAACACCGCAAGCGCCGGCGCGCCGAGGAGTTTCGCGAGGATTGCGATCGGCACGAATACGAGAAGCGCGTAGAGAAGCTTCATCTACATACCGTCGCTTGTGATGCAAACGGCGAGTTCGTCGAGCGGAATGGTTTTCCTGCTGGCGCGCCGCGGGCGCTCAAAACAGGTAGCGGAGCGAGACGTACACCGGAGCCTGACCGTTGTCGGCCGGGATGCCGCCAAATGTCCGGGCGATATCGAATACCAGGGAGCCGCTCTGAAGGCCGAAGCCCAGTGACGCGCTCGCATCTCCACGGCGATCGTGTCCGACGTAGCCCGCGCGGATGTGCACTTTGCTTTGGTACATCACGTCGGTGCCGAAGCGCGCGGCTTTTCCGCCGAACGACCGCGTGTCGACGAAGCTTCCGGACGCGCGGAGCTCGGTGTCCTTCACATAGTGGTCGATAAACTTGAGTCGGTACATCGCGCCAATCTCGACCTGGGTCGGCAATGGATTGCTTTGGTTCGTCTCCCTTGAGTTTAGCTTGCCGCCCAGGTTCCGGATCGCGACACCGAATGTAAGCGGTGCTTTCACTTCGACTTCATACTGTGCTCCAAGGTCCACCGCCCTCGAGCTCTGTACCTCAGCGCCGACGCTGCTGCAAATTCCGGAACAATCGACGCGGAGCTGTATGAGCTTATAATTGAGTCCCGCGGACAGGCGCTTCGTGAGCGTCGAGGCGTACGATGCTGCGAACACTACATCACGCGGCAGGATGACGCCGATCACATTGTTTTGATCATCCTTGACCTGTTGCTCGCCAATGTTGAGGATGTTGATCGCGACCGCAGCCGTTCCATAAGAGCGGATCGGTGTGACGAACGTGAGCGCATCACCGGTACCGGCGACAGTCTTCGAGTGGTGGATCGCCAGCTCGCGCTTCTCCTGCCCGGCGATCGAGGCCGGGTTCCACCAGATTCCCTCGCTGCCTGGCTTCCCGGCGACCATTGCCTGTCCCATGCCGACGGCCTGCGCTCCCGTCGGCAACAGCAGGAAGAGAGAGCCCTCACTTCCGCTCACGCCCTGCGCGCGCGCACCGCCGGCGAGAAGCGCCGAAAGCGCGACGCTAGAAAGGAGTGGCCTCATCAATCAACATGATTGGGATGTCATCGCGCACGGCGTAGCGCAGTCTGCACTTGTGACACAGCAGGGCCTGTTCCTCCTCGCGATACTCCAGCTCGCTCTTGCATTTCGGACACACCAGTATTTCGAGGAGACGCGGAGACAAGCTCATTTGCCTTTTCCTGTCGCGAGTTGATAACCGAAGCGTGAGAGACTGCCGGGGTTCTTCCGCCAGTTGGGAAGAACCTTGACCCAGAGATCGAGGTAGACCTTTTCACCGACGAGAATCTCCGTTTTCTTGCGGGCGGCTTCGCCAATGCTCCGGATCCGCGCGCCCTTGCCGCCGATGATGATCGCCTTCTGACTCTCCCGTTCCACGTAAATTACTGCGCGGATGCAGAGAGGGGAGCGACCCTCGCGATATTCCTCGACCTGGACCGCGACGCTGTACGGCACTTCGTCGTGGAGCTGTTCGAGCACCGTCTCTCTCACCAGCTCGGCGACGAAGAAGCGGACGGGCTGAGTGCTGATCTCGTCTTCGGGATAGAGAAACGGACTCTCGGGCAGAAGTTGAGCGACGCGCGCCATCAGATCCGGAATTCCGTCACCGGTCAGCGCGGAGACGAGCACGACGTTGTCACTCGAGCGAAGCTCGTCGCGCTCGAATGGCGTGAGTGAGTCCGATTTGTTGAGCGCGATGACGACCGGAGCGCTTGGCGGAGCCGGAAGCTCGGCCGCTTCAGCGAGAGATGGTGGGCGCCCCTCGGTGGCGTCGGCGAGGTAGATGATGACATCCGCCTCCTTCAGCGCCCGCACTGCTGTGGAGCGCATGGCTTGCTGGAGCGGATACCGGGGGTTGAGCAGGCCCGGGGTGTCGAGGATCACCAGCTGGGAGTCGTCGGTTGTATAGATCCCGACGATGCGGTCCCGCGTCGACTGAGGCTTCGGGCTGGTGATGCTCAGCTTTTGGCCGACGATGCGATTCAAGAGCGTCGATTTGCCGACGTTCGGTTTTCCTGCTACGGTGACGATTCCGGCGCGGGGCATCTCGGAAGTTAGTCCGTCACGAATGGAAAAGTGGTTTGGATGGTGAGGCGAAAAAGAGAAAAGCCGGGCTGCCCGCTTCCGGCTGACCGCTATCCGCCGCGAGCTTCACGACGTCGGGACGTAACTCGCGCGGATCGGAGCGCAAGGCAACTACACTTTTCTCTCGCCCTATTTAGAGAAGTCGGTGTCGTACGCGGCCGGCGGCTGACAGCGGTTAGCGGGTAGCCGGCAGCCTAGCTGTTCTCAGTTGCGGTAAATGAAAAAGCCGCCCAGGGATGCTGGACGGCCTTTTCGAATGAGGTGCCGGCGACGGCCTACTCTCCCGCGTCCTCTCGGACGGAGTACCATCGGCGCTGTAGGGCTTAACGACCGTGTTCGGGATGGGAACGGGTGTGGCCCCTGCGCGCTAGTCGTCAGCCGATTGTGCACTGGCGCGTGGCCCGAACGCCGGGGCGCGCGCCGTCACCTTGCGGGATCCCGAGGGATCCCGCGACAATCGGTCGAATGGATGGTCAAACAATATGAGGAATGGGGAAGAGATCAAACTTCACGGGCGATTAGTAGCGCTCGACTGAAGAGGTTGCCCTCCGTACATCTGCGCCCTATCAACCAGGTAGTCTCCCTGGGCCCTTGAGGGGGC
>JALYKM010000220.1 GCA_030774785.1 Gemmatimonadota bacterium
AAGCAGATCGTCGAGGAGCTGGATCGCTACATCGTCGGTCAGGGAGACGCCAAGAAAGCCGTCGCAATCGCGCTTCGCAACCGCTGGCGGCGGCAGCAAGCGCCCGACGCGATCCGCGACGAGATCTCGCCCAACAACATCATCCTCGTCGGTCCCACCGGTGTCGGCAAGACGGAGATCGCGCGCCGGCTCGCCCGCCTCGCCGGCGCGCCGTTCGTAAAGGTCGAAGCATCGAAGTTCACCGAGGTCGGCTACGTCGGTCGCGATGTCGAGTCTATGGTGCGCGATCTGGTCGAGAGCGCGGTCAACATGGTGCGGCTCGAGCGCGAGAGCGAAGTGCAGGAGATCGCCAAGCAGAAAGTCGAGGAGCGGCTGCTCGATCTACTGCTTCCAGTGCCGCCGGACATCAAGCAGTCGAACCCTACATCAGCCGCCGCCGGTGGTGCACACCTGTTCGTGGTGTCGCCCAGCGGCTCCGTGGCTCACGATAGCGACGCTTCCGAGGTTCGATACGGCCGCACCCGCGAGAAGCTCAAGCAGCTTCTGCTCGACGGCCAGCTCAACGAGCGCGAGATCGAGATCGAAGTCACCCAACAGGCACCTGTGATGTTCGACATGATGGTGCCGCAAGGCGCGCCGGAGGGAATGGACAACATCTCCGAGATGCTCCAGGACATGCTTCCGAAGCGGAAAAAGCGCCGCACGGTGAAGGTCGATGAGGCGCGCCGTATTCTTCTCGGCGAAGAGCTCGAGAAACTGATCAACAAGGAAGACGTCACCGCCGATGCACTCGAGCGGGTTCAGACGATGGGCATCATCTTCCTCGATGAGATTGACAAGATCGCCGGCCAGCGCGGGCCCAATTCGGGTGGGCCCGACATCTCACGCGAGGGCGTCCAGCGCGACCTGCTTCCGATCGTCGAGGGATCCAACGTCAATACCAAACACGGGATGGTGAAGACCGATCACGTTCTGTTCATCGCGGCGGGCGCATTTCACGTAGCGAAGCCGAGCGATCTCATTCCGGAGCTGCAGGGGCGGTTCCCGATCCGGGTCGAGCTTCAGTCGCTGACCGAGGCGGATTTTGTCCGTATCATGACCGAGCCCGAGAACGCGCTCACCAAACAGTACTCGGCGCTCGTCGAAGCGGAGGGAGCGAAGCTGGAGTTCACGCCGGACGGCGTGGCCGAGATCGCGAAGATCGCAGCGCACGTGAACGAGCGGATGGAGAACATCGGCGCTCGCAGACTTCACACCGTGATGACGACGTTGCTGGAGGAGGTGCTGTTCGGACTTCCCGACAGCGGCGTGAAAACGGTCAAGGTCGATCGGGCGCTCGTGCAGAGCAGACTCAAGACGATCGCCGACGACGAAGACCTGAGGCGGTACATACTGTAGGGATGAAAAGGATCGCCATCGTCCTGGGCATGGTCCTGCTGGTACTAGTGGCCGTCGTGACCCTTCGCACGATCCGCTTCGTGCCGAGCCACAGCGACACGGCCGCCATCGCTCCGCTCACTTCGAAGAACGACTCAGTGCTCGCGGAACACCTCGCGGGCGCGGTCAGAATTCGTACGGTGTCCTATCAGGATTCCACTCCCCGAAGGGCGGCGCTCGCCGAGCTTCACGCCTACCTTGCGCGCACCTTCCCGCGCACGCACGCCACGCTGGGGCACGAAGTGGTCGGCGACTCCAATCTTCTATTTACGTGGGCCGGCACGGACACCACGCTCGAGCCCATCGTGATGATGGCGCATCTCGATGTCGTGCCCGTGGAGCCGGGATCGGAACGCGCCTGGACGCACCCGCCTTTCTCCGGCGACATCGCGGACGGATTTATCTGGGGGCGCGGCACGATGGACGACAAGGTTGGCGTCCTCTCCGTCCTCGAAGCCGTAGAGGCGCTGGTCGGGGAAGGCGTTCGTCCCCGCCGTACTGTCTTTCTCGCCTTCGGAGCCGACGAAGAGGTCGCCGGGCGCGGCGCGACCGACATCATCGCAGTCCTTCGCTCGCGCGGAGTCCATCCGATCGTGGCGGTCGACGAGGGTAGCGCCGTGGTGCGCGGTGTGATTCCCGGAACGTCGCGCCCCGTCGGCCTCATCGGCATCGCGGAGAAAGGATACGCGAGCGTAGAGCTGACGGTCGAGGGAACCGGCGGCCATTCATCGATGCCACCCCCACAGACCGCGGTCGGGGTGCTCGCCCACGCGATCGATCAGTTGGAGAGGCATCCAATGCGGCCGCGTCTCAACGACGCGAGCGCAGCGATGTTCGACCGGGTAGGGCGCGATCTGGCACTCCCTTACCGCATCGTGATGGCGAACCTCTGGCTTACGCGGCCGGTGTTGCTGCGCATGCTGTCCCGCTCGCCGACGACCAACGCCACCATCCGCACGACCACGGCACCGACCGTGATTCAGGGAAGTCCGAAGGACAACGTCCTACCGATTCGCGCGCGCGCAATCGTGAACTTCCGCATCATTCCCGGTGAGACGCCGGAAAACGTCCTCCAGCATGTGCGGACCACCGTCCATGATCCGCGCGTGGCGATCGCCTTGACCGGCACCTCTAGCCCGCCGTCGCCGGTCTCCAGCACGAGCTCCGCGCCGTATCTCACCCTTGCGCGCACGATCCGCGCGCTCGAGCCCGACGCGATCGTAAGTCCCTCGCTCGTGATCGCAGCCACTGACGCCAGGCACTACGCAGGCTATGCCCGAAATGTCTACCGCTTTTTGCCGCTGCCAATCGGACCCGAGGATCTGGAGCGGATTCACGGCACCAACGAGCGCGTCGGCGTCCACGACTATGGTCGCGCCGTCGCTTTCATGACGAAGCTCATTCGAGATCTTTCCGCTCAATGACGTGAGTTAATGTTGGGTGACGTCATTGTACCGCGCGCTTCATTCTCGCGATTACCACACCATAAGCGGTCAGATTGACGAGCAGCGCGAGCGTTCCAAGGACAATCTGCGTTCCACGCGTGAGTCCCTCTGGATAGAGCACCGGCTGAATGTAGTGCTGGATGAAGCTGCCGCTGTATTCTGGCTGCCCGCCGCTCCGACGAAAAGAATTCTCGAGCGGCGTAAGCGGGCAGATCCAACCGCTGTACTCGATGAGAACGCCCCAGACAGTGGCCGGAACGTGGAGCAGCGCTACCCTGGGCCAGCGGAGCACCAGCAATCCGCCCAGCACCACAAAGAGGACGAACGCGAGGTGAACAACGAGTACGAGATCGGCGAGCGCGCGGTAGATCAAGCCACAGCTGTGTCGAATTTCATCCTGTCGACGAGAGCAGCGAATCTTGGCTCATCGCGCAGTGGATCCAGGATTGGATGGACGCGGAGATACGCTGACCATCCTCGCCGGTCATCGACAGCGGCCTCTATCCAATCGAGCGCTCTCTGCGAGTCGCGGAGTGCGATATACACCGTCGCGAGCTCCACGGGAGATACGTACTCTGACTTGCGCGTCTCCTCGAGCTGTGCAGCAATCTCTCTCGCGTACGAAGGGTCGCCCGCCGCGGCGAGCGAGTAAGCGAGCGTAGCCTTCGTATAACTCCCGCATTCGGGCGCCAGCGCCAACGCTTCGCGGAGGACTCGCTCGGCCGCGGAGTATTGCTTGTCGAGAGTCAGTATCAATCCCTGAATTCGAAATGTCTCTTCGGCCGTCGGATTCATGGCTATGGCGCGATCGAGATGATACCGCGCCTGCTGGTACTTCCGGGCGTACAGGTAGCAGTAGCCGAGGCTGCGGCGCACGGACACTGAGGAAGGATCGTTTTCCTGCGCGGTGTGCGCTTCGATCAGCGCCTCGTCGAACTTTCCCTGCGAGGCGAGCATGAAGGCGTACCACTGGTGCGCCGTTGCATAGCGCGGGTCGAGCTCGATTGCGCGCCGGAACGCCTTCGCCGCGCCGTTCCAGTCCCAATCGTAAATGAACAGGCTCCACGCCAATGACGCGTGCGCCTCTGCCAGCGTATCATCCAGCTGGATCGCTTTGCGCGCGTAGAACTTTGCCTTCTCGAATCCCTCGTGCACCGGCACGTTTCGATAGTCGATGTGCAGCGCATACGAGTCGGCGAGGCCGGTGTAGGCCAGCGCGTACGACGGGTCCGCGGCAATCGCCTCCTCGAAGTACTTGATGCCTTCGCTGACTCCCTCCGAGGTGCGCTTGTTCCAGGCGTAGCGACCGCGCAGATACAACCCGTACGCCTCCACGTTCTCGGTGTGGCGATTGCTCGGCGGCGCGACGACATCGGCGAACGAAGTCGATCGGAGCTTGGTGACGATCGTACGCGCGATCTCGTCCTGAATTGCGAACACGTCGTCGAGCCTCCGATCGTAGCGCTCCGACCACATCAGGCGTCCGTCGTCCGTCGATGTGAGCTGCGCGGTGATGCGAAGGTTCTGCCCCGAGCGGCGCAATGTTCCCTCGAGGACCTCCGACGCCTCGAGCAGCGCTCCGATCGCCCGCACGTCCTGCGCCTTTCCCTTGAGCGCGAACACGGAGGTGCGCGAGGCGACTCGCAGTCCCTCGACCTGCGCCAGCGCGTTGATCAGCTCGTCGGTGATTCCGTCACTGAGGTATTCGTTGTCCGGATCCGGGCTGGCGTTCACGAATGGGAGGACGGCGATCGTCCGCGTCGTCATCGCGAACGGCCGATTCGGCTCGGACCTGGCGCGGTCCAGTGCGTTGCAGAACTCGACGATCGTGGAGAAACGTTGCGAAGGATCCTTTGCAAGGGCTTTCTCGAGCACGCGCTCGAATCCGGCTGGAGCGTCGGGGCGCAATGTGCGCAGCGGGCGGGCTCTTTCAGTTACCTGCTTCGCCATCGTCGCACGCGCGCTCGCTCCTCTGAATGGCGGCTCACCGGCCAGCATCTCGTAGAAAACACACGCAAGGCCGTAGATGTCCCGGGAATTCCGATATCGGTCTCGCCGGATGCCTGCTCCGGACTCATGTACTCGGGCGTGCCGAGCGCGAGTCCGGCGAGAGTGAGCGACTCTCCGTCGGCCGACGCGCACACGTGCGCGATGCCGAAATCAGCAAGCAACGCGTGGTCGTCGGCGAAGAGAATGTTTTCCGGCTTCACATCCCGGTGCACGAACCCGTTGCGGTGCGCGTAGTCCAGGGCCGCGCCGACCTCGTGTGTAATGCGAAGGGCGTCGTCGATAGGAATCTTATTTTGACGGCTGAGACGGTCGCGCAGCGAACCGCCGGCGATGTAGGGAGAGACGTAGTAAAGCGAGCCATCCGATTCGCCGGAATCGATGAGCGGAACGATGTGCGGATGCGACAACTGCGCGGCGATCCCGATCTCGCGCAGGAATCGCTCGGCGCCGACCGAGGCGCCGAATTCCTGCTTCAAGACCTTGATCGCGACCTTGCGCTTGTGCTTCCGCTCTTCGGCGAGGTGCACGGTAGCCATGCCGCCGTAGCCGAGGATTCGCTCGATCGTGTACCGATCAGCGAGCGTGTTGGTGAGAGAGGTCGCCGCGTCGCTCATTGACCGGAATATAGTCCGCGAACGGGTAGCTGGCCCTATCCGCCGCGCTTGAAAAACTGGACCGCGCGCTCGTGCTTTTTCGCGGCCGCGAGAGATTTGAAGGTGCCGAGGTTTTTGCGCTTGCCAGTCCTGGGATTTTTCTTTCGCGAGTAAAGCCGGTACTCCCCCGATTTGAGCTTCCGGATCATGACGCCCTCCGTTTTCGACGATTTGGGGCCAGGGTTACACCGCCGGGGCGTGCCGCCCCGCCGAGCGAAATGCCCAGGCCGCGAAACTGGCAGCAATGAGGAATGCGACACCCGACAGCCAGACGGGCACGGTGAATCCAGCCACCTGCATCGGCCAGCCGAGCAAGGTGCGCGTCAGCTGCGCGAGAGCGAGGATGGTGAAGAAAATTCCGGAGACGAGCTCATAGCGGCGCATCGGTGGTTCCTCTTCGATAGGTGGTTGTGTTTTGGTTCAGCTCCCCTGAGCGACCTTCAAAATGGTGTTCCCCGAGAGCACGTACAATTCTCCAGCTGCATCGACACCGAACGACGTGACCGCGCTCATGGTGAGCCCCCAATCCTTCTGATCCACCGCGACGCCGTTGTCGTACCTGAAGCTGCGCAGAAAACCGGCGCAGTAATCTGAATAGAAGTAGTGACCGCGAATTCCGGGGATGGCGCTGCCGCGGTAAACGTATCCTCCCGTGATCGAGCATGCCCCGTTGGTGTGGCCGAAGTCGAGAATCGGCAGGGTGAATCCGGTCTGTGTACAAGTGGTGGCGTTGTAGCATATTGCGCCCTCCATCACGCTCCAGCCGTAATTGACGCCCGACTGCGACGCGGGAACGACGTCGACTTCCTCACGGGCGCTCTGTCCGACGTCGGCGATGTAAAGGAGGCCCGTCGGAGCGTCGAACGCGTACCGCCAGGGGTTCCTCAAACCCTTTGCCCATATCTCGCCCCGCTTGTTCGCCTGACCGACAAATGGATTGCTCGCGGGAATCGCGTAGGGGTCGCCGCCGTTGATATCAACTCGAATGAGCGATCCCAGCAGCGCATTGAAATTCTGGCCATTGCCGAATGGATCTCCGCCTCCTCCGCCATCACCGAGCCCGGCGTAGAGCATTCCGTCAAACCCGAAGCTCACGAGCCCGCCGTTGTGATTCGCGTAGGTCGAATGCGGCGTCGTGATTATGAGTTTCGACGTCGTCGCGTCCGCTATTTCCGGATTCGCGGTCGCGGTAAAGCGTTCGATCCGTATGTCGCCGTTTGTCTGCGTCGTGAAGTAGACGTAGAAGAAATGATTCGTCGCGTACTGTGGATGAAACGCGACGCTTAGAAGTCCCCGCTCCCCGCCGCTCAGGACTCTGCTCGAGATGTCGAGAAAGGGAGTCGTCTGCAGTACGCCGTTCCGAACGACGCGGATCCGTCCACCCTGCTCGACGACAAAAATGCGTCCGTCGTCGAGAGGCTGCGCCAGGAACACCGGGTTCGTGAGTCCGCTCGTTATGAAAGGATCGAGCTTGAGAGTGAGACCAGACGGCAATGGACCTCCACCATCGCCGGGACCGGTGGCATCGGAGTGACAGGCCGCGATCGCAAGCATCGCTACACTCGGGCACAGCACACGAATCAAGCGTGACATCACCGCGCACTCATTGAGAGAGGAAATGGCTGGTCATGGTATATTTCCGGCGCAGCGAAACATCACCACAGCTCCGCGCAACTCACATGCCCCGAAACATCCGCAAAGAACGCCCGCACCGCGACTTCCTTCAGATTCCGGACTTCTCCGCGAAGGAGATCGATCGGCTGTTCTCACTCGCCGAATCGATGCGCAAAGGCAAATACGGAAAGCAGCCGCTCGCCGGGAAGTCGCTGGCGATGATCTTCATGAAGTCATCCACGCGCACCCGCGTCTCATTCGAGGTCGGCGCCTGGCAGCTCGGCGGACACGCGCTTTTTCTCTCCCCTCGCGACGTGCAGCTCGGCCGCGGCGAGCCGATCGCCGACACCGCGCGTGTCCTCTCGCGCTACGTCGACGGCATCATGATCAGGACCTTTGCGCACTCGGAAATCGAGGAGCTGGCGCGCTACGCCGACGTGCCGATCATCAACGGACTCACTGACCTGGTGCACCCGTGCCAGGTCCTCGCCGACCTTCTCACCGTCAGGCAGCACCTTGGCGGCTACAAGGGCAAGCGCTTCGCTTGGATCGGCGACGGCAACAACATGGCGAACTCGTGGATCAATGCGGCGTATGTGCTGGGGTTCGAGCTCACCCTCGCCTGCCCGGAGGGCTACGAGCCCGACCCAAGAATTCTTGAGCGCGCGCAGTCAAAGGCAAAAGTGAAAGTCGTGCGGGATCCTGCCGAAGCGGCCGACAAGGCCGACGTCATCAACACCGACGTCTGGGCGTCCATGGGCCAGGAGGAAGAGCAAGCGGTGCGCGAGAAGGCGTTCAAGGGCTACCGGGTCGATGCGTCGATTATGAAGCGTGCAAGAAAGGACGCGATCTTCCTCCACTGCCTGCCCGCTCACCGCGGGGAGGAGGTCGCCGCCGAGGTGATCGACGGACCACAGAGCAGAGTGTGGGACGAGGCCGAAAACCGCCTCCACATCCAGAAGGCGATCATGGCCGTGTTGATGGGCGGCGAAAAGGTCTAAAGCCTCTAACGCAGTCACAAATCTGCCTTTCAGGATCGGTCTGTGAGAGTAGGTTAAGGCGCTCTGGCACGGCTTAAACGCTGTTGAGCTTGGGTGGGATGGTCGTCTATATGGTAACCCTCCACCTGAGAGTTACGATGCGCCGTTCCACTGGAATTTCAGCCTATTTGAGCCCTCTTAGAGCAGCCTTCGCCAGCGCCATTGTGCTGGGCGTTGTGCTCTCCTGCTCGGATAGCTCTGCTCCCGCCAGGACCCCCGAGCTCGAGCCGAATTTTGCGGTCGACGTTACGGTTCCTGATTCGGTGAAGCAGGCCCTGCGGGCTGCGATGGCTCTTGCTGACGAAAACGGCGCGTCTGCCAACATCTCCGCGACTCCCACGATAATGGTTGGTCCCGTCGCGAGTATTTCCGCTCCGGCAACTGCCGCGGCGAGTTTTTCCGCATCGGCGAGCCCGAAGCCTTACACGCTCGCTGAAGTGTCGTTTGCTCCGGAACCGACTCCCGCCAACGTTCTGTCGACGCTCAAGGACGACGGGTTTTTCCCGTTTTTCGTCCCGATCGGGTTCGACTTCCAGTTCTACGGAAATGTCTACGACAAGCTCAGTATTCACTACAACGGGTTCGTCCTCTTTGGGCCGCTGCCGTCCGGCGCCCAGAATTTTTACCTTGGCGACAAGATTGCCGATCTCCCCAACCCGAACAACATCATCGCGCTGGCGTGGAACGACTGGCAGTCCCAGAAGGCGCCTGGCAGCATTCGCTACGAGACCCGTGGCGAGGCCCCCAATCGTCGATTCATCCTCCAGTTCACCGCTGTCCCAGAGTATGGTGGCAATGGTAAGCTGACCTCGCAGCTGGTGCTCTCCGAGGGATCGAACAAGGTGACGATCTATACTACGTCGATGACCGTGACGAGCGGTGGCAGTAAAGTGACACAGGGTATCGAGAACTCGACCGGTACCGAGGCAATGTACGACAGCGTCCAGCAGCCGGTGTTGAAGACGTGGAGCCCGCGTGTTCGCAATTGGTTCAATCTCGCGAACGACGCAATCGCCTTCTCCCCGCCGGCTCCGAACAAGCCTCCAGTAGTATTCGCTCCCGCGAATATCGCTGTCAGTCTTCCTCAGGCCTCATGCGAACCAGTCGCCGTCGAAGTCGGAACAGCTACCTTTACCGACGACGCACCAGGCGCCTCAGTAGTCGGCGTGAGGGGCGACGGCAAGCAGCTAAGTGACCCTTACCCCAAGGGCGTGACCACGATCGCGTGGACCGCGACCGACGCCGAGGGACTTAAGACGACGGTGAATCAGACCGTCACCGTAAGCGACAACGAGAAGCCTTCTATTGCTGCACCGGCGAACATGTTGGCGGGCAACGATCCGGGCCTTGCCAGCGCAGTGGTTGCCGTCGGTACTGCGACGGCTGAGGACAACTGTAAGGAAGTTGCAGTCGCAAGCTCGCGCAGTGACGGCGCCGACCTGAGTGCGCCGTATCCGATCGGACTGACCACGATCAAGTGGACTGCCTCGGACCCGTCCGGCAACAGCGCGGACGCGACGCAGACAGTTACCGTGGTCGATGTCGAGGCCCCCGTCTTCGGCCTCGGAGCGCAGTCGAATCTCGAGGCGGACGCCACCAGTCCGGCTGGCGCCGTTGTGACCTATGCGGTCAACGCGACCGACAACGTTGGCGTAACCTCGCTCTCATGCGCGCCGGCCTCGGGAAGCGTATTCCCGATCGGCAGCACTCCGGTGAGCTGTACGGCAAGCGACGCGGCTGGCAACACCAGCTCGAAGTCGTTCTCCGTGACGGTCCTCAGCGGCCACGAACAGCTCCCAAATCTGCTCGAGATCGTGATCGGCTACAACCTGCCGAACGGAGCCGCGCAGCCGCTCATCAACCAGCTCAGGACGGCGTATAGCGAGCCCGGCAGCGGCGAAGCAACGTGCAAGAAGCTGGCTGACTTCATCCTTCTTGTAGAGAAGAAGAAGTCGAGCATCTCGACCGTGGAGGCTGAGTTTATAATCGCCGAGGCGAACAGAATCATGGACGCCCTGGGATGCGGAGAGGGTAGCGCCAAGGCTGGATCGCTGGCCCGAATAACCTATTAACGATTCTCAGTAGTAAGCGGGGCGCAATGAAATGCGCCCCGCTTTTTTTTTGGCGCGATCTTCGCAGCGGAAACAGATCACGCGCAGGCATGTCTTCTGCACACCAGAAAGCGATGACCGCATCCAAGAAGATCGATGAGCTTTACGACCTGATCGAAGGCATCGAGACGGCGATGTTCACCACCCGCCGCCCCACCGGCCAACTCGTCTCGCGGCCGATGGCGACTCAGGAGCGCATCGAAGGCGCCGATCTCTGGTTCGTCACCAACGACGAGACCCACAAGCTGGACGACCTGGGGCTCGATCCCCACGTCAACTGCGCGTACTACAACAACAGAACCCACGAATGGGTTTCCGTCACCGGACTAGCGCGCGTGACCAGGAACAGAACAAAAATCCGCCAGCTCTATAAAGAGGACTGGAAAGCCTGGTTCGGCGACGCCGGCGGAGACCGAGATGGCGGGCCCAACGATCCGCGTATAGCGCTCATACTGATCGAGGCGGAGCTCGCTACCTATATGAAAGTCAACAAGTCCAGGCCCGTCGTCCTGTTCGAGGTGCTGAAGGGGATGGTGACCGGCTCGAGACCCGTTATGGGAGACATCAGGGAAATCTCTGGAGCCGAATTGATGGATTAGGCAGAGCTTTTCCCGCTCCTCTGCCAAATTGTCACGACGCCCCTCGAAATCGGGGGGCGTTTCGCGCATATTGGGACCACTACTCCACCATAGGCCCCTTGCGACCAGATGGCTGAAACAACCACCTCCACCGAGCCCCAGAGCGCCGGGCAGCACCATCCTGCCGCGGCGAAGGCGCCTGCCGACACGCCCGCGCAGCCCCTCAAGCGGACGCCGCTCTATCACGTCCACGCAGCCCTTGGGGCCAAGATCGTCCCGTTCGCGGGCTTCGAGATGCCCGTGCAGTATCCCACCGGGATAACTACCGAGCACAGGGCGGTGCGCGAGAAGGCCGGCCTGTTCGATGTGAGCCACATGGGCGAGTTCATCGTGCGCGGACCGCAGGCAGTCGACTTCGTGAATCACGTCACTACGAACGATGTCGCAGCCCTCAACGCCGGACAGGCGCAGTACTCTACGATCCTTCGAGAGGACGGAACGATCGTCGACGACTGTCTCGTCTACCGCGCCGACGATCGCGTGCTGATGGTCGTGAACGGATCCAACATCGACAAGGATTTCGCGCACCTCTCGCGATGGGTGGGGAAATTTCAAGGAACGACACTCGACGACATCAGCGACCGTGTTGCGCTGCTCGCACTGCAGGGACCGGACGCCGCCCGCATCCTGCAGCAGCACACCGGCACCGACCTGTCCCAGATCAAGTACTACGAGTTCACGACCGGCACCGTCGCCGGCGTGGACAAGGTGTACATCTCGCGCACCGGCTACACCGGGGAAGATGGATTCGAGCTGTACTTGCCGGGCGAGCACGCGGAAACAGTCTGGAACGCGCTCACTGCGTCGGGTGAAGTGACGCCGGCCGGGCTCGGCGCGCGCGACTCTCTGCGCCTCGAGATGGGGATGGCGCTCTACGGCAACGATCTCGACGACACCACCACGCCCCTCGAGGCATCACTCGGCTGGCTCGTGAAGATGAAGAAGGGGGATTTCGTCGGACGTGATGCGCTGGCGAATCAGAAGGAGGAAGGTCTCAAGCGTAAGCTGGTCGGATTCACCACGGCTGAGAGATCGTTCCCGCGACACGGCTACCCGGTATTCGTAAAAGGGGAACCCAGCGGAGAAGTGAGAAGCGGCACGCTGAGCCCGACACTGGGAATTCCGATCGGAACTGCCTACGTGCCGCCCGACTCGGCGGGGGAAGGCTCGCCACTCGAGATCGAGATCCGCGGCAAGCGCATCCCCGCCACCGTGCAGAAGATGCCGTTTTACAAGAACGGCAGCCGGCTGTAAGCGCGCGCACTTTGCATTCATGCGCGTAGCCGTCATCACCGTCTCCGATTCCGTCGTGCGGGGCGAGCGCCAGGATACTTCCGGCGCCGTCGTCACGGGCTGGGCGCGCGCCAAGAAGTATGACGTCGTCTCGACGACTGCCTGCGCCGACGAGACGGTCGAGATCGTGCGCGCGCTGATCCACGCCTGCGATGCGGACGGCTCGGACCTGGTTCTCACTACCGGCGGCACCGGACTGGCCGAGCGCGACGTCACACCCGAGGCGACGCGCGCGGTGATCGATCGCGAAGCGGAGGGAATCGCCGAGCGGATTCGCGTGCTGGCGCTGCCGACTTTTTCGCGCGCCGCGCTCGGTCGCGGAGTCGCCGGAGTTCGCGGGCGCACGCTGATCGTGAACCTGCCCGGCTCGCCGAGCGGCGTGCGCGATGGACTCGACGCGCTCGATCCGATCGTGCAGCACGCGTGTGATGTGCTGAGCGGGAAAGTGACCGAGCACTCCATCTCGTCGGCGCCAGCCAGATGAAAGTTCTCATCACGCTCACCGATGTCGAGCCCGCGGTCAGGCTCAACGCGCTGCTCGAGGGTGCCGGCACTCAGACGGCGGTGGTCTCGCCGCTCGACGACCTGCGGGGCGAGATCAAGCGGTTCAAGCCCGACCTCATCGTGCTCACCGGCGGGCTTGGAGATCCGGCGAACATCCAGATGGTGCGCGACCAGCTGTGGAACGGCACGGCGGTGATCGGTCTCGCCGACGTCGAAGATCCGGAGCTGCGCGAGCGCCTGCGGACGATCGGGATGGTCGACGTCTACACCAAGCCGATTTCCGCCGACGAGTTGTACCTCGCTGTGCGCAGAGTCCTGGACCGCAAACGCCTCACCGAGGCGACGGGACTGATCGGGCAGTCGGAGGCGATCAGCGAGGTACTGCTCAAGGTCGAGCAGATCGCGCCGGTCTCCAGCACCGTGATCATCGAGGGCGAGAGCGGGACGGGGAAGGAGCTGGTCGCGCACGCGATCCACCGTCTGAGCCCGCGGCGGGGGAAACCGTTTATCGCCGTGAACGCCGGCGCGCTGCCGGAGACCCTGATCGAGAGCGAGCTTTTCGGGCACGAGAAGGGCGCGTTCACGGGCGCGGCCGAGCGGCGCATCGGACGGTTCGAGCTGGCCGACACGGGGACGCTCTTTCTCGACGAGATCGGGGAGATTCCGCCCTCGACGCAGGTGAAACTGCTGCGGGTGCTCGAGGAGAGAAAGCTCACCCGCGTCGGCGGAACGAACCAGATCCCGATCGACGTGAGGGTGGTCGCGGCGACCAACCGTCCGCTCCGCGAGAGCATGGACGAGGGCCGGTTCCGTGCCGACCTCTATTACCGTCTCAACGTGCTGAGCATCTATCTGCCGCCGCTCAGGGAGAGGCGGGCGGACATCCCGCTCCTGGTGCGCCGCTTCATCAAGGAGTTCTCCGCGCAGCACGACCGCCAGTTTCACGGCATCTCGGCGGAAGCGATGCAGATCCTGATGAGCTATCCGTGGCCGGGCAACGTGCGCGAGCTGAGGAATCTCATCGAGAGCATGGTGGTGCTGGCTCCGGGCCGGGAGATCGGACCGGACGACATCCCGCGAGCGATCAGAGAGGGAGGCGCGGCGCGATTCCTACCGGTGCACATCGGTCCGGTGGTGCGGGGCGCCGCCGGCGCGGAGGGGCGCGAGCTGGAGTTCCTGGTGAGGAGCATGCTGGAGCTGCGGCTGCAGGTGGAGGAACTGCGCCGCCGGCTGGACGACGAGCGCCGCGATCAGCGGGAGTGGGTGGGCGAGGTGCATCCCGCAGCGCTCGGCTCCGGCAATTTCGCGGGAGGGATCGAGCCCCCCGACCAGCCGGCGCCGCCGAGCACGCTGACCCTTGCACCGGGGATGACGATGGCGGAGATAGAGCGGGCGGCGATCGAGGCGGCGCTCAAGGATACGCGCGGCAACAGGAGGAAGGCGGCGGAGATCCTCGACATCGGGGAGAGGACGCTCTACAGGAAGCTGCGCGACTATGGAATCGCGCCGGAGGAGCTGGCGGCGTCGCGGTGATTATTGATCACGGCGAGACGCAATGTGGGTCGCGGTGACATGAATCGAGCATCTGGGTGATATGAAAACGACATCACACGCGTCGACCGAAGGGCATATGGTACTCTCTCGAAATCAACTCGTGTCGCGAGATCGCGCAGCGCGGATCTTATTGCTTGATTAAACGTCAGTCGTCTGCAATATTGGCCCCCTGTTTAACCCCGCAATCAAAATCCCGCCCAACAAATTGAATTTGAACAACATTGCCGGCAGCGTCCTTCCGATCAAGCGTGCTGAGGAGCTTATCCTCACGCTTCCGGGGGTCGTCTCCGCAAAGATCATAGAGAGCGAGAGTGGCGCTGTTGAACAGATACATGTTCTGACGACTGCGGAGCTCACGCCGAAGCAGGTGGTACGCAACATCGAGAGCGCACTGATGGCGCACCTGGCGATGCGCGTGGACCATCGGAAGATCTCGGTAGCCATAACGAGCGAGGCGAAGATCAAGCCTACGCCCGCGCATCCGACGCCTGCCAGGCAGTTCGTGATGGGGGCTGGGGCAACGCCCGAAACGGGACTCAAGCGCTATACGGCCCGGAGGCTCTATTTCGAGGACGTAGAGGTAAGGGGATCCCGCACGAAGGGGGTGTCCTGTCGCGTGACTCTGAGGAAGGGTGAGGAGTCCTACATTGGTGAAGCCCATGGAATCGAGGGGGACAGATCCCGCCTCGATTTGGCCGCACGCGCGACGGTATTTGCGATCGGCTCGGCCGAGGGCAGGGAAGGGCAACTGGCGGTAGAGGGGGTCAAGGTAATGGACGCCTTCGACCGCGAGTACGTGTTCGTGGGTGTGACGGTCAGGAGCGGGCGTGACAGCCAGCTGCTGGTTGGGAACTGTGAGATCAAGGGGAGCGCCGAGACAGCGAGCGCTCTGGCGGTTATGGC
>JALYKM010000221.1 GCA_030774785.1 Gemmatimonadota bacterium
GCCCGCTCGAGATCGCCGCCGGCGATCGCACGGCGGATGGACGTCGACGACACCGAATGCCCATCGGGAGTGGCAACCGGATCGACCACCTCTACCCGGAATCCGTCGCGCTCTCCAAGCGTGCGGAGAACGTCGACGTTCCCCGCCCGCTGTCGGCCGAAGCCGTGATCGTAGCCGATGAGAAGCTCGCGCAGCCGAAACCGGCGCCGAAGGACCAGCTCGACGAAGTCTTCGGCTGAGAACGCCGCGAGCTCCGGAGTGAACGGCAGGACGGCGACATAGTCGAGGCCCGTTTCCGCGAGAACTTCGAGCTTCTCGTAGTACGTCGTGAGGAGAAGCGGAGCGGCGGATGGATTGACGATCTCGAGAGGGTGCGGCTCGAACGTAACGAGGACGCTCGGGATCTTGAGCGAGCGCGATCGGGCGACCAGACGCTCGACAACGTCGCGGTGCCCGCGATGAACCCCATCGAAAGTCCCGACCGTCACAACCGTGCCTTTGACATAAGGAGGCAGTCCCGACTCGTCGGAGGGATCGATTCGACTATGCATCAACGACGACGCGAAGCGGTCTCACCTGCGCCGGATCAGCACTGAGGGTTTCGAGCGTCGCGGCGTCTCGAACATCGAACTCTCCGACACGAACGCGCCTGAGCGAGCTCAGATGCGCCGCGGACGAAGTGAGGCGGCCGAGGTCCCGGGCGAGAGCGCGGATGTAGGTGCCACCGCTGCAGGTAACGACGGCGGAAAGTGTGTCACCGCACAACTCACCGATGTCCCAGCTGTGTACGGTAACCTCAACCGCCGGGAGATCGAGCGGCTCACCGCGCCGAGCGGCATCGTAGGCACGAGTTCCGTCCACGCTCTTCGCCGAGTAGGCTGGTGGAACCTGTGAGATCATGCCTGTCAACGTCTTCAGGCTGGAGCGGACGTCGCTCTCGCAGGGGGGAGGTGCCGTGCGGATCGCCGTTCCGGTTCTGTCGTCCGTATCGGTCTCGGTGCCAAACCTGATCGTCGCCTCGTAAACCTTCGGCTCGGTGTCCAGGAACGTGGCGAGCCTGGTGGCGCGACCGAGGAGAAGGACCAGCAGTCCGGTGGCGAATGGATCGAGGGTGCCGAGATGGCCGATGCTGCGCTCGCCATAAATTCGTCTGACATGCTGAACGACGTCGTGCGACGTCATCCCGGTGGGCTTGTCTACGAGGAGCAATCCCTGGATTGGCGACCGATCTTCGCCCGAGCGATCAGTCGTTGTCTGGTCCACGCGCCGAGGTGGCGTCCTGCTTCTTGACGTCCGCGAGCAGCGACTCGATCCGAGCGGCGCGGGCGATGGTGTCGTCTTCCTTGAATTGGATCTCGGGAGCAACGCGCAGCCGGAGCTGTCGCGTTACGCGCGACCGCAGATGCGACGCCACACTGTTGAGGCCATCGAAAGTGGCTTGCTTCTCGGAATCACTGCCGAGCACGCTCACGTACACGCGCGCGTGCCGCAGATCCGGACTCACCTCGGCGCCGGTCACGGTCACGAAGCCCACGATTCGCGGGTCCTTCGCCGATTCTGTGAGGAAGGTCGCCACCTCGACGCGGACCGCTTCGGCGACGCGGTCCGCTCGACGGGTGTTACGCAGACGCGCCCGCCGCCGAAGTCAGTGTGCGCGCAACCTGCTCCTTCCGGTAGCATTCGAGCACATCGCCGACCTTGATGTCGTTGAAATTCTCAACGCCGATACCGCACTCGAAACCTTCTCGGACTTCTTTCACGTCGTCCTTGAAGCGGCGGAGGGACGAGATGTTTCCGTCGTAGATCTCGACGCTGTCGCGAATGACGCGAACGCGGCCCTGACGGTTGATGACACCGTTGCGAACCGAGCACCCGGCGATCACACCCATGCGCGGAACCTTGAACAGCTCGCGCACTTCCGCATCGCCCAGCACGGTCTCGCGCTCTTCCGGCCGCAGCATGCCTTCGAGCGCGGCACGGACGTCCTCGACCGCTTCGTAGATGATCTTGTACAGCTTGATGTCGACGCCTTCGCGCTCGGCAGCGGCACGGGCGTTGTTGTCAGGCCGCACGTGGAAGCCGACGATAATGGCGCCCGACGCGCGCGCCAGCAGGATGTCGCTCTCGGTGATCGCGCCGACGCCGCGGTGGATGACATCCACCGAGACTTCGTCGTTCGAGAGCTGGGCAAGCGCATCGGCAAGAGCCTCGGCCGGACCGCCCTGATCGGCCTTGATGACGATGCGCAGGGTACGCTTTTGGCCCGGCGCTGTCTGGGACATGAAATCTTCCAGGGAGACGACGCCCTTGGCGGTGCGTCGGCTCTTCGCTTCACGGTCGAGCCGCTGGCGGCGCTGCGCGATCTCGCGCGATTCCATGGCGTCTTCGACGACCACGAATTGATCGCCGGCCATCGGCACCCCGCCGATGCCGAGGATCTGAACAGGGATCGCGGGGCCAGCTTCCTTCACGGCTCGTCCGCGCTCGTCGAGCAGCGCTCTCACGCGGCCCGAGTACATGCCGCAGATGAAATCGTCGCCGACGTGGAGAGTTCCGTTGCTCACGAGCATCGTCGCCACCGGACCCTTTCCTGGATCGAGCTGGGCTTCGATCACGGCACCGGTGGCGCTCCTGTTCGGATTCGCCCTGAGGTCCAGGATCTCGGCCTGCAGGAGGATCTGGTCCAGGAGCGAATCGATGTTCGTTCCCTTCTTCGCGGACACTTCGCTCGAGAGCACCGTGCCGCCGAACTCCTCGAGCACCACTCCGTGCTGAAGCAGATCCTGTTTCACCTTCATCGGGTTCGCGCCGGGGACGTCGATCTTGTTGATCGCAACGATCATCGGGACGCCGGCGTTCTTCGCGTGCGAGATTGCTTCGATCGTCTGGGGCATTACCTGATCGTCGGAAGCCACGACGAGCACCACGATGTCCGTGACCTGCGCGCCGCGTGCACGCATGGCCGTGAACGCTTCGTGGCCGGGGGTATCGAGGAACGTGATCGACTTTCCACCCGGCAGGTCGACGTGATACGCGCCGATGTGCTGGGTGATTCCGCCTGACTCGCCCGCGACGACGTTCGACTTGCGGATGTAGTCGAGGAGCGACGTCTTTCCGTGATCGACGTGTCCCATGATCGTCACCACCGGCGGACGCGGCTCGAGCTCCTCCGCGGTGTCCTCGGCGACCGCCGCCGTCTTGAGATCAGCGGCGTACTCCTCTTCCTTGACGGCCTGGAATCCGAATTCGCCGGCGATGAGCTCGATCTGATCGAAGTCGAGACGCTGGTTGATCGTGACCATCAGTCCGAGATTCTTGAACGCGAACCCGACGATCTGAACAGCCGGCGTCTTGAGGATCTGCGCCAGCTCGCTGACGGTGATGAACTCGTTGACGCGCACCGTCTTCTTCTCGCGCTCTACCTCCGCCTGACGCTGCGCCGCCTGCTCTTCGCGGTAAGTGCCGTCTTCGGCGCGACGCGCGCCGCCACGGCGTATGGGTCCGCGCATCGACGCCATCGTCTTGCCGATGTTCGCCGACACCGCTTCCTGATCGACTCCGCGCTTTCCTTTCTTGCCACGGCGAGCGCCACGGTCTTCTCCGCGACCCGTGCCACGATCCTCACGACGCGGCGGAGCTGTACCCGCACCTGGGGCAGCTGACGCGACTGGTCGAGGCGGAGTGTACGGCGCGCCAGTCGCGACCGGGCGCGGACGTGGGGCACCGGGCACGACAGGCTGCGGGCGCTGACGCTCGCGTCCGTCACTGCGCTCTGCCGTGGAATGTGTCGTTGCTTGTGGAGGCGGCGCTGACGGGCGGGCGGGAGCTGGAGGCGCCGTTTTCGGGCGATCCGCGACAGCCGCGTCCGGAGACGCAGACGTAGCGATTGTGGACGGCGGAAGAGGAGCCGAGGATTTGAGTTCAGGAGCCGGAGGTGCTTCGGCTACAGGTGCTGCTTCCGCTACAGGCTCGACGGCGACACGACGACGGCGCCTGCTGCCCTCAGGAGCGGCAGCAGGCTCGGGCTTCGTTTCCGGGGCAGGCGCGGCAGCGGCGGTTCCGCGGCGCCGACGCGTGGCTGCCGGAGGAGCGGCAACACGCGCGCGCTTCTCACGCTCCCAGCGGGCGCGGATGCGGGCGACCTGATCATCACTCAACGGACTGACGTGGCTGCGCACGGGAACGTCCATTTGACGAAGGAGGTTGATCACCTCGTCGCTGGAAATCCCGAATTCGCCGGCCAAATCATGTACTCGAAGCTTGCTCAACCCATCTCCTCGTTACGGCCATTCGGCATTGGTGTCAGGCTGAGCGCCCGAATTCCTTTTGCCAGACCCTTGTCGACAATTCCTATCACTGCCGTGGACTCACGTCCCGCCGCGGAGCCGAGCTCCGTTGCGGGCGGTCCCGCGACCACCGTGATTCCGCGCGCCCGCAGCAGCGGGAGCACTTTATCCAAACTGTTACTCGAAGCGTCAGGCGCCGCAATAGCCATATACAACTTGCCGCGACGTGCCGCCTCACGCACCTGCCGAACACCCACTATCGCCCCGCGACCGCGGACTCCCAGGCCGATCAGGCCAAGAAGCTTGCGCTGCTGGGAAGCTTCCACTCATCTACTCCGGTTTCTTGCCTTCCGTGTCGGCTACGACGTCCGGTGCCGCAGCAATTCCACCTGCCGCCGCACTGCCGCCTTCGGACGCCATCTCGCTGCTCGCTTCCGCGTCCGCCTCCGTCGTCGCCACCGCCTCTTCACCCGTCTCAGCCGCTTCGTCGGTGGTGAGCTCGTTGATGATCGCCATCAGGCGGTCCGCTTCCTCCGGCGCGATTCCCGGAAGGCGCAGAAAGTCTTCGCGCTCGAGATCGATGATGTCGTCCAACGTGCGATAGCCGGCTTCCTCGAGAACCGCGACAGTCGCGGGCTGCATGCCCTCGATGTCGAGGAGCCGCGGATTGACGCCGGAAACAGGCTCGTCGGTCGGGAGCGGAGCGAAGATCGGCTGATCACTGCCGCGCTCCATCCACTCGCGACTCGAGTAGAGCTCGATCTTCCACTCGGTCAGCTCTGACGCGAGTCGAACGTTCTGGCCATTACGTCCGATCGCCAGCGAGAGCTGATCCTCGTCCACAATTGCCTGGATCGTTTTTGTCGCCGGATCGCTGAACACCCGGGCGACTCTCGCGGGAGCGAGAGCGAGCTTGGCGAAGCGCTCCGGATCGGCAGACCACGGTACGATGTCGATTCTCTCGCCACCCAGCTCGTTGACGACGGCCTGGACCCGAGAGCCCTTGAGACCGACGCAAGCACCAACCGGATCGACAGAGTCGTCGCGGGAAAAGACAGCGATCTTGGTGCGGCTTCCGACTTCGCGCGCGCTGGCGCGAATCTCGACCAGATTCTGCTGGATCTCGGGGACTTCGAGCTTGAACAGCGCTTTCACGAAGAGCGCATCCGCGCGGCTCAGAACCAGACGGGGTCCTTTCGGAGTCTCCTCGACGCGCTTCAATACGGCGCGGATCGGATCTCCCTGGTGGAAATGCTCCCGGTGGTTCTGCTCGCGGTAAGGAATGATCGCTTCGGCTTCACGAAACTTGTTGAGCATGATGACGAGCTTTCCGCGCTCGATCTGCTGTACTTCGCCGGAGAGAAGATCGCCCACCCTGCTCGAGAACTCGTCGCGGATCTTCGATCTCTCGCCTTCTCTCACCCGCTGGATGATTCGCTGCTTCGCCGCCTGTACCGCCGTGCGCCCGAACTCGGCGAAATCGACCGGAATCTCCATCTGGTCGCCGATCTGGAACTCCTGGTCCTCGAACCGTGCCTCCTCGAGGGAGATCTGGCTCGCGGGGTCGGTGACCTCTTCGACGACGGTCTTGAGGAGAACGATGCGGATCGCGCCCTTGTCCTCGTCGATGTCGACTTCAGCCTGCACCGTCGGCCCGTGCTTCTTGGCGAGTGCGGCGTTGATGCCATCCTGGAGAAGCCCATGCAATTCGGCGCGATCGATCTGCTTCGAGCTGGTCAACTCGCGGATCGCCGTCAGAATTTCTACTGAAGCCGCCATGTCCTCTACCTCTACCTTTTCCAGTGAAACGCCAGTCGGGCCTTCTCGACCGCGGCGAGCGGAAAGCGCCGCTCATCGCCGCGCTCATTATGTACAGTCACAACTTCCTGGCCGGCATCCCCTTCGACGCCGGCGATCTCTACTTCTTCCGTCCTCCGGCCCGCGGGGTCATCCGCAACATTGGTCGTGACGACTGCAGTGCTTCCGACGAACCTTTTCCAATCCTTAGCGTCCCTGAGCGGCCTCTCAATGCCCGGCGAGGAGACTTCCAGCACGTACCTCCTGCCGCCGAAATCCTGCGAATCCAGTTTCGTTTCGATTGCGCGTGATGCCGCGGCACAGTTGTCGACAGTCACCTTCTGTCCGTCCTCGCGTTCCACGCGAACGTCCAGAACGGGACGACCTTTGCTTCCACCCAGCTTCAGCTCGAAAAGCTCTAGTCCAAGTCGCTTAATTTCTGACTCTACAAGATCTTCCAGCGCTGCGTTCATCTAGCTTCGAGGTCCATTCAGAGTACAAAAAAATGTGGGGGTATCCCCACATTCCGGTTAGCCGCCGAGTTGAACGCCCTATGCAATGTAGAAAGGTGCGTGAGGCGAGTCAAGCTGACCAGCCTCCCGCTATGCCTGAGCCGCGATCACCGCAATCTGACGACCGGAGTTGCCCGCCCTGTGAGAGAAGAACTGGTCGTTATCGCAGAGAGTGCAGGATGCACTTACCGTCACACGTCTCACTCCCGCGGCCGACGCCTGCTCGGCGATGAGCGAGCGCAGGTCGACATTGCCGGGCCGAATTGTCGGCTGACCCGTGAGCTGCTCCCGCACTTCTGCACTCACTTCATAACAGCGGCCGCAAATCGCCGGCCCGAGGTGAACTGCCAGTTCGCTGGCGGCAATGCCATAACGCTCGAGCGAGTCGATAGCCTTCGAGGTGATTCGCGCCGCTGTTCCACGCCACCCCGAGTGGAGCAGAGCGACTACGCCCGACGGATGCGCAATAAAGACCGGAACACAGTCCGCGATCCCCACAGCGAGTGCTGTACCGCGCTCGGTGGCGATGTGACCATCGGCCTCTCCAGCACGAAGCCAGCCTTCCCAGCCGCCAGTATGAACCAGTACCCTGTCTCCCTGTACCTGGCGGATCGAGACGAGGCGCCGCGCGACATCGGAGAGATCTGCCTGAAGGGCCGTCCACCGACCCATGACCTCGTTCACCGGATCGGCGCCGGAGAGGCTGAAGGTGCCGGCGTCACGGGTAGTCGTAAACGCGCGAATCCCCCAACTCTCGAAGTCAGGGATTGCTTCCTTCGGAACCTTACTCACGCTTACTGGCGCCGATCGTCGACGCGAGAGATCGAAGCGCCGAGTGCGTTCAGTCGCTCGTCAATGCGCTCGTACCCGCGCTCGATCTGTCCAACGTTGTTGATGAAGCTCGTTCCCTCGGCGCAGAGCGCTGCGAGGAGCAGCGCCATTCCCGCTCTGATGTCGGGGGATTCGAGGAAGGCTCCGCGCAGCCTCGACGGGCCGTGAATAAGGGCTCGGTGTGGATCACAGAGGACGATACGGGCGCCCATCGTCGACAGCTTGTCGACGAAGAACATGCGCGACTCGAACATCTTTTCGTGCATGAGGATCAGGCCTTCGCACTGAGTCGCGGTGACGATCGCGATCGACATCGTATCCGCCGGAAACGCCGGCCACGGCTGGTCTTCGAGCTTCGGGACGTGCCCACCCATATCGCTCTGGATCCGCCGCGATTGGTTGGCGGGAACGATTAGGTCGTGGCCATCTTCGACGCACTCTATTCCCAGTCGCGAGAACCCCATGCGGGTCGAGCGGAGGTGCTCCAGGCCGGCGTTCTGGATTCTTAGCTCCGACTTCGTCACCGCCGCGAGTCCGATGAACGATCCGACCTCGATGTGATCCGGCCCGATGGTGTGGGTAACCCGCTTCGATCCGATCGACTTGCTGCCGTGGATCGTCATCGTGTTCGTGCCGACGCCTTCGATTTCGGCGCCGAGGGCAACGAGAAAGCGCGCCAGGTCCTGGACGTGGGGCTCGCTGGCAGCGTTCCGAAGAATCGTCGTGCCGGTTGCAGCGGACGCCGCGACGAGGGCGTTCTCGGTGGCGGTGACGCTGGGCTCGTCGAGAAACACGTCGGCGCCCTTGAATCCGTTGACGCGCATCTCGATCATGTTGCTGTGGGTGAACTGCGCGCCGAGCTGCTCCAGCGCGAGGAAGTGCGTGTCGAGCCGTCTGCGGCCGATGACGTCGCCGCCGGGCGGTGGAAGCGTGACCTGTCCGCAACGAGCGAGGAGGGGCGCCGCCAGAAGTATCGACGCGCGAATCTTGGCGCAGAGCGTGGGATTGAGATCGGCGGGGCGCAGATCCTTCGCATGGATGTCGAGGGCATTCTGGCCAACCCATTCCATCGATGCACCGACGGAGCGAATGAGCTCGACGAGTGTCTCGATGTCCCGAATGCGCGGAACGTTTTCGAGATGCACCGGGTGGGGGGATAAAAGCGCCGCTGCCACGATCGGCAGGGCCGCGTTCTTGTTTCCGGAGGGGCGGATGGAGCCGCTGAGAGATTTTCCCCCCTCAACGACGAACTGTACTGCTGGCATGTTGCTCCTGAAGCCGATTCGGTAGTGTGGAGGTCGTGTTGCGAAAATATATCGCAGAGCGCACTCTTTGTACCGTGCGGTAAACACCGTCGCCAAATGGCCTCTCCCTTGCACACTTCGCGCACATGATGGGATGGATGAGCGGTGGCGCCGAGCTGCTGTTGCAGGCTGCTCAAGCGCTTCCGGATACGATCTACACGAAGCAGGTCGTGGTCGAGCCAGGCGTGTGGCAAAAGATCACGAGCGCGGCGAACGGTATCATGGCGATCACCGTGATCATCCTCACGGTTGCCCTTGTTCCAGCCGCCTGGAACTTCAGAAAAAGTTACAAGAAGACCAGCGAAATGCTGGACAAGATTTACGGCGACATCAACCCGCTGATGCGGCACGCCAGCGCGATCGCGGATAATGTCGACTACATCTCGACGGCGATCCGGGTAGATGTGCAGCAGGTGAGTCAGACGGTCGCCGCGGTGAATCAAAGGCTGCAGCAGGCGGTGGCCGGCGCGGAGGACAGAATCAATCAGCTGAATGCGCTGCTCGACGTGGTGCAGGAGGAGGCAGAGTCGGCTTTCGTGACGACGGCGTCGACCATTCGTGGCGTGCAAACGGGAATCAATCAGGCATTTGACGAGGAGGATTGGAGCGATGGGGACTACGACGAAGGCAGAGCCGACGGTTGGGAAAAACCGCGCCCGCGAGTCCGACCCAGAGACGGATCTGGAAGACGAGCGTGAGCAGCAATACGACCTGCTGACCGCCGCGTTGATCGGCGCGGCAGTCGGCGCCGGAATCACGCTGTTGTTGCGTCGGGGGCCGTCCGGGCGTCGGCCCGTCGGCCCTCTGGTGCGGTACGCGGGAAGAGGTGCCGCGCTCGCCGGATTGGCAGGGGTCGAGGGAGCGAAATGGGCCGGAGGCCGCGGACTCGAGGGCGCCCGCTGGGCGGGTGGTCGCGCCGCCGAAGGAGCGCGGTGGGCGGGACCGCGTGCGAAGCGGGGCTTCAGGACGGCCGTCGAGCGTGGTGAGGAGCTGATCGATCGAATCCCCGTCGACGACATGGTCGAGCAGGTCCGGGACTACGTCGACACCGCTCGCGATGCGATCAATGACGTCGTGAAGGACGAGCTGAACGACCTCCGAAAAGCAGTTCGCCGGCAGCGTAAGCGGATCGGGATTTAGGCGCGGCGCAATGACGCGCGCTTCACCGCGCGCAGTCTCGGCCGGCGCCATCGGGCTGGCCGTGTTGCTTGCGCTGGTGCTGACCCCGGCCGTCGCGCACGCGTGGACTCCGGGGACGCACATCTTCCTCGGAGAAGCGGTCATGCGCTCGCTGCCGCTTCTCCCTTCGAGCATCGCCGAGCTACTCGCGGCTTTTCCGTACGACTTTCTGTACGGCTCGATCGCGGCCGACACCAGCATCGCGAAGAAATACGCCGCGGCGGGCAGGCATTGTCACTCCTGGAATGTCGGGTTCGAGATCCATGACAATGCTGAATCAGAGCCGCTGCGAGCCTTCGGCCTCGGCTATCTCGCCCATCTCGCCGCGGATTCTGTCGCGCATAACTACTTCGTGCCCCACCAGCTCACCATCACATCGTCGACAGCCGCGCTCGGCCACAGCTACTGGGAAAGCCGCTTCGACATGCACATCGGCGAGCGCTTCAGCCGAACCGCGAAGCAGCTGATACTGCGCGACCACTCACACTCGGACGAGCACCTCGACCACATCCTGAGTCCGACGATCTTCAGCACGCCGACCAACCGGCGAATCTTCAGAGGGATGGTGTACGTCGCCGACACGGAGTCGTGGCAACGAATCTTCCATCTGGTGGAGGAAAAGAGCCGCTGGGACCTGAGCGAGCAGGAGGTCGAGACGTACATGGCGCGCGCATTCGACTACATCATCGATCTGCTCACGCGGCTCGACCGCGCGGAGCCGTACAAGCTCGACCCGGCGGGTACGATGGCGTTGCGGGAAGCGAAGAAGGTCCGGCGTGCCGCGCTGCGCCGCGGTGGAGAGGAACATGTGCACGAGCAGGCACAGCATCACTTCGGAATGCCGCCATCGGTGCTCCACTACGCGGTGCAGCTGCCGGAGCCTCTCTACCCGCCGCGGGCCGATAACAACTGATTCACGCGCTTGGGGTCAGCGCGTCCCTTCGACTTTTTCATCACCAAGCCGACCAGAACCCCCTGAAGCTTCCTCTCGCCCGAGAGGTATCGGTTCGCCTCTTCGGGATGCTCGTTGAGTACCTCGTCGACCCACGTCGCAATCGCGGCTTCGTCGCCCACCTGGAGCAAACCTTCGTCGGCAGCTACCTGTGCGGCGGGCTTTCCCGTCTCGACCATGCGCGCGAAGACGCGCTTTGCGGCGGTGTGACTTATTGTTCCGTCGCGCACCAGATTGAGGAGCTGGGCGAGATCCGCCGGTCGCACCTTGAAGCGACGGATGTCAGCCCCCGAACCGCGTACTGCCGCCATGACTTCGCCCATCACCCAGTTGTAGGCTCCCTTCCCGTCCCCCGAGGCGCGCGCAATCGCCTCGAAGTAATCCGCCAGAGCCGGCGTGGCCGTCAGTTGCTCGACTTCACTGGGTGAGATCCCGTACTCCTGAACGAAACGGTTCTTCCTCGCGTCGGGCAGCTCCGGAAGATCCCTGCGCGCGTGGTCGATCCACTTTTCATCGAGCATTAGCGGCCGCAGATCCGGCTCGGGGAAGTAACGGTAATCGTGACTTCCTTCCTTGGTTCGGCTCGGTCGGACTGTCTCGCGCGCGCCATCCCAGAGCAGAGTCTGTTGCTGCACCTTCCCGCCCGAATCGAGAACCGCGCACTGGCGCTCGAACTCTGATTCCAGCGCCTTTTCGACAGCCGAAAAGGAGTTCATGTTCTTCACTTCGGTCTTCGTTCCGAGCTTCACCTGTCCGGGTGGCCGCACGCTGATGTTTGCATCGACGCGAAGGCTTCCCTCCTCCATGCTGACGTCACTGACGTCGAGATACTGGAGAATCTGTTTCAGGGTCCGGAGATAAGCGCCGGCGGCGGCGATGCTGCGAATGTCCGGCTCGCTCACTATTTCGATCAGAGGCACACCCGAGCGATTGAGGTCGATCGCAGTCGCACTCGGGTAACGGTCGTGGATGGATTTGCCCGCGTCCTCCTCCATGTGCAACCTGGTTATGCCAATCTGGATGTCAGCACCCGTCTCACTCTTGCCGACGGCGACGCACCCTCCAGTGGCGAGCGGGTGATCGAACTGGGAGATCTGATAGCCCTTGGGCAGATCGGGATAGAAGTAATTCTTCCGGGCGAAAACAGAGACGGGATGGATCTTGCAGCCGAGGCCCAACGCGGCGCGTGTGGCGAGCTCGACCGCGTGCTCGTTCAGCACCGGCAACGCTCCGGGCAGCGCTAGACAGACCGGACACGTGTTGACGTTGGGCGCCGCACCGAAATCGGCGGAGCACCCACAGAATGCCTTGGTGCGCGTCTTGAGCTGGACGTGTACCTCGAGGCCCACCACCATCTCGTAACGCTCGTGGCTCACTGGTGCGCCTCTCGACCGAGTCCTGCCTCGAGTGCGTACGCCACGCGGAACATCGTGTACTCGTCGAAATGCGCAGTGATGATCTGGCCGCCCACCGGAAGTCTCCGCACGCGGCCGATCGGAACAGAAATGGCCGGCACTCCGGCCAGGTTTGCTGTCACCGTGAAGATGTCGTTCAGGTACATCTCGTAAGGATCACTGATTGCGCCGATGGGGAACGCCGGCGTTGGCGTCGTCGGCGTAAAGATCGCGTTCACTCCGCTCGTAAAAACCGATCGGAAGTCGTCGGCAATCAGGGTGCGCACCGCTTGCGCCTTCCTGTAGTAGGCGTCGTAGTAGCCAGCCGACAGCACGTAGGTGCCGAGCAGAATCCTCCGGGTTACCTCCCGTCCGAATCCTTCGGACCGCGTGGCCTCATACATCGCCTTGAGTCCCTTGCCGGGATCGACGCGAAGCCCGTAACGCACGCCATCGAACCGTGCGAGGTTTGACGATGCTTCAGCGGGTGCGAGGATATAGTAAACCGGAATCGCCAAGGGTGAGCGCGGAAGAGAGATGTCACGAATCGTAGCACCCATGGATCGGAATCGGTCCAGCGCACGCTCGCACAGATCCTGGATGCTCGAGTCCAGGGAATCAGGGAAATATTCCTTGGGCTTTCCGATCACCACGCCTTCGAGCGTTGTGGGGCTGGGAGCAGGGGGAAGCGGTACCGGACTCCGTCCGATGCGAATCGCTTCAGTATCAGGGCTCCGCGCGTCGGGCGCGGGCTTGCCGAGCGCAGCCAGTCGATAGATGGGAACAGCGACATCGGAGCTCGTCGAATCCATCTCATCGAAGCCCGCAATCACTTCTAGTCCGAGCGCCGCGTCATCGACGCTGCGTCCGAGGACGCCGATCTGGTCGAGCGACGAAGCGAACGCCACGAGTCCGTACCGGCTCACCCTGCCGTATGTAGGCTTCACGCCCACGACACCGCAGAACGCTGCAGGCTGGCGGACAGATCCTCCGGTTTCGGAGCCGAGCGCTATGGGCGTGATGCCGGCGGCTACTGCGGCGGCAGACCCACCCGACGAGCCGCCTGCTACGCATCGCACGTCAACGGGATTCCGCGTCGGGCCGTAGGCGCTGTTTTCCGTGGATGATCCCATCGCGAATTCATCCATGTTCGTCTTCGCGACGATTATCGCACCATTGGCGCGGAGCCTGGTCACCGCGGTCGCCTCGAACGGACTGACGTAACCCCTCAGAATCTTCGAAGCGCAGGTGGTAGGAAGGCCGAGCGAAGCGATGTTGTCCTTGATCGCGACGGGAACTCCCGCCAGCACGCCCACGTCTGTCGCGCTGTTCACGCGTCCCCGCATCTCTTCGGCCTCTTCGACGCTCGCCTTCTCGTCCGCGTAGAGAATGATGTTGAGCTCGTCCGGCCCGCCTCCGATCTCGCCAGCGCGCTTGAACGACGCGCGGACCATGTCAGCCGGAGAGATCTGGCCGGCTCGAACACTCGAGGCAATGGCTGCGGCGCCGAGCCGGGTGAAATCCTCGACGTTCAAGCGCCACTCTCGCTGGAATCCTCGTGGGTAGCCAATCGGGGCACGATGAAGAACCCGTCGCGCATTAATGGCGCGAAGGATTCGAGCGTTCCCTTCATCAGCGGCGAAACGCCGACGTCAGGCCGAAGTGGCGTGCCGCCTGCTTCGACTCCAGCCGTCGTCGGAACGCTCGCGGTATCGATCTGGGACAGGACGTCCATGTGCGCGAGAATCGCGCTCAGCTCCTTCGTCAGCTCGTCGGCGCGTGCCGCGTCGATGCCGAGCCGGGCGAGCTCCGCGATGTGCAGCACATCCTGACGTGTGACAGCCATTACTCCTGCCCGCGCTCGAGGGTGGTGTATGCGAGCTTGATCGTTTTTCTTCCAACGGCCTCGTCGTCGAAATCGATGATCGCCTTCACTTCACGCCCGACTCCGGACAGCTCGGCGATGGACCCGTCTCCGAACAACTTGTGCTTGACACGCTCACCCTTCACGTAGCGCAGCTCGTCCTGCGAGACTTCTGCTTCGGTGATCGCCGTCTTTCTCCAGGACGGAACATCGTGGGTCCGCCGCGCGGGATATGCGCCGCTGCTGAATCCGCTCGTCCGCGATGATGTTCCGCGGCCCATCGCGGTCACTCGCAGCGTCTTCCTCCCCTCGAGGTTCGCGCCCGCAATCTCGCGAAGGAATCTCGACTTGATCGATGGGAGGAGCTCGCCATTTCTGCGGCGCATCTCGGTGAACGATAGATACAGCTTCTCTTCGGCGCGCGTGATCCCCACATAGAACAACCGGCGTTCCTCCTCCAGCTTTGGTGGATCGTCGAAGGACTGAGAGAGTGGGAATAGACCGTCCTCCAACCCAGTCAGGAACACAACCGGGTACTCCAGTCCCTTCGCGTTGTGGAGCGTCATGAGCGTGACGGCATCAGCCGAAGGATCGAGCGCATCCGCTCCGGCGACGAGCATGGCGCGCTGCAGGAAATGATCGAGCGGTGTGAGCCCGACCTCACCGCCATCGTCGATGACCGTCTCCGCGGCGCCGTTGATGAGCGCGCTCACGTTCTCGACTCGATCGCGAGCGGACTCCGGACCTTCTCCGTGCAGGTATTCGATGTAGCTGATCTCGCCGATCAGCTCCTGAATCAGCACGTCGACACTGGTCTCCTTCGCGCGCTCGCGAAGAGACGAAACAATGCGAACGAACTCAGCCAGCGCTTTTCGCGCCGCCGGACGGAGCGCTGCCTGAAGGTCCTCGCGGGATGCCGCCTCGAACAGAGGCACGCCCATTTCCAGCGCGCGTGCCGCGAGCGCGTCCACCGTCGTGTCTCCGATGCCGCGCTTGGGCACGGCGATCGCCCGGTGGAATGCTTCTTCGTCGGACGGATTCGCGATCAGCTTCAGGTAAGCCATGAGATCCCGAATCTCGCGCCGGTCGTAGAACCGCACCGATCCGACGAGGCGGTACGGAACGGCTTCGCGCCTCAACGCATCCTCGAGCGCCCGGCTCTGGGCGTTGGTGCGATAGAGCACGGCGAATTCGTTGAGGCCGCGATTCTCCCGGTTTCGGCGCGCCTTTACCTCCTCCAGCACCCACTCGGCTTCATCGCGCTCGTCGAGGGCGGCGACAAGGGTAACCGGCTCGCCGGACTCTCGAGTGGCGCGGAGCGTCTTCCCTTTGCGTCCGACGTTCTGCGTGATCGCGGCGTTGGCGACGTGCAGGATGTCGGGCGTCGACCGGTAGTTCTCCTCGAGCCGCACGAGCTTTGCCGACGCGAATTCCTTCTCGAAGTCGAGAATGTTCCGGATGTCTGCGCCCCGCCAGCCGTAGATCGACTGGTCGTCGTCGCCGACCACCACGACGTTTCCGTGCGCGCTTCCGAGGAGCTTGACGAACTGGAACTGCGCGCGGTTCGTGTCCTGGTACTCGTCCACCAGTATGAACTGAAAGCGATCGCGGTAGCGGGCGAGCGTCGTCTCGTCCTTGCGGAATATCTCGACGGGAAGCACGAGCAGATCATCGAAGGTCACGGCATTCGCTGCGCGGAGCGTCCCCTCCATCTGCTTGTAGACCTTTGCCGCAGCACGAGAGACAGGGTCCATCGCCAGCGACTCGTATTCGACCGGAGTCACGAGGGCATTCTTGGCATCGGAGATGAGCGAAGCGATGACCTTCGGGCTCCACTGTTTTTGCGATATGCCTTCACGCTCCATGATCCGCTTCACCACGCCGAGCGTGTCATCTTCGTCGTAGATAGTGAAGCTGGAAGTCCTGCCGACATGCCGGGCCGAGCTGCGCAGGATGCGGGCGCCAATGGCGTGGAAGGTTCCGCTCCACATGCCCTTCGGCTCCTCGCCAAGGAGGCGCGCTATGCGGTCCCTCATTTCGCCGGCGGCTTTGTTGGTGAACGTAACGGCCAGAATCCGAGTCGGGTCGACGCCGTGATGCTCGATCAGCCGCGCAATCCGGGTGGTGAGTACGCGAGTCTTCCCGGAACCCGCGCCAGCGAGCACCAGCATCGGGCCCTCGAAGTGAAGCACGGCTTCACGCTGCGCCGGATTGAGACTGGCTAACGGCTCGGCGCGCTCGGCGGTGACGACGTTCGTTGGGTCAGGCATCAACTGAAGATACCGTCACCTGCAGGGTGACTCCAAGTGGGGTGAGGATGGAGCGGCGACAATGCCCTGAAATCGGAGTCAGAGGAAACTGCAACTGAACGAGATGTCAGGGGCCAGAAGCGCAGCTATCGGCTAACAGGTTCACTACGTCGGGACGTCACTAGCGGCGGACGCTCGCTTTTATCCAATTGTCATCGCAGAAAATGATGCAGGCATACAAACTTCCGAATCCCAAGCTGGGACATGGCAGATTTCGCAAAGCTCCATGTTTGGAGAAGGGCGCATACGTTGGCGCTGAATGTCCACAGCGTAGCGACTGGCATCCGCGGTTCAAACTACGCTTCACTGCGCAGCCAAATGATTCGCGCAGTCATGTCGATCCCGGCGAACATCGTAGAGGGGAAAGGGCAAAAAAGCGGACGCGAATTCGCCCGGTTCATCGGATATGCGATCAATTCTTGCTCAGAGCTCGAGTGGACGTACTGAACCTGGTAGCAGTTAGCTGCACTTCTGGCCCCTGACATCTCGTTCAGTTGCAGTTCGGCAGTTACTCTCCGCCAAGGACCATGTCGAACGTCGCCCCTCTCTCGGACGGGACGAGTATCAGCTCACCGCCGTGGCTGTCGCGGACGATGCGGCGGGCGAGCGAGAGGCCGATGCCCCACCCTTTCTCCTTCGTCGAGAATCCGGGCTCGAAGATCTGGTGACGGATTTCCCGCGGGATCCCGGGGCCGTCATCGGAGACGCGTACGCGTACCCGGCCTTCCGGCAGCGACTCCGCGGAGATCTCGACCTTTCCATCCCGGCCCGCCAGCGCGTCGATGGCGTTCTTGGCAAGGGACTCCAGCGCCCACTCGATGAGCACGGCATCTCCCTGGATCACGAGGTCTCCCTGATGGGACGACGCGACCGTCACTCGCTGAGCGAGGGTTGGAACCCGTGCTCTGAAGTACGCGGCGACCCGATCGACGAGACTTCCAAGGTCGACAGCCTCCTGGCGGGGTGGGCGCCCAATGCGCTCGAATCTGTGCGCGACGCGCTCGAGGCGCTCGAGGTCGGCCTCCATGTGATCGAGCGCCGCCCCTGTCATCGCCTCCGGCTGGGATTCCCGCAACAGCTCTATCCAGCCGCTGATACTCGAGAGCGGAGTACCAAGCTGGTGCGCGGACTCGCGCGCCATTCCCGCCCATATCTGCTCGCGATCGGCGCGCCCACGCGTGCGCAAGGCATATGCGCCGGCGAGCAGCACCATTCCGATCAGGATCGACTGCAGAACGGGGATGAGAATGAGCCCGCGAACCAGCGGCGTGTTCCCATAGTGAACCGCTCCAACACCCGGCTCGACGATCGGAGCGTTCTGCCGATCCAGCTCGAGCGCGTAGTCGCGCGTCTCCTTGGCGCTCACGGAGGCAGAGAACGGGAGGTTCGCCTCATCCGTCGGCCTCCCCTGCTCGTCGGTGAGGATCATCGGAACGCCCGACTCGCGAATATGTCTCGAAAGATCCAGCAGAGCGGCGTTCGCCGCGTCCGGATTTGGATCGGTCAGACCGTTGTACACGCGAGCGTACATGAGTCCGACGCGCGAAGCTTCCCGTCGCAATTCCCTCACGACTCCGCGCGTGTAGATGACGTACCACGTCAGGAGCGCGAGCACGCCGATTGTGATGAGCGTTACCGGAGCGAGCCGGCGCATCGGTTAAGCGAGGCGCTCGACGCCGAGATAGGTGCCGAGCGCAGCGGGAACGAGCACGCTGCCATCCTCCTGCTGATGGTGCTCCAGAATCGAGGCGATGACGCGCGGAAACGCCAGACCCGATCCGTTTAGCGTGTGAACGAAGCGCGGCTTTCCACCTTCGGCGGGTTTGTACCGGATATTGGCGCGGCGGGCCTGGAAGTCGGTGAAGTTGCTGCACGACGACACCTCGAGCCACTTCCCCACTCCCGGAGCGTAAGCCTCTAGGTCGTAGGTATGAGCGCTCGCGAATCCGGTATCACCCGACGCGAGCCGTACCACACGGTACGGAAGCTCCAGCAGCTTGAGGATCTTCTCGGCGTGACTGGTCAGCAGCTCTAGCTGCTGTGCGGACGTCTCCGGAGTCACATACCGCACGAGCTCCACCTTGTCGAACTCGTGGACGCGGAGGAGGCCACGCGTGTCCTTACCGGCGGCTCCCGCCTCGCGCCTGAAGCAAGGAGAGTACGCGACAAATCCCCTGGGCAATTCCGACTCGGGGAGGATCTCGTCGCGATAGAGATTCGTGATTGGTACTTCCGCGGTAGGAATGAGGAACGCGTCTTCGTCCTTCAACGCGTACATATCCTCCTCGAACTTGGGGAGCTGGGCGGTGCCCGTCATGCTTGCGCGATTGACGACGGCCGGGACCCACGTCTCCTCATAGCTGTGCTCGCGGGTGTGCACGTCGAGCATCAGGTTCA
The DNA here is from genome assembly GCA_030774785.1 of Gemmatimonadota bacterium. Lineage (GTDB taxonomy): Bacteria > Gemmatimonadota > Gemmatimonadetes > Gemmatimonadales > Gemmatimonadaceae > UBA4720. Next base: position 18,826 of record JALYKM010000221.1, read on the forward strand.
TCAGAGAGCGGACGAGACGGGCGCCGGCTCTGCGAAAAACTATGAACCCGGACCCGCTGATCTTTGCGCCCCGCTCGAAGTCGATCAACCCGAGATTGGTGCCGATGTCCCAGTGCGGCCTGACCCGGGCGCCCTCGCGCGGCGAGCCCCAGCTCCTTACGACGGCGTTGCTTTCTTCTCCACCAGGCGGGACTTCGTCGAGGGTGACATTCGGAAGCTCCAGCAGGATCGACGAAAGCTGGCTCTCTGTCTCCGCGAGCTCGCGGTCGAGGCGCGCGATCTCATCACCCAGATCGCGCGACTGCTGCTGCAGATCATCCGCGGACTCGCCAACTCGCTTGCGCTGCCCGACCTGCTGGCTGACGGCGTTGCGCGCCGCCTTGCGCTCCTCGACGGCCTGAATCGTGTCACGCCGAGCCTTGTCGAGGCTGATAGCGCGATCGATGGTCGGCGCGAGCGCATCAAGAGCCCCGCGCCGGTGCAGGCCGGCGCGAAGTGCGTCGATGTTCTCGCGCACCATCCTCAGGTCGTGCACGTCAGTTCGTTGGTACGCCGGACGCGAACGACCTGAACCCGCAGTTCGGATCGAGTCCCATTTTTACATAAAGAGTCCTGGTGGCAAGATTGACACTGTCGATACCGACCTTCGCGTACAGAAATGGAGACAGCGCGAACCGACAGACATCCTGATCCCCGTTGTGCGCCGACTGAATGACTACTGTCTCGCCAGGCGCCAGCACGAAAGACGAATCACTCTCGAAGCCAGTCTTCGGAGCTTCCAGCACGGTCTCGAACGGAGTGGGGATCTTCTGGAGGCCCACCGGGCGCGAGCCGCCTGGCGAGCTCACGACGAGCTTCACGGGATAGACGATCGCATTACCGGCGGCGTCGATATCGAAAGCGACGTCGAAGGCGGCGAATCCGTCAACCCGAACAGCCCGCCTCGCTACGATCGAGATCCCGCTTGGATAGGAAGGTGGCGTTCCGGACAACGCGAACACAGAAAGAGTATCAACGGATGTGAGCGCCGTCGCCTTGAGACTTGTAGGGTCCCCACAGGCGTTGAGAACGACCACGACACACATCGTCGCGAGGAGGGCGAGACGAGCTTTCATGCAGATGATGAGACAGATGAGAGAGCGGAGGGGTTGCTTCACGATAATACCCCGTAACTTATGACAGTTCAAGCGATTGCCCCGCTTGACTTCACTCTTTCAGCTTCCTACCTTCGCAACTTCCTCACCCATCAATGCCCACCATCAGAGATTTTACGAGCGCATTGCGCCAACGTCCGGGAGTTGATGCCGTTCTCGTACTGGGGAAAGACGGACTTCTCATCGAAGGTTTTGCCGCGCCGGGGCTGAACAACGAGGATCTGGCAGCACGCGTTCCGGCTCTCGTCTCAGAGGCGGAAAGTCTCGGCGCAGCTACTATCCAGGGTCCGCTCAACACCGCGATCCTCGAGCACCAGAAAGGTTATGCAATCGTCGCGGCACTCGCCGACGAAACCCTGCTGCTAGTGCTCCTTCGTCCATCTGCCGATCTCGGCGGCCTGCTGTTCGACGTGCGCCGGTACCGCGGCAACATCGCCGCGCTGATCTGACCGTGGCGGAATCGACGACCCGGGTTTGCCACATTCTCGTCGCCGACGACGAGCCCCACATTGGCCGCATCATCAAGATGAAGCTCGAACAGGGACCGTTCAGAGTAAGTCTGGCGTACGACGGGCAGGAAGCGCTCGACTTCGTGAACAGCGGCGAGCAGATCGACCTCGTGCTGCTCGATCTGATGATGCCGAAGCTGAGCGGCCTCGATGTTCTGAGACGCATTCGCGAGCAGGAGAAGTTCAAGTCGCTCCCCTGTATCATTCTCACCGCCGGCGGTGACGCGAGGCACGAGCGGGACGCGCTGGAGCTTGGTGCCACTCAGTTTGTCACGAAGCCGTTCAGCCCCAAAAAACTCTACGCGCTCGTCGCGCGTCTCACTGGAGCGCCTGACGAAGCGGGAATAATCGGCGAGTGAGCCGCTGGGCTGTCGTTCTGGCCGGCGGGGTCGGCTCGCGGTTCTGGCCACTCAGCACGCCCGAGCGTCCAAAGCAGCTGCTGCCGCTCGTAACCGAGAAGCCGCTGCTCCATGACGCGGTCAATCGCCTGAGCGCGATTGTAGATCCGTATCATACTCTGGTGCTCACTAACGCCAGCCTCACGAAGCCGATTCGGAAGCTGCTCGGCAACCTGCCGCGGGAGAATATCATCGCCGAGCCGCGCCCTGTCGGGACCGCGGCGGCGCTCACGTGGGCGGCGCTCACGATCGAGCAGCGCGATGGCGAAAACGCAACGATGATCTGCGTTCACGCCGATTGGGCAATCGGCGACGATGCGCGATTCAGGGAGGCACTGCTTCGCGCCGAGGAAGTGGCCGTCGAGACGCATTCGCTCGTCACTGTTGGAATTGTTCCCACACGGGCGGACCCGGGATTCGGCTACATCCAGCCGTCAGAGGCCGACACGGGGAATCCATCGCGCGTCAGGCGCTTCGTCGAAAAGCCGGATCGAGCGAGCGCTGAAGAAATGCGGAACAATGGCTACCTTTGGAATTCAGGGATCTTCGTCTGGCGCGTGGGTGATTTTCTGAAGGAGGTCGACGAGCATACTCCCGAGCTTGCCGCCGCGCTCCGTCACGGGCGCGATTCGGACGACGCTCAATTCTTCGGCAGCGTCATAATGCCCGTGTCGGTGGATGTCGGAGTGCTCGAGCGTAGCGACAGAGTCATGGTGGTGCCGGGGGACTTCGGCTGGGACGACATCGGCACCTGGGCTGCCCTCAGCCGCGTCCGCAGCAAGGACGACTTTGGAAACGTCACCAGCGGAGACGCGCATCTGCTTGACTGCTCCGACAACGTCGTGCATGCTGACTCCGGCCAGGTCGTCATGTACGGTGTAAATGATCTCGTCGTGGTGACGCGGAACGGGCTAACATTGGTGACGACGACCGAAAGGGCCTCGGATTTGAAGAGACTGGTTGAATCTCTCTCGGCCAACGGTCAGGGGAAATCATGAGCGCCCTTTACTTCTACGACGACGCGCGCGCGCGACAATTCGAGCCGTTTGCCCTGACGCGCCCCTGTTCGGAGCTGCGAGCGGGGACCTCGCTCATCCGCAAGCGGTGGGAGCGCGCGACATCGCTGGAGAGTGCCGGGTTCATCAGCTCACCTCACCTCGCGCACTTCGAGGAAGGCAAGGCGCCCGCGGCTGTGGCACCGAAATCGGAGATCCCCGCCGGGTCGATCGTGGTGAACACACGCTGCGTGATCCCTCTCGATCTCGCGCTCGACGGATTCGACCTTCTGATGTGCGAAGGCGCGGCGTGCGCCGTGCGCCTCGCCCGATCGTTACCGGCTTCGCAATTCGCCGATGGTTCGCTCGATCTCGGAGGAGTTCAGACGAGTCTGGGGGGACGCAAGATCAGCGGACGCTGGATCAACGAAATCTGGGATCTCATCGCCACGCTGCCCGAGCAACTGGCGGAGGATATTCCTCGCCGCGCGAAGACGCTCGAGGCGACCGAGCTGACCGACGCGACGGTCGTCGGCAAGGAGGTTGTCTTCATAGAGGAAGGCGCCGAGATAGGTCCACAGGTGGTCCTGGATGCTTCCTCGGGGCCGATCCTGATACGAAGAGGCGCCCGCGTCTCGCCGTTCACACATCTCGTTGGACCGATAGCCGTCGGGCGCGACTCGCAGATACTCGGCGATCGCGTCTCGACCTCATCGATCGGCGACCACTGCAAGGTTCGCGGTGAATTCAGCAACTCAATCGTCCTTGGTCACAGCAACAAGGGACACGCGGGATTCGTTGGCCACTCGTACCTCGGACGCTGGGTCAACCTCGGCGCGCTGACGACGACGAGCAATCTGAAGAACACCTACGGTCCCGTTCAGTTATGGACTCCAACCGGGGTGAGGAGCACTGGCCAGCAATTTCTGGGAACGCTGTTCGGTGATCACGCCAAAACCGGAATCGGAACCATGCTGAGCACCGGCACGGTGATCGGCGCCGGCGCCAACGTCTTCGGCGCGAATACTCCCCCGAAGGTGATCCCCCCGTTCGCGTGGGGGAGCGCCGAGCCTTACGATACGTACGACGTCACTAGATTTCTTGTCGTTGCCGAGCGTGCGATGGCGCGCCGGCACGTCGAGCTTGGAGACAAAGCGCGGAAGCAGCTGGCCGAAGCGCACAAAAGGCGGTGGAGCACCTGATGAAACTGTGGGTCCTCGGAAGTGGGAGTAGCGGTAATGCCGTCCTCGTCGAGACGGCTCGCTCGCGCATACTCGTCGATGCCGGTTTCGCGCCGCGAATTCTGAAGCGCAGGCTCGCTATGGCCGGTGTGGCGCCGGAATCGATCGAAGCCGTCGTGGTGACGCACGAGCACACCGATCACGTGAAGGGAGTCGCGGCAGCGGCTCGGAAGTGGGGCTGGACCATCGTCTCCACCGCCGGCACGAGGATGATGTGTCCCAACTGGGTCGGGCTCAGCACAATTCTCACTCCGCGGAAGAGCACTGTGGTCGTCGGGGATTTCTATCTCGAAACTGTTCCGCTCTCTCACGACGCCAACGAGCCGATTGGTGTGATCGTGACGTCGCTTGGCGAAGGGTCCAGGGCGGGGATCATCTATGATCTCGGCCATGTCACGGAGAGCGTCTCCAGCTCCCTCGACAAGCTGGACATCTTAGTGCTCGAGGCGAACCACGACGAAGCAATGTTGCGCGCCGGTCCGTATCCGCCGTGCCTGCAGAGACGTATAAGCGGCAACTTCGGGCACCTGAGCAATCGCGTCGCGGCGCAAGCCGCGAGCCAGAGCATTCACGTTGGACTGAACAACGTCGTGCTCGCGCATCTGAGCGAGAAGTGCAACAATCCACGCACGGCGCTCAACACCGTCGGTGACGCGTTGCGCCGGGCCAGATTCAAGGGGCGGCTTACGGCAGCCTCGCAGAGCAACGTAGTGGGACCTTTTTACGCCGGCACGAGCACCGGAGTGGTGAGCGAGCCGGTCCAGCTGGCGCTGGGGATTTAGCTCGGGCGCCTCCTTAACGCCCTTCGACGTCGCGGTCGCCCGGGATCTTCCGCTCTGCCCTGCCCTCGCCCGGATGCGCCTGTGCTTCGTGAAACCGCTCTCCCTTGAGTCGGATAGCATCGACGAATTTTTCGTACTCGGTGTCAGACAGCTCGTCGGCGATGGCAGGCACGAGACCCTTAACCAGCGTGATTCGCTCCGCGAGAGTCAGCTCGTTAACCGCGGTGACGAGCTTGCGCAGCCTCGGATGATTCATCCACTCGGTTTCCTTGCTCGTAGTCATTCTTATTCTCCAGGAGCTCCAGGTGCGATCGTGAAAAAGGGCATTGGGGCGGTAGCCTGAAATGTATCGCTAATTCCTGCGCAATCGCGTCCGCTGGATCTCGGACCAGCGCGCGAGTACGGCCGCGAGCGCTTGCTCGAGATCGGCGGCGGCAGCCGCGACCTGTGTAGTAGGCTCGGCGTCCGCGCCTTCCACGGTGTCGAGAATTGCGGCGAGCTCTCCGTTGAGCCTCACCAGATTCTCGGCGGTGCCGCCGCGCGGTCCGCTCTCGATGCTGAGCAGAAGGCTGTCGAGAGCCGCCAGAGAATCGGCGATCTCGCCGGCTTTCGCTCCCTCGCGCTGCGCCCGCAACAGGGCGCGCCGCTCCCGCACCCGGCCGAGCGCGGCGAAATCGCGGCTGATCGCATCGTTCATCCGCACCCCGATGTCGCGCTGCAGCTTCAATCCTGCTTCTGTAATCTGCACGCGCGGATCCATTTTCACGGTGAGTGGCTGCGTATAGGCGCGCCCGTTCGCGGTCAGTCTGATCGTATAGACACCCGGCAACACCGCGGGTCCGAGCGGATGACGCGGAGTATCGCCGTAAATCGCCGAGATGGGATACTCGTGGGCAAGGGCTTTGGGCGGCGCGTAGTGGAGATCCCAGACGAAGCGATGCGTGCCGGCGCTAGTCGCCAGTCGCTCCGGTTGGCGGATCCAGTAGGTCGGAACGTTCAGGTCGGTCGCAACGGGCTCCACCGAATCTGCGCTCGAAAAGCTGCGCACTACCCTGCCCGCTCCATCCAGGATGTCGAGCACAACCGGCGTCGCGGCCCTCGAGGGAAGACGATAGTGGATGATGACCCCGTCCGGGGGATTCTTTCCGGCCGGCTCCTCCGGCGGCAGCGGCGTATCCGTGTTCCTGTTGCGCCGGAACCGGTACGTCAGCTTCGGCTTGAACAAGTACATATCCGGCCTCGTGACCTTGGGGTCGAGCTGACGCAGCGGCGTCATGTCGTCCAGGATCCAGAAAGAGCGTCCGTGGGTTCCGACGACTATGTCGTCATCGTGGACTACCAGATCACGAATCGACGTCCCTGGCATGTTCAGGCGGAGTGGCTGCCACTGTTCGCCGTCGTCGAGAGAGAAATAAACGGCGCGCTCTGTGCCCGCGAACAGCAATCCGCGACGCACCGGATCCTCGCGAACCGCGTTCACGACCTCGTTGTCGGGGATCCCGTTGACAATCTCCTTCCAGCTGCGGCCTCGATCGTGGGTCCGATAGATATGCGGATGCAAGTCATCCAGCTTGAACCGGTTCACTGCGGCGTACGCGGACTCGTCGTCGAAGTGCGACGCCTCCATGAGAGAGACCTTGCTCCACGGAGTGAGCGAGCTTGGGGTGACGTTGGTCCACGTCTTTCCAAGGTCTCGGGTCAGCTGGATGAATCCGTCGTCGGATCCCGTCCAGATGGTGTTGACGTTCCGAAACGACGGCGCAACAGTGTAGATCACGCCGCGATTCTTGGCGCGCTCGAGATTGCCTTCGGTGAACATCCCATAGCTCGGAGGCACATCGTAATTCTGGCGCGTCAGGTCAGGACTGATGATGTCCCAACTGTGGCCCCCGTTCGTCGTCTTGAAGAGAACGTTCGATCCCAAGTAGAGCGTGTGAGGATCGACAGTCGAAAAAATCACCGGAGCGGTGCGAAGGAATCTGTACTTGCCCGATCTCACAGCTTCCGGGCTGATGTTCTGCACTTCGCGGGAACGCTGGTCAAACCTCGAGATCTTTCCGCCGTAGATGATGTTCGGATCCAGCGGGTCGGGCGCCACGTATCCGTATTCCTCGACTCCCGCGGGATTCCAGTCCCTGAACGTGATCGCTCCGTAATCCCCGCGACTCATCGTCCCGACAGACCCGCTTTCCTGCTGCCCGCCGTAGACCCAATAAGGAATCCGGTTGTCGGTGATCACGTGATAGAACTGCGCGGTCGGCTGATTGTACCATGAGCTCCAGCTCTGGCCGCCATTGACCGTGATCGTCGCGCCCTGATCGCTCGCGAACAGCATGATGTCCGGGTTGTCAGGATTGATCCAGATTCGATGGTAATCGTCCCCACCCGGAGCGCCCTTGACCGCAATGAAGGTTCGGCCACCATCGGTGGACCGGTAGGTCGAAGTATTTGCCGAGTACACGACGTCCGGATTTCGCGGATCGACCTTGACCTCGGCGAAGTCGGAGGCGCGACCCCACACCCGAACTTCAGAATTCGTGCGACGCCAGGTCTCACCCGCGTCGTCCGACCGATAGATGCCCCCCAACGTCGGCGCGTCTACCGTCGCGTACATCCGTCGAGGATCACTCGGAGCAATGGTGAACCCGATTCTTCCCAATCCCTGCGCCGTTGTTGGCAGGCCGCTCGTGAGCTGACGCCAGGTTGTGCCACCATCAACCGATTTGAACAGCCCACTCAGCGGGCCATTCCACGACGAATTCTCCCACGGTCCCTGCCGTCCCGCCCACAATGCGGCGTAGACGATTTGTGGATTGCGCGGATCGAATCCAACCTGGACCGCGCCGGTGTTCTCGTCCCTGTACAGAACACGCTCGAATGTCTCACCGCCGTTGGTCGAGCGGTACACGCCGCGTACCGGGTTCGGACCGTAGGGATGGCCGAGCACAGCGACGAAAATCCGGTTCTCGTCACGCGGGTCGACGATTACTCCGCCAATTTGCTGCCCATCGCGAAGTCCCAGGTGCCGCCAGGTTTTCCCCGCGTCGGTCGACTTGTAGATTCCGTCACCCGTGGAGAGATCGGGTCGCTGGACGCCCTCGCCACTCCCGACGTAGATCACGTTCGGGTTGGATGGCGCGACGGCAAGATCCCCGATCGAGCCCGTTGGCTGCGGGTCGAAGATCGGTGTCCAGACGCGGCCATAGTCGGTCGTCTTCCAAACGCCTCCATTGTTGACGCCGACGTAGAAGACATTCGACTGCCCGCGAACTCCGGTCGCGCCGATCGTGCGTCCAGCGCGAAATGGCCCGATCATGCGCCACGCGAGGGTCGAATACAACGACGGATCGAGTTTTTGGGCGGCGAGAGGCGCCGAGGATGCAGCGAGCGCGACGCTCGCGATCAGGAGCAGAGAGGTACGCGTGTGCGCCATTCGGATCTGGAGTAGGCAGTGAAGGAGGTCTTGCGCAACAAAATGCAGAGGGCAGGGGGCTCGGGCCAAGGGGCCGCCGCACGATTGGTTCCCTTCCTTGGGTCAATATTTCAGATCCCAGTGGAACGGCAATTGTACTCATCTGTACCAATCCTTACTCACCTCACGAGCCTCGATTCTTAAATGACCATTTCTCGCAAGACTTTAGGACTCTTCGTCATCCTGGCCGCGCCACTCATTACGAGCGCCGCGTTCGCTCAGATCGACTTGCCTCCCACCGCCGTGACGGCCGGCAGAGACACCGCGAATGCACAACCGGCCGTCGCGGAGGCGCCGCTCGTGTTGAAAGCAAACCTTCTGGCGCGGATCCTCGTCGTCCAACGCGGGGATAGCACGCTCAAAACGTTCGCGGTGGCCGTCGGCCAGGACAAATATCCGACTCCGATTGGGCGCTTCACCATCCGGAAGATCGTTTGGAATCCGAGCTGGCGGCCGCCGCCGGAAGCAGATTGGGCGAAGGGAAAGGCCGCGAAAGGCCCGGGTGATACGGGCAACCCGATGAAGGTCGTGAAGATCTTCTTCCAGGAGCCTGACTATTACATACACGGAACCGGCGATCTCGAGAGCCTTGGGTCGGCGGAGTCCCACGGATGCCTGCGCATGGATCCCGAGGAAGTGGCCGACCTGGCCAAGATCATCATGGAGTACGGCGGCCAGCCGCGAGAAGAGAACTGGTTCTGGCGCATCATCCATTCGCGTCGCGAAGAGAAGGTCGTCTACCTCAATAATCCCATCTCTTTGACAATAGGCGACTAGCGAAACGCAGCGCCGGGAAAGCCATAGCCGCTCTCGGACTATGGCTCTCCCGCGGCGGTAAGCTTATGTTTGCGCAGCTCTTACCTGCGTGGGCGCTGCGTTGAGATCTGCCAAATTGTCGATTGTCACCCGCGGGGATCTGACCACGGAGCGGAGGATGGAATGACAACTCCTCTCGCCCCGCAGGATACGCTCGCTCCGCTCCGCGCGGCCCTCACTGGTCGCTACGAGATCCAACGGGAGATCGGGCAAGGTGCGTTTGCGACTGTCTACCTGGCGCGCGATACGAGGCACGAGCGTAGCGTAGCCCTGAAAGTCCTGAATGCGGATCCGAGCTCCGAAACCGGAGAGCTACGCTTCATCCGCGAAATCCGGCTGCTCGCCGGCCTTCAGCATCCGAACATACTTCCGCTCCATGATTCCGGTCATGTCGAGGCGTTGCTCTACTATGTAATGCCATACGTCGGCGGAGAGACTCTCCGCACGCGTATGAGTCGCGAACGCCAGCTTCATGCCGATGCAGCTGTCTCCATCGCATGCGAGACGGCAGATGCGCTCGCTTACGCCCACGCTCAGGGAATCATCCACCGGGACATTAAACCCGAGAACATTCTATTGTCGGCCGGTCACGCCATCGTCGCGGACTTCGGTATCGCACGGGCTATCGATCTCGCCGGCGTACGGCAGCTGACCCGAACCGGCGCGAGCAGTCCTGGCACCCCAGCGTACATGAGTCCGGAACAGCTCATGGCGGACAGCGACGTCGATGGCAGGACCGACATCTACAGCCTCGGATGTGTTCTCTATGAGATGCTGACCGGTAAGCCCCCGTTTGCCGGTAAGGATGGGTTCGTACGGCGCTTCACGGAGTCCCCTCCGGTCCCATCGGCGGTCCGAAAAGATCTACCAGGATGGCTGGATGCCGTAGTTGTAAAAGCGCTCGCCCGAAGTCCGGAGGATCGTTATCCCACGGCGATTCAGCTGGCTCGAGCGCTAAGCATGAACGCGGTTCATGATTCCGCCCCGCCTCAAACACCGCCAGGATATGACTCCTCGCGCGCAGCAGCCCCGCTCACAGCCGACCGCGCGGCATACCGCCCTGGATCGCGCGAGCCCGCGAAGGTGCGAGAGGTTCACCAAGCGTCCATCGGTGTGTTGCCGTTTGCAAACATGAGCGCTGATCCGGAGAACGAGTATTTCTCCGATGGCATTACGGAAGAAATCCTGAACGCCCTCGCCAGCATTCCCACGCTAAAAGTGGCTTCGCGGACCTCCGCGTTCGCGCTCAAGGGAAGGTCTCTCAGCATTGCAGAAATTGGTCAGCAGTTGAACGTGAGGACGGTTCTCGAGGGTAGCGTCCGCCGAATAAACCAGCGCGTGAGAATTACCGCACAACTGATAAACACCGCGGACGGCTACCACCTCTGGTCGGAGCGCTACGATCGGGAAGTGGAGGACGTCTTCGCAATTCAGGACGAAATCGCCAGAACGATCGTCGAGCGGCTCAAGGTCAAGCTCACAGCCGCGCAGAATGAGGCCCTCGGCAGAAGGCAGACCGAGAATATCGAAGCGTACGAGCTTTACTTGCGCGGAAGGCACTGTTCCTACCGGTGGAACATCTCGGGCATGACGCAGAAGGCGTTGGAGTACTTCGAGGCGGCGCTCTCAAAAGATCCGGAGTACGCCCTCGCGTACCACGGTCTGGCCGACGTTTACAGCATTCTCGGCCTCTATGCTTTCCAGCCGCCTGCGGCCGTGGTTGAAAAGGCGATCACTGCCGCGACCCGCGCGGTCGAGCTTGCTCCCGAGTTGGCCGAGACTCAAACCTCGCTCGGGTTCGTACGGATGCTGGACTGGGATTGGCAGGGAGCGAATTCGACGTTCGATCGGGCGATCGAGCTGAATCCGAGGTATGCCCAGGCGCACATGTTTCGCGCCTGGCTACTGAGCACGCTGGACAAGCCGGCAGAGGCTGCGGAATCGGTCAGAATCGGTCAGGAGCTGGATCCGTTTTTACCCGCGACGAACGGTGTCGCGGCGCTGGTGGCGTACCATGGACGCCGTTACGACGAGGCGATTCGAGAATCAGAGCGCGCACTGGAGAGGGATCCCACATCCGCTCTCTCGCTGCTTTGCATCAGCATGGCACACGCGGCGAAGGGTGCGTACAAGGAGGCGATCATTCACGCCGAGCGCGGGGTTGGGCTCTCTCCCGACGTCAACTTTCTGCGTGGAGTCCTCGGCGCCGTGTACGCGATGGCAAACGAGAGAACAGCCGCGCGCCAGGTGCTCGACGATTTACTCGAGCGATCAAAGCGAATGTACGTCGGCCCCACTGTGATTTCGTGGATCTACTCCCATCTCGCCGAGCACGACCGAGCGTTCGAATGGCTCGAGAAAGCGTACGTCCAGCGCGACTGCACGCTTGGGTTCGGACTCCGGGCTCCGATGTACGATGTCATTCGCGATGACCCGCGCTTCGGTCAGCTGCTCACGAAACTCGGCCTGAGTTAAGATCGGAGGTTCAGCCAGTGCCTCGCGCGATTTGGCTTGAGCTGAGAGCAATAGCGAGCGCATTGATCGTGGTAGTGGGCTGTCGCCCTACGACAATCATCAGGCACCCGATTGCATCGGGACCCAATGCTATCGGGTGTGCGGCTCCCAACTGCGGAGACCCGAGCAGCGTTGTCTCGGTCACCTACCTCGGTATTTCTGGCATCCTCGTCGAGCACGGTGAGCACGCTCTCCTGACGGCCCCTTTCTTCAGCAATCCTCCGTTCGCAGCAATGCGGCCCGACGCGCTCCAGTGGGTCGGAAGTCCGCGCATCACACCAGATTCGGCAGTGATAGAGGGGCAGCTTCCTAGATCTGCCGATCGCGCCTCGGTGATCCTCGTCGGTCACGGCCACTACGACCATCTCCTGGACGTGCCGTACATCGCCACGCACCGGACAAAATCGGCCATCATTTTCGGCGGTCCGTCGATCCGTCACATGCTGATGGGGGATCGAGTCCTGCGTTCTAACCCTCGCAGACTCGTGACGATTCCATTGGACAGGGCCGGCGATTCGAGCCGGGACGGCGACTGGTTTTACTCCGCCGACAGCGCTTTTCGCTTCATGGCTCTCATCGCCGGTCACGCGCCTAACTACATGATCGGAAATTGGGGGTACACATTCGCCCGGGGAGTGGTGTCAACTGACATGGACAGCCTGCCACACACGGCCGCTGAATGGAAGCTGGGGGAACCGTATGCATTTTTGATCGACGTGCTTTCGGACTCGACGCGCCGTACGATTTTTCGGATCTACTTTGAGGATGCTCCTAGCGAGCCGCCCTTGGGGTTTCCATCGGCCGCGCTTCTAGCCGCGAGAACGGTGGACCTCGCAATACTCTGCGCTGCGACATCGTCGAACGTCAGTGCGGCCCCAGACAGTCTCTTGCGAATACTCAAACCAGCCGCGGTAATGGTCACACACTGGGAGTCATTCTTTCGCTCGCAGCTTCTCCCCCAAGCAGTAAGCCGCGCGACGGACCTGCGCCTATTCACCCGCAGCCTGCGGCGTTCCCTCCCGCCGCACAGCGGATGGATCGTGCCCCTCCCTCACGAAAACGTTCGGTTTCGTACCTCAGACCGCTCATAGAGGAATCCCACCAGAGCGCCGGCGATAATCTTCAGCGCTGACGCGAGCAGGTACGCGGTTGGAACGCCCTGATGTCCGGCGATCGATCCCCCAATCGAGAGCGCAATGGCCGCGAGCATCACCACGAGAACGATCGCAATGATCGTCGCGATCTCGGCAAGCAGCCCGTACCCGACCGCGCGGAGCCAGCGATCTCCCCGCGCGGGAATTTCGGGCGATGTCACGCCGTTACTTGACCGTGAATGGTATCAGGTACTCCCTGTCGTCCCACGCCAGGCGGAGCACGCCGCCAGTTCCCTGCGGGACGACTCCGATCACGAACTGCTCGACGGGCTGCGACAGTTTGTTAGTCCTAAGATCGATCCGCGCCAAATCCTTGTCAGCGTGATAATCGGTCCCCCACTGGCCGGTCTCGCGATTGATGATGAGCTTCGCCCCAGTCGGAGTTGGCAGCGTCCAGAGCGTGTATTTCCCGGCAGGCACGACAGTGCTGCCGAAAAGGAGATCCCTGTCTGTCGTGAGCTGCGTAGCGGCGTTCGCACCGGTGCGCCACACCTGGTTCCAGGGAACGACGTTTCCGAAGATCACCCGACCGCGCTTCAATGGCCGGCTGTAGGCAACCTGAATGTTCGCGCCACCAACGGTCGCCTTGATCGTATCGGGTGGTGACATCTGTCCCATGGCGCCACCCTTCGCTGCTTCGACCGCCGCCCATCGCTTCACCACGTTGTCAAAATCGAGATTCGGCACGCGCTCGGCGATTGTCTTGACCGTAGTCGCCGTTGCATCCAGTCCCATGATGCGTCCACGTGAATCCACGCGCGCGACTTCCGTCCAGTTCGGGAAGAACGTGCTGGTAAACGCGACGGAGTCCGCTCCGCGTCTCCGCAGGATGATGGCCGGAACCGGTCCGCCCCCTGGTCCGACGAGAGCATAAACGACGCTGTCGCGACCAAGGTTGGCCGTCGAGAGAGCCTGCTCGTAAAGTCCGTAGGCCGCCGGCTCGGTGAAGAATGTTGGCTGCACGGCCCCATGAAATACCTTCCGTCCAGTGAGGCTTGTATCCGCCTCTCCATTGCGCTGCACTTCGATCACGGCGATGGAATCGCCGAACTTGCTTACGGCCCGCATGAGGGCGGGCGCCATCTCGTCGGCTCCAGGCCTCCGCACAACGGTCGTCAGCGATTTCACCTCGCCGCGCGGGCCGAGCTCAGCGTCGTAGTGGTAGGTGCGGACGCGTGGATACTTCAGCACGAGATCGCCTATGAGGTGCCGGGTGGATCTAGTATATCGCTCGATCGCCACCGTATCGACGCCTAACCGGGTGATGATGTAGGTTGGTGGGTGGGCCTGGGGAGATTGCGCGGCGAGGGAGCCGGCGGCGAGGAAGAGGAACGAGGCTGCTGCGATCTTCGACATGGGAGAATCCTGCCAAGAGAGCGTGAGGGGCTGCTTGCTGAGATTTTAGATAGTGCAGCCACGCCCACGTGTTAGCAACAGTCAGACGGCCGCTTCCACTTCCCCGCTTTCGGTGTCGGCGTAAGCCTCGGAAATGGACGCGGCAGCATCCAGCGCCACTCGGAGATCCGCGATGAGGTCGTCACCGTCCTCGATCCCAACCGAGAGCCGCAACAGCGAATCGTCGATCCCCGCCATCGCCCGCGCTGCCTCATCCATAGACGCGTGCGTCATTGTCGCCGGATGCGCGATCAGACTCTCAACACCGCCCAACGATTCGGCAAGCGTGAAACACTGAAGCGCGTTCACGAATCGCTGCACGCTATCGATTCCGCCGTTTATCTCGAAGCTCACCATCCCGCCAAAGCCGTCCTGCTGCGACGCGGCAACGATATGACCGGGATGTGAGCTCAGGCCCGGATAGAAGATGCGTTTTACTGCGCCGTGTGCGCCCAACAGCTCGACCACGCGCGCCGCGTTCTCGCAGTGGACGCGCATCCGTGCGTGGAGGGTGCGCACTCCCCGAAGCGTGAGGAAGCTGTCGAAGGGAGCACCTGTGATCCCGAGACAGTTCGCCCACCACGCCAATTCCTCGACGAGCGCCGCGTCCGCCGCTACGACTGCGCCGCCGACGACGTCGCTGTGTCCGTTCAGATATTTCGTGGTCGAATGGACGACGAGGTCCGCGCCGAACTCGATTGGCCGCTGCAGCGCAGGTGAGAGGAACGTGTTGTCCACGGCGACGATGGCTCCAGCTTCATGCCCCGCCTCGACGACACAAGAAAGATCAGTCAGCCTGAGGAGCGGATTGCTCGGCGTTTCGATCCAGAGGAGTTTGGGGCGGCGCGATGTCACCGTCTGCGCGGCGGTTTCGCAGGTGAGATCGACAAACGCAGCGTCGAAATGCCCGCGGGCGGCGAGGGAGCGCAGAATGCGATGAGTTCCCCCATAGCAGTCGTGGGCGGCCAGGATGAGATCCCCGGGACGTACCAGCTGCAGTACCAGAGCCACGGCGGACATTCCGGTGCTCGTCACGACTGCGCCCTCTCCACCCTCCAGCTCGGCGAGCGCGTTAGCGAGGTGCTCGCGGGTCGGATTGCCTGTGCGCGTGTAGTCGTACAGTCTCTTCCTTCCGAAACCATCGAACGCGAATGTCGAAGAGAGATGAATCGGAGGCACCACCGCACCATGGTGCAGGTCGGTCGCTATCCCCGCACGTACGGCGCGTGTTGCCGGTCGGCGCGGAGGACGCGTCGATGAATGCCTGACTTCGTCGGTCATGACAGCACCTCCACTCCGACTCGAAGCAGCTCGTTGATGAATGGAGCGATACGCGAGGAATCTCCGAGGAATGCATCGTGGCCGAGAGATGAGTCGAGCTCGATGAGCTGGCTGAGACCGCCCAATCTCCGCGCGAGCTCGCGAGACTGCGAGACCGGCACGAGCCGGTCGCCGCTGATGGCGATCACGGTCGTCGGGAGCGTGACATCTTCGGGCCGAATCTTGTGGAGGTCGAGCGAGAGCGAGAGCGCGTTGTACCTCTCGGATGTCCACTGTTCAGCGAACTGTTCGCCGCGCGTCTTCAGGTATCTCCCGATGCGATCCTCGACCAGGCGCGAATCGTTCCGATCGCAGTCCTCGATCCGCTCCTCGAAGTGCCGAGCTGTGAGATAGCTAGTCATCGCAATGCCGCGCGCTATCGCCAACCCATCGCGCTCCCGACCCACCGCGCTTCCCAGCGCGACGACGCGGCGCTGAAGATGTCTGAGCGCCGTCGCAATTGGGTCGCTCTCGTGCGCGGCACTGATCACGATGAGACGCTTTGCGCGGGCGGCGAATCTGACGCCAAACGCCAGCGCGACCATTCCCCCATAGGAGGCGCCGACCACTGCGTGTACACAGCGAACGCCGGCTTGATCGAGGGCCGCCGCGAGCGCTTCAGCCTGATCGGTGGTCGTGACCGGGGCCGGGCTGGTTCCGTTCGCAACGTAATCGATGCAAATAACGCGAAACTCCCGAGTGTCGATCGCTCTCCCTTGGCCAATCACATCTTCCCACCATCCAGGCGACGGATCCGACGCGGACGATGTGACGTGTCTCGACGCAGAGACGCCGCCGAGGACAGCGACGACGGGCGCGCCGTGAGGTCCGGTGATTTCGTAGCGCACTGCTGGCGGGTCGAGCTCGCTTAAACGACACGAAGATTCGCCAGTGGACGAGATGGTCGGGTCGTCCGCTGCGAGGAGCGCAATGGCGGTCATTGCAGCACCTCCCGTTCCTTGCCCAGTTCGTATCGCGCAATGCAAGGCGCTGCATTCGACAATTCCAGCGCTGCAATCAGCCGCTGCACGGAATTCCAGGTTACCGGAGCGGTGATGACCGTCGCGTCCGAACCCTCGCCCGTGAGGCGCTCCGAACGAAGGCCGATCGCCGTTGCTTCGCGCTCTAGTGACGTGGCGTCGAGGCGCGCCGCTACGAGCCAACGGTGATCGCGCGGATCGGCGACGGAAATGAACTGTGTCGCTCCAGGGCCCCGATCATTGGGCGGCGGGGAAACTCGAAGCAGGTCGCTCAGCAGCGCCGCTGCGGTTGGACGTCCGCCGGCGCCCGGGCCGGAGACGCTGAGCGGCGAGGGCCAGCCGAGATCTACCTCGACTCGATTTTCCTCGAGAGTGGTTCGCCCGAACGCGCTCTCGGAAGCAACGATCACCGGCTCGACTGCCGCCGCCACGCGGTGTCCGGGCAGCTGCGTACACTCGGCAATGAGTCGGATGCGAGCCCCCTCGATTGTTGCAAGCCGGACGAGGCGCTCCAACCCGGGAACCAGCGGCGTCCGCCGGATGTGGAGACCAGCTGGCCGTATGCCGAAGGTGATCCAGGCGATGATGGCGAGCTTCGCGGCCGCATCCCGTCCATCGAGGTCGCGCGCGCAGTCAGCCTCGGCAAGGCCGCACTTGCGCGCCGACTCGAGAGCGGTCTCGAGACTCTCGCCGCGCTCTAGCAGCGATATGACATAGTTCGACGTCCCGTTGAGTATCCCGCGAACCGACAGTGGCGCGGACGCGCCGACCAGATCGCGCAGCGTGGAAATCACCGGCGCGCTTCCGCCTACCGCCGCGCCGAAGTCGAGGCCCGCGTCGTTTTGGCAAGCGAGCGCTGAAAGAGTGTCACCGTGCGCCGCGACGAGCTCCTTGTTGGCCGTGATCACTTTCTTTCCACGCCTAAGCGCCGCAGACGCGATCGTTCGCGCCGGCTCGTCGCCGCCCACAGCCTCGATGACCACATCAGCGTCGTGCGCGAGAAAGGCGTCGAGGTCGTTCGTAAAGAGCCGCGAGTCGAGGGGCAGGTTACGGTCGCGATCTACATCGCGTACTAGCACGCGCGTGAGATCGAAGCGGACGCCGAAGCGCGCCGCGATCGCGGTGGCGGATTCGTGGAGCAGCCGCACGAAGCCCCCACCGACCACACCGCACCCGGCGAGAGCCACGCGCACCGTGCGCGGCGCCTCGACGGAGGTCGTAGCTACGATTCTCCGGTTAGCTGTGAATTTCGGAGTGCTCTTGTTGGTCTGCGGGCCGGCTGGAAAAAACGGAAACTCGTGGAGCGCCGGTCTGGGATCGAGCTCGAGCTGCTGCTGGGGAGTCATTGGAATCCTGGTTGATGGACTCCGCGCATAAAGCAGAACGCCCGCGGCTGTGAGGCCGCGGGCGTTCCTCGCTTTTTAGCATTTATTTAACGTGGCTGCAATACGCGGCAAATGACCACAGTGCACTTCGATTGTATCGGGAGTATATCCTGACCCTGCGTTCTGGTCAAGGCGCGACTGAAAACGCGTTACCCGCTACCCGCTTCCCGTTATCCGTTTCCCGTTATCCGTTTCCCGTTATCCGTTTCCCGTTATCCGTTTCCCGTTATCCGTTTCCCGCAACGGGGAACAGGCAACGGGCAACGGGCAACGGGCAACGGAAGTGAATAAACAAAAAAGAGGGGGCCGCGAATTCGCGACCCCCTCTTTTTTCCTCTTATTGTGCCGAGGGCTAGTACATGCCGCCCATGCCGCCCGGCGGACCACCGCTGCCGGCTCCAGACCCGGCCGGCTCCTTCTTCTCGACGATCAGAGCTTCGGTCGTGAGCAGAAGGCCCGAGATCGAGGCCGCGTTCTGCAGCGCCGTCCGGGTCACCTTCGTTGGGTCGATGACGCCCGCGGCGACCAGATCCTCGTACTGATCGGTCAGCGCGTTGTAACCGTAGTTGTTGTCCTTCGACTGGCGAATCTTCTCGACGACGATCGAGCCTTCGGCACCGGCGTTCTGCACGATTATCCGCATGGGCTCCTCGATGGCGCGCCGGACGATATCGACACCGATCTGCTCGTCGCTTTCCGCGAGCTTGAGGCTCTTGAGCGCCTTCTGCGCGCGAATGAGCGCGACACCGCCGCCCGGGACGATTCCCTCTTCGACCGCGGCGCGAGTCG
>JALYKM010000222.1 GCA_030774785.1 Gemmatimonadota bacterium
CTACTTCTTCAGCCCAATCGCGATCTCCCAGACGCCGCGTCAGGTATCGCACCAGCGCGGCGTTGTAGGTTCGGAAGAGTCGCTCGACGTCGGTCACACGATTACCAGCGATCCCTTATCAAGGCCACATCGCGATCAGTGAGACGCTCCTCTCCTGACGGAGTGAGCTCGATCGCCATGCTGCGGCCGGCTACCAGCACACGCTCGCCAACCGAGAACGGCTCGCGCAGGTCCGGCATCATCTCGAGCAGCTTGAAGTAGGCGTCCGAGAATGGCTTCACCTGCAGCACCGTTCCCGATTTCTTGTAGCGAGCGTCGGTCCACACGCTATCGCGCAATACGAGGGTCACGTTGCCAGCTCTGCGGACGTTGGCATCGTCTCTCATACCCACGGCTGCATCTGCTGCTGCAACGCTCGTCGCCGACCGTTGCGCGGCTGCCGACTTGGCTGCTTCGAACTGAACGGCGGCGGGAGCAGGTGCCGACGTTGCGCCTGTGGTTACAACGCTATTGAGCTGGACTCCCCCAGCACCCATACCTCTTTGACGGTTCATCCCAGGCTCGACCACCAAGTACGACGAGAACTCGGTCGGAATGCCGAAGCGCTCTCCCAGATCGCGAATCTCGTCGTTGATCTCCTGCGATCCGCCGTGCTTCCTCTTCTCCGCGCTGAGATATCCTACGCGCTGAGTCGCCCACAGCCGCGCCACGAACGGATTCTCGCGCGAGCGCTCCGGAAAATAGACCCGCGTGCTCCAGCTCACGGGACCATTCGTCGTTTGGCCATCGAAGCGAACCACCGCATTGCCGCTCCCATCGTAGCGCGTCAGAATCACGAGATCCTCTCCCGCAAATATGTCCACCGCTCCTGAGGGGTGCATCTTGCGCAGGCGTACCCCATCTACGTGAACCCGGATGTCGGTGACGAGCGGACTCGTCAGGCGGCTCGCCACGATCCCGACCGCGCGCTCCACCGACTCATCCGGCCGCACAAAGCTGGCGGTGCCACGACCTTCGAGTGCGAGCTGCTCGATCAGCGATACGTTCAGATCCGCGCCCACGCCGAAGGTGAACAGTCGGCGCACCCCACGCTGTTTCGCCACGTTTGACGCGATGACCGACGCATCGCGCTCGCCTACTGTCGGCTGTCCATCTGTAAGAAACAGAACGATCGGCAGCCTCCCCGACTGTACCGGCGAAGAGAGAGCTTCGTCCAGTGCGCCCGAGATGTTGGTTGAGCCTTGGGGCTCGAGATCATCGAGATAACGCTCCGCCGCGCGGATGTTCTCCCGGGTTACGGTGGAAAAATTGTCGCGAAATGTTCGCACGTCGCTCGAGAAATCGATCAGCCGGAAACGGTCCATCGACGACAGCGAGCGCAGGATCTGCTTACCGGCAGCACGGGCCTGCTCAATCTTCTCGCCGCTCATCGAGCCCGAGACGTCCACCACGAAAGTCAGGTCGCGAGGTATGGCTCGCGGCTGAACCGCGGGCGGTGACAGCGTGATCAGCGCAAAGCCATCGTCGTTGCCCGGCGCATTGGCCAGCAGCGAGATCGCGGCCGCGATCGACCGCCGGATTGGAATAAGGAGCGTGACCTCTCCGCGCGCGTCTCTTATTTCAACCCGGCGCGTCGACCCACGACGGCTCGATGCGAAGGAACGGTCCCCGTACGTGTCTGTCGAGTACTCTCCCTCGTAGATCGAGTGCGTCGGCGAATACGCCCTTCCGTACATCGGATCGTTGGGGTAGGTGAGCACAAAGGACATGCGTCCTTCGGGCTGCTGACTCGTCTCGCGCTGACTGGTCCGTACCCCCCGGAAGTAGTCGACCCTGAGCGCATCACCCTCCCTCGGGGCGACGGTCTGAAAACGCACCACGACCCTCTTCTGTTCACCTGGCGCGATTGGGAAGATCCTCGCGCGGAGCAGTCCATATCCCATCCACTCGAGGAGTGCGGGATCCCGCTGGCGGCGCACGATCTCTTCATAGATCTGGCGCGCCTGGTTGGCGTTCAGCGTTTCGCCAGCCACCATCTCGCCATTGATCTCGAGCTTGAGGTCCTGAAATGCAGCACCCTTCGGCAGCGGGAACATGAAATCCGCTTCGCCGACTCTGCTCCCGCGATTCACGAACGTCTCGGTGATCTCGTAGCGCAGCACACGGTCCGCCATCTCCACGCGAACATCGCTGCTCTGGCGAAACACAGCGGGGCTTGTGATCCCGCACGCCGGCATGATGCACGGCCTCCCTGGCCGGCACGGCGGCGGCACCGGGCAGGGCCACGGACGCGGCGGTCCCTCCACGATTTGCGCGGAGGTGAGACCTGGGATGAAGAGAGCAGCTATCAATAGAAGTGAGCGCATGGAGACACCGGTAGAAATGGGTTCTACTGTGGGACGTGTCTCAGGGGCTCACTTGCACACCCATAATCGGCTTTGGTGTTTTGCCGGTAGCCCAGGCCCGTTAGAAGGGGTTAGCTGACTCCGGGCCGTTTTTTTCTCCGTTTACGCAGCTCCCGGCGCTCATCGACTCTCACTTCCAGCAGGCGGTGGTCGGCGCGAATCATGGTATCCTCGAAGCTCTCGCCATTGCGACGCGCGGCCCATCCCATTGAGAAGGGTACTGGTGCCGACGCCGGGGCAGCGGCACGCAGGCGGGCCGCTACGTTGTCGGTCTGTTCATCTCCCGAGTCACACAACACCACCAGAAATTCGTCTCCGCCGACACGGACGACCGCTTCTTCGGCGCGGACGTGTCGCATGAGAAAGCGGGCCATCTTCACCAGGACGCTGTCACCTTCGGCGTGACCGTTGGTGTCGTTGTACTGCTTGAAGTGGTCGATGTCGAGATAGACGCAGCCCCAATCTCGCTTCGGCTGCGCCTCGCATTGGCGCGAGACCGTGTTCAGATACCGGCGGTTGTAGCAACCAGTGAGTGGGTCCCGGATGCTGAGCTCGAGAAGCTGGGTTTGCAGCTCCTTACGTTGAGTGATATCGACGAGAATTCCGTGGCAGTACTTCTCGCCCGTTTGCGGGTCAACGGAGAGAATGGCGCTGTCGACGACCGTTCTTACTTCTCCGTCGCGCCGCGTGAGCTGAAACTCGACGTCCCGAACGGAGCCGTCGCGCTCCAGTTGCGCCATCTCTCGCGCTCTTACCTCGGGTCGCACGAAATCACTGGTCCGAGAGCCCCTCAATTCCTCGAGCGATTCAACGCCGAACATTTCCAGGAAAGCGGGATTCGCATCGATGATCTCGCCGTCCAGCGTCGTAATGTAGATTCCTTCCTTCAGACGCAACGCCAGCTCACTGAGCGTATTGGGATCCCTCAGGTTGCGGAAACGTTTCTGTTTTCTGGGCTTTCTGGAGGTACGACTCACATCACTGCCTCAGCGAACGGCATACCCGTTGCTTTAATGGAAGGATCAAGATTGGAGATATTATGGCATCCGGACGAAAGCAGGACCAAGGTACTCGACCTCCTACGAAGCAGAGCGACGGCGATTCCGGTACGCGCTCCGGGCGGCCCAATCCCGAGGACGTTCCGTCGCACCCGAGCGAGCACAAGAGCGGTTACGGCGGCGAGGGCGGCTCTCCCCGTACGAGCAGCGACCAGCGCGAGATTCCGAAGAAAAGCTAGGCAAGAATCGGGACGATGAGTTTCCGCACTGCCGGTATTCACCACGTCACCGGTATAGCCAGTGATCCGCAGCGGAATCTCGACTTCTACGCCGGCACTCTCGGTCTCCGGCTCGTTAAGCGCACGGTTAACTTCGACGATCCCACAACCTACCACTTCTATTTCGGTAACGAGCAGGGAAGTCCCGGAAGCATCCTCACCTTTTTCCCATGGCCAGATGCTCGTCGCGGGAGGCAGGGCGGCGGGCAGGTCGCCGTAACATCCTTCGCGATCCTGCCCAGCTCTGTTGGCTTCTGGATTGAGAGGCTGATCAAGAAGCGCGTCGAGTTCGAGCAGCCCGTTGCACGCTACGAAGACGAACGCGTGATCGCATTCAAGGATCACGAAGGATTCATGGGTGAGCTCGTTTCCCACCCCGACGCGGATTCGCGCACTGGCTGGGCAGGAGCAGGAGTGCCCGCCGAACACGCCATCCGCGGCATTTATTCCGTCACCTTATGGCTCGATGCCAACGAGCTGACTGGCCAGCTCCTCACCAACACTCTGGGATTCAGGCTCGTGCGCGAGCAGGGAAGCATATTCCGGTACGCAGCCGGCGACGGTGGCCCGGGTACAATCGTCGACCTGCGCTGCGTCCCCGGAATCTGGAGTGGAGTGATGGGAGCGGGAACGGTACACCACGTTGCATTCCGCGCTTCGAATGACGCAGAGCAGATGCAGGTTCGCACCGAGCTCGCATCACTCGGCTACAACGTCACTCCCCAGTTGGATCGTGACTACTTCAAATCCATTTACTTCCGCGAACCCGGAGGAGTTCTCTTCGAGATCGCGACCGATGGTCCCGGATTCGCAGTCGACGAGCCGGTGGACATGCTCGGCCAGTCGCTCAAGCTGCCTGGATGGCTCGAGCCCCGAAGATTCGAGATCGAAGCACTGCTACCCAACATTCACGCGCCTCTCGAGCTGCGCGGCCCCAACGCATGACTGAAGACCTCGGCTTCATCCACCGCTTCCTGCCCGCGGAAGACTCAGGATCCGGAGAGACATTGATCGTTCTCCACGGAACCGGAGGCGACGAGAACTATCTGGTCGGAATCGGCCAGGCGATCGCCCCCGGCGCCGCAATCCTCAGCCCTCGCGGCAACGTGTCGGAGAACGGCGCGCTACGGTTCTTCAAGCGCCTGGCCGAGGGCGTGTTCGATCCGAAGGAGGTGCATTCGCGAGCGGAGGAACTGACTCGCTTCATTCGCGCGGCGATCTCGAAGTACGGTTTGGATGCAAGCCGGATTTACGCGCTCGGCTATTCGAACGGGGCAAACATCGCATCGACTGTGATGTTCATCGAGCCGGGACTGCTTCAGGGAGCGATACTCTTCCGCCCCATGCTTGTATTCGAGCCCGAGGAGCGAGCCGATCTGAGCGGCTCCAGCGTTTTTATTTCCGCGGGTCGGATGGATCCCATAGTTCCTGTGAGCAGCGTCGAGCGAGTGGCCGAGCTGTTCGAGTCTTCGCACTCGGAAGTGACTCTCAAGTGGCAGCTGGCCGGCCACAATCTGGTTCCGAGCGAAGTGCGCGAAGCGGCAGAGTGGCTCGCCCTGCAACGTGCGCGCGTATAAGCTAGCTTCCAGACGAGAATACCAGTCGGCGTGACACCGCTCATCCACTTCGATATCTGCCGCACATAGCTCTATAATGTCCGAGCCAACCGATACCGCTTCCGCTCCGCGGTCAGCCCCTCCTTCATCGCCATCCGCATCGGGTCAGTCACTCGAAGACCTTTGCATCAACGCGATCAGGGTCCTCGCCATGGATGCCGTTCAGAAAGCAGAGTCGGGCCATCCGGGCACACCGATGGCGCTCGCTCCGCTTGCCTACGTGCTCTGGACAAAGCATCTCCGCTACAATCCCGCCGACCCGAGCTGGCTCAATCGCGATCGCTTCGTGCTGTCCGCCGGACACGCATCGATGTTGTTGTACAGCGTTCTCTACCTCACCGGCTACGAGCTCACTCTCGATGACCTGAAGCAGTTCCGGCAGTGGGAGAGCAAGACGCCGGGACATCCGGAGCTCGGTTACACGCCCGGGGTGGAGACAACGACGGGCCCGCTCGGTCAGGGCTTTGGCAACTCTGTCGGGATGGCTGTTGGGGAAGCACACCTCGGTGCCGTCTTTAATCGCGACCAGAAGATCATCGACCACAACGTGTACTTCATCGCCAGCGATGGCGACATGATGGAGGGTGTGTCGCACGAGGCGGCTTCATTCGCGGGTCATCTGAAGCTCGGCAAGCTTATCGGCTTTTATGACGACAATCACATCACGATCGAAGGCGATACCGCTCTGACCTTCAGTGATGACACGGCAACCAGATTTTCGGCTTACGGGTGGCACGTGCAGCACGTCGCGGATGTGAACGACCTCACCGCGCTCGACCGCGCCATCGATGCGGCAAAGGCGGAGACCTCGAAGCCATCACTGATCGTCGTCCGCTCCCACATAGGTTACGGAAGCCCGAACAAGCACGACACCGCCGAAGCACACGGCTCCGCCCTGGGTCCGGAGGAAGTCACTCTCACCAAGCAGGCGCTGGGATATCCGTCGCAGGAGCCGTTCTACGTCGCGCCGGCGGCTCTCCGCTACTGGCGTGAAGCCGCAAAACGTCGGGCGAAGTTCGAAGACGAGTGGAAGAAGACGTACGAGGCGTACAAGGCGGCGAATCCCGCGCTCGAGAGTGAATTGCAGCGACGCCTGCGCGGTGAGCTGCCGGATGGCTGGGAAGAAGCCATTCCCGCCTTCACCGCCAAAGATGGCAACGTCGCCAGCCGTGCTGCTTCAGGCATCGTCATCAATGCCATTGCGAAAAAGATTCCCGAGCTGCTGGGCGGCTCGGCCGACCTCGCCAGCTCGACCAACACGATCATCAAGGGCGAGCCGAGCTTCTCCGCCGAGAACTATGCCGGTCGCAATTTCCATTTCGGCATCCGCGAGCACGGCATGGGCTCGATCATGAATGGCATGTCGCTGGCTGGCGGAATGATCCCTTACGGCGCGACGTTTCTGATCTTCTCGGACTACATGCGGCCGCCGATCAGACTTGGCTGCATCATGGAGCGCCACGTCATCTACGTCTATACCCACGACTCCATTGGGCTCGGCGAAGACGGGCCAACTCATCAGCCAGTCGAGCAGTTGAGTGCGTTGCGCGCGATTCCGGAGATGACGTTGATCAGGCCGGCCGATGCTTCGGAAACAGCAGAGGCCTGGCGAGCCGCGCTCAAGCACCGAAAGGGACCTGTCGCGCTGGTTTTGACGCGACAGAAGCTGTCGTTCATCGACAGGACGAAGTACGCGGCGGCGAGCGGATTGGCGCACGGAGCTTACGTATTGGCGGACGCGCCCGGCGGTACGCCCGAGGTGGTGTTGATGTCCAGTGGCTCTGAAGTCGCGCTTGTGCTCGACGCACAGAAAAAACTCGAAGCCGATGGCATTCGTGCGCGCGCTGTGAGCATGCCCAGCCACGAGCTGTTTGCGCGACAGGACGAGACGTATCGCAACAGCGTATTGCCCAAGGGGGTAAAGCGGATCGCGATGGAAGCTGCACATCCGATGTCCTGGTACCGCTGGGTCGGTGACGATGGAGTAATCCTCGGAATCGAGCGTTTCGGCGCATCCGCACCTGCAGCGACGATCTATACGCACCTCGGCATCACGGTGGACCGAATGGTCGAGACCGCGAAGCAGCTTGTGGGAAAGAAGTAGCCACGATAGCCAATTGTCAGATCGACCAGGATGCCGTGTCCCCAAACGCCAGTATGAAAGCTCCAGGCTTGCAAGCTGCACCTCTGACAGCTCCCTGCTTTGGTTTTGGGGATGCCGGATTGGGGCGCCATCCGTACCCCGAAGGTCGTTAGTGTGAACGGCAGCGAGCCTACACTCCGCGACATCAGCGTTACGCTCAACCCCGACACTCCGGAGTGGCCGGGCGATACTCCATTCACCTGCGGGTGGGCCTCGTTGATCGGAGCGGGTGCGAGCGTCAACGTGTCGTCATTCGCATCGAGTCCGCACGTCGGTACTCACGCCGACGCGCCACTCCATGTCCGCGAAGGGTGGTCCGGCTCGCACGAGCTCTCGCTGGATGCTTTCTACGGTCCCGCCATCGTCGTGGATGTCTCCAGCCTCACCAAAGAGATCGAGATGGAGGATCTCGAGAAGATCCAGTCTCTGCCATTCGTGGAGCGGTTGCTCCTTCGCACCGGACGAACGATCGCAAGCGGTGCTTTCCCGGAGGATTGGCCGACTCTCTCCGAGACGTGTGTCCGTACACTGCTGGGGCGCGGTCTCCGTCTGCTCGGCGTCGATGCTCCCTCGGTCGATCCGAGAGAGAGCAAGAACCTTCCTGTGCACAACATGCTTTTTGCGGGCAACGCGGCGATTCTGGAGAACCTCGACCTCAGGCGAGTCACTCCCACCATGTACGAGCTCATCGCGTTTCCACTCAAGCTCATGGCCCTCGATGCCGCTCCAGTACGTGCGGTACTCCGACAAATCGTTGCCTGAACGATTACACGCGCCCTGAAACGATCAGGGCGAACACATTCAGTGTATCAAGCTTTGGGTTGAACCTCCCTTGGCAGGCGATTGACAGTGATGCTTAGACGTACGCTACTTCTTTCTGTGGCAATGGTATCACTGGCCTTCCTGATCGAAGCGCAGCAACAGCACCAGTCGAACCGGACAAAAAGAGCGACACACGCCCAGGAGCGGCGCTCAAGAAAGAAGCCGGCGCGTCCTCCCGTCACCAGCTTTGTCGACGACTCGGGCGGCAAAGAGCTGATCATCCGATTGCTGGACATCGGCCAGGGAGACGCAACTTACATAAGGAATGGATCGAGCCGGGTCATCATCGATGGCGGCCCCGATACGGCAATGTTCGGCAGGTATCTCGATTCGCTCAATCTCAACAACTCGACGATCGACGTCGTCATCGTCTCGCATCAGCATATCGACCACTACAGCGGACTGCGCGAGCTGTTCAGGACCTCGCGCCATATTCACGTGCGCTATTTCTTCGAGAACAAGGATCCGGCGCCAGCGATGACTCTCGCGACCCTTCGCGATTCCATTCTGTCGCGAATGGATCGCGACAGCCTCGTCTATCGGGATACCGACGATCCATGCTCCGATGGATCGAGCATCTGCACGATCACCATGAGTGGGGGAGCGAAGCTGCACATCATGGCTCCGCTTCCGAACGGTGACAGCCCGAACAATCGCTCTACCCCGGTGAAGCTGATTGGACCAGATTCCGCGTCCTTCACGATGTGGCTCGCGGGAGACGCCGAGCACGAAGAGATCAACTGGTTCGAGGCCGTTGGCTACGGACAGAATCCCGGAATGAGCGTGAATGTTCTCAAGGCGGATCATCACGGGAGCTGCAACGCAGTCACGCCGCGTTATCTCGCGCTCGTAAGCCCCCAGTGGGTTGTTGCATCGCTGGGCGCACGCAACGAGTACGGGCACATGCACGAGCAGGCAAAGAATATCTATAGAACCGCTGGTGTACCGTGGTACCGGACTGACCAGAACGGAACGATCACGATCCGATCGCCGGGTACTGGCGGTGGAGGATTCACAATCACTCCGGAGCGAACTGGAACGGATTTGGACGGACCCACCGACCGGTTCTCCCGCCAGCCCGCATGTAGCGCAGCGATGAGGTAGTCGAGCGCCTAAAGCCGGATATCTCCTCCGGGGTCGTTCTTCGATTTCCTCGACACCTGTTTCTGTGAGCGCTCGAGGGCTTTCTTTTTCGCCTCGGGGTCAGTCTCGATCAGAAGCGCTGACCTTCCTACCCTTCTGTCGTGCGTGACGGACAGCACATCGCCTTCCTTCACGCCTTCCGGCAGCATCCATTCGGGTATGGGTGTGACTGTGCGGCCGTCTACTTCGATGGAAGCCGATCCGTCCTCAATCACATCCACGACCCACGTATGTCTGGAATGTTTGCCCATTGCTCACTCTCCTGCTCTCTTGCGGCGCGGATGGACGTACTGAATCAATCAGCACATGGCATGTCCTATGCGCCATGGACTCGATCTCAGCAGCACGACTCGCACCAACCATCGCAAAGATCAATTATGCACAGCGACTCAGGTCACACGACCTCCGTCTGGATGGGTACAACCGAAGTTCCGCAGTTCCAACCGCTTACCCAGGATCTGCGCGCCAATGTCTGCGTCGTTGGAGCGGGCATCGCCGGAATGACGACCGCCTATCTTCTCGCGCGCGCTGGCCGTGCCGTCGTGCTGATCGACGATGGCCCGATAGGCGGGGGTGAGACGAGCCGTACGACTGCACACCTCACCGCCGCGCTGGACGACCGCTATTACAACATCGAAAAGATCCACGGAGAGGAGGGTGCCCGGCTGGCGGCCGAGAGTCATATGTCCGCCATACATCGCATCGAGACGATCGCGTCTATGGAAGACATCGATTGCGATTTCCAGCGTGTCGAGGGCTATCTCTTTCTTGGCGGGAACAGCCAACGCAAGGATCTGGAGCGTGAGCTCGAGGCCACTCATAGCGCCGGAATCAACGACACACAGTTGGTCGATCGCATTCCTTTCAGTTTCTGGGACAGCGGCCCAGCACTCCGGTTTCCGCGACAGGCGACTTTTCACCCGCTCAAGTATCTGAACGGTCTCGCGCGCGCCATTCTTCGCGACGGGGGCAAGATCTACACGGGCGTGCACGCGAAAAAGATCGAGGATGGCGAGCCCGCGCGTGTCACGACGAGCGAAGGCCACGTAATCAGCGCCGACAACGTCGTAGTGTGCACAAACACTCCGGTCAACGACTGGCTCATCATCCACAGCAAGCAGGCTGCTTATCGTACCTACGTCATCGGTGCGCGGATTCCAAAGGGGTCCGTACCACACGGGTTGTACTGGGACACGCCGGATCCGTATCACTACATCCGCCTGCAACAAGGCGAGGACAGCTCTGGCCGCGAGCTCGATTACGATATCCTCATCGTCGGCGGCGAGGACCATAAGACCGGCCAGGCCGCCGACACGCAGGAAAGGTTTGTCCGCCTCGAGCAGTGGACGCGCGAGCGCTTTCCAATGATCGAGCGCGTACAATACCAGTGGTCGGGCCAGGTAATAGAGCCGGTCGATTACCTGGCTTACATTGGGAAAAATCCAGGCGGTGACGAGCACATCTACATCGCCACCGGTGACTCCGGCAATGGAATGACCCACGGCACCATAGCCGGTATCGTTCTCAACGAGCTGGTCCAGGGCCGCAAGCACCAATGGGCCAGGCTCTATGACCCTTCGCGCGTCAAGCTCCGCGTAACTACCGCATACCTGAAAGAGAACATCAACGTAGCCGAGCAGTACAAGGATTGGTTCACCAAAGGCGATGTCGATGACTTCGAGGAGATCAAGCCGGGCGAAGGGGCCGTCATCGGGACCGGAAGAGGAAAAATCGCCGTCTACCGCGATGAGCGCGGCAACATTCACCAGCTTTCAGCGGTGTGTACCCACCTCTATTGCATCGTCCACTGGAACGACACCGAGAAAACCTGGGACTGTCCTTGTCACGGGTCCCGTTTCGACCCTTACGGGAAAGTCGTCAACGGCCCCGCTATCGTAGGGCTTTCGCCTGGTGGCTCTGCACCGAAGAAGGCGAAGAGCGCAAAGAAGCAGTAACTCGATGGTGCTTCCCATCGTCGACGAGACGAATCGCTTTCTCCGCCGCGTTTCCATCCTCCGTCAGCTCCACGGCGCCACGCTGTAAGCCGTCGGGATTCTCGACGGTTATCTCGTAAGTGGAGGCTCCAAAGCGATACTCGATCGTGAATTCCTTCCAGCTTGCGGGAATGCACGGCTCGACGAATAGCATCTCGCCACGCTGTTGGAAGCCGAGTATGGACTCGAGGGCGACGCGATACATCCAGCTCGCCGAGCCGGTATACCATGTCCAGCCACCGCGTCCGAGATGTCCCTGCGCTGTATACACGTCCGCCGCCACGACGTACGGCTCAACTTTGTAAACATCGACCGCATTCGGACTGTCCGCGTGCGTGATTGGGTTGAGCATTTGAAAGAGCTCGAAAGCCCGATTCCCATCACCCTGGAGCGCGGTCGCGAGCACAGCCCAGAGCGCCGCGTGCGTGTACTGCGCTCCATTCTCGCGCACGCCTGGCAGGTAACCCTGGATGTAGCCGGGATCGTGCGGCGTCTTGTCGAACGGCGGCGTGAGCAGGCTGATAATCCGCGCATCTTCCTGAACGAGGTACTTGTTGAGGGACTGCATTGCGATTCGGGTCCGCTCCGGCTTTCCCGCGCCCGATATCACGCTCCAGCTCTGCGCGATCGAATCGATCTTGCATTCATCGCTGTTGCGTGAGCCGAGTGAGGATCCGTCGTCGAAGTACGCTCGGCGGTACCATTCTCCGTCCCAGGCGGAACGCTCGACGGCTTCGGCGTAACCATCGGCCTTGGCGAGCACATCGTCGCGCATTGCCGCGTCCCCGCGCCTCTCGGCGTGCGCCGCGAATTTCCGCAAAGTTGCGATGAGAAACCACGCCAGCCACACACTCTCCCCTTTTCCTTCAATGCCCACGCGGTTCATTCCGTCGTTCCAGTCACCGCTTCCGATCAGCGGAAGTCCATGCACTCCCTTGGTGCAGGCTCTCCTCAGCGCGCGAACGCAGTGATCGTAGATGCTTCCGGTTTCCGACGAGACCTTCGGCATGTCGTAGATCTCGTGCTCGTCCGGGTTGAGCTGGCGCATCGTGAGATACGGAACCTCGATGTCGAATATTTCCTGGTCGGACGCAACGGTCACGTAGTGGTCGATCACGTAAGGGAGCCACACCAGATCGTCCGAGAAGCGCGTCCGCACGCCTCGGCCGGTCTGTGGATGCCACCAGTGCTGAACGTCGCCCTCGACGAACTGGCGTGACGCTGATCGCACGATGTGTTCTCTGGCTACCTCGGGATCGCTATAGACGAAAGCCATTACGTCCTGCAGCTGGTCGCGGAATCCGAACGCTCCGCTCGACTGATAAAGTGCGGATCGCGCCCACATGCGGCATGAGAGAGCCTGATACAGAGCCCACCGGTTCACCATCAGGTCGAATGTCGGCTCCGGAGTTCGCACTCTGATAGTCGCGAGTCTTTTCTCCCAGGCCTCTGTGTTCGCGCTGACTGCCTGCTTCGCCGCAGCCGAAGTGCGATGGCGTCCGATGATCTGCCGCACTGCGTCTTCGCTCTCGGCTGCTCCCAACAGCATCACAATGTCGCGCTTCTCACCCGGATCGAGCGTCACACTCACCTGCAGGGCGCAGCACGGATCGATCGTAGCGCCGATTGCGCCCGACAGCCCTGCGCGCTCGAGCGCCGCCGGGCTCGATATCGTCCCGTTTCTGCCAAGAAACTCGCGCCGGTCAGCCGTATAATAGGCGACACGCTCGCTTATCGATGCGAAGGCGACGTTCTCGGCGAAATCAGCATCGAAATAATTCCGCGCGAACATCGACTGCGTCTGCTCGTCGAAGCTCGTGCGCACCTGATACTGCGTCTTCTCACGTGTTACTCCGAGCACCCATTCCAGATACCACGTGAGTGTGAGCTTCTTCCGAGTCGCGCCATCGTTACGAAGAGTCAGAACGCTGATCTTCACCGGATCGCTCTGATCGACTCCCAGACGCAACGAGCTTGCTATTCCCTTGTGGTCGTGATCGAACACGGAGTAACCCGCGCCGTGCCGTACTCGGTACGGCGTCGGCTCGCGGATGGGGCATGGCGTCGCCGTCCAGAGATCGCCGTTGGTGTCGTCCCGCAGGAAGACGCAATCGCTCGATGGGTCTCGCACCGGATCGTTATGCCAGGGAGTGAGGCGATAGAAGAAGCTGTTGCTGGCCCACGTCGTGCCGCTTCCGCCCTCGCTCACCACAAATCCAGCGACTGGATTGCCGACGACGTTGATCCACGGCGCCGGCGGAAGGTCGCTGCCCGTCAGGTGAATCTCGTATTCACCACCGTCGTTGAATCCGCCCAGTCCGTTGAAGGACTGCAGACCCGTGCCCGGATCCGCGGTTGCCGCGTGAATGGGCACCGTACCAAGCGGCACGATGTCACGGTTCATGATCTCCAGTTTCGGAGGATATCTGTCCTCGACCCCCGGGAACTCGAGGAAGTTTCCGAGGCCAAGTCCGTCACAGTTCACCTGCACTCTGGCCATGGCCTGGAGCAGCGTGATCTCTTCGGGCTTCAGAAGATCGGCGCGCCGGACGAATACGCCACCCGGGCGGTCGAGGAGTCCGGCCTCGCTCGAGGCCATGCTAGTAGCCAGCAGGTCGTCGCTCAGCTCCTGCATGTAGCTGGCGGGATGCATGTTGAGAATCACGAGATCGCAGGTAATTCCCTTGAGGCGCCAGTAGTGATGCGTTCGGAGGAGCTGCCTTACACTTGGCATTCCTACAGGACTATCGATAGTCGCCAGAAGAATCGGCCAATCGCCTGAAACGCCCAGCGTCCACAGCGCCTGCTGACCAAGCCTGTTCTCCTCGACGGCGCTCTGCGCCGGACGGAATCCCGGATGCGGGAACATCAAATGCCCGGCGAGATCCTGATACAGCGCCGCGTCCGCTGGTGCGATTCCCAGATCGCGCAGTTCCGCCTGCGCTTGCGCCCACGAGAGATCGAGCGCGCGCCGAGCGCTGTACGGATCGTGATACAGATCCGCGAGCTCGATTGCGCGCTCCTTCTGCTCGGTGACGAAAGTCGTGAACGCCACATGCGCCGAGGCTCCTGCCGGAATGCGAACACGCACGCGCAACGAGAAAATCGGATCCAGCACCGCGCCCACCGTTCCGGTCAGCTCCGCGCCTTCATCGAGAGCTGCCGCGTTTCTCACCGAGCGACCGCGCCCGACGAACCTCGCACGATCAGTTTCGCATGTGACCTTACCCACCGCTTCCGGCCCGCAGGCGACGACGTGCGCGCACCAGATCGCCGCTTCCGTCGCCGAGCGCGGACGCCGCGTCGCCAGCAGCGCCGTCTTCCCCTCCAGGAATTCAGTCTGCACGAACAGATTCTGGAATGCCGGGTGCGCCCTGTCCGCATCGGGCGGCGCCAGCACAACCTCCGAATAACTGGTCAGTTCGATCTCCCGCGACTGAAGCGCCCTGTTCGTCAGGATCACTCGCCGCACCTCGGCGGCATCGTCGGATGCAACCGCGATCTCGGTCACGGTGTCGATGTCGCCATCGCGGCGGATGAAGGTGATGCGGTCACTGGCGAATAGCACGCGATACCACTGGGGCTCGGTTCCCGACGGTTGGTGCGCGGTCGACCAGACGTGTCCGGTGCTCAGGTCCTTTACGTAGCACCACTGACCGTAGTTGTCGCGCGTCGAGTCGTGGCGCCACCTGGTGACGGCGAGATTCCCGTAACGGCTGAACCCGCCCCCGGCATTCGTGATCAGTGTGGTGTACGGCACATTGCCGAGGATGCCGACGACAGGCTGCGGAGTGTGCGGCGTTTCGATCTCGCGCACCGCCGGCTTCTCCATCTCGCTCGGTACGCGCGCCGCATCGTCGCCCTGGACATCCTGGACGGTAAGGCGTCGCGGGATCCGCTCCTGCAGCACGAGCTCCGCCGACCGCACGAGCGGATCCAAGTGGAACCGGCGCGGCCATATCTGTCGGTTTAGCGCGTTGTTGAGCGCGACGATGCTCATTCCGATGTGGTGCGCCATGAACGTGCATACGATCGTCTTCCGGGAGCCCGGCGATGGCCGCGTGTAGTCGAGCGCGTCACGGAAGCCGTACGGGCCGAGTGCTCCCTCCGCCTCGAGCGTCGTGAGATTCTTGAGCGCCTGCCGCGGCTCTACCAGCATCGCCAGCACCGTCGCGTACGGCGCGACCACCAGCTCCTTGCTCAGCCCACGCTTGAGCGCGAGATCCGGCACGCCAAAGCCGCGGTACTGGTACGTGTGCAGCCTGTCGCGCACTGCATACGCTGATTCCGACACGCCCCACGGCACTCCGCGCTCCGCACCATAGGCGATTTGGCGCTTGACGCTGCCCTTGTGAGTCTGATCGAGCAGAGTGAACGGAAATGTCTGCATCACCAGCGCCGGCATCAGGTACTCGAACATGCTGCCGCTCCACGAGAGCAGTGTTCTTGTCCCCGCTGCCGCCGTGAGGGAGCGGCCCAGCCTGAACCAGTGGTCCACCGATACATCGTCTTTCGCCACCGCGATGAACGACGCGAGCCGCGACTCGGAAGCGAGCAGATCGTAGTACGAGTTGTCTACGGTGTTGCTTCCGAGGTGGTAGCCGATCGTGAACAGCTTCCGCTTGTTGTCGTACAGGAAGCGGAAATCCATCTCCACGGCGTACGCGTGCGCACGCTCAGCGATCGCCCGCAGCCGCTTCGTGTCATTTGCCGGGCACGACGGATCCTTCATCATCTCGTAGCAGGCCTGCTTGAGCGCGATCAGATGCCCGGCGAAGTTGCCGCTATCGACCGTCGAGACGTACGCGGGCTCGAGCACGCGCAGCTCGTTCAGATCGTACCAGTTGAAGAAATGCCCGTGCAAGCGGCGCATCCTCTCCAGCGACCGGAACACTTTCTCTACGCGATCGATCATGTCGGAGCGCGTGATGAAGCCGAGGTCGACCGCGCTCACGGTCGAGAGAAGCTGCAGTCCGATGTTGGTGGGCGATGTACGGAGCGCCAGAATAGGCTCGGGATCTTCCTGGAAGTTGTCCGGCGCGAGCCACTGCGTCTCCTCGGTCACGAACTTCTCGAAGTACATCCAGTGCAGCTTTGCATACCTCAGCGAAGCCTGTCGCTCCGCTTCGGTGAGATGCAGCTCGCCGAGAATCGCCGGGTGGCTCAGCGCGAAGGCGATGCTCGGGCTCGCCAGCCAGACCAGCGCCAGTGTCAGAGTCCCCATGACGAACAGGAACCGCTCATCCGAGGTATAGGCTCCGCCAACGGTGACGTGAAGACCTATCAACGCTCCCAGAACCAGGCAGAG
This sequence comes from Gemmatimonadota bacterium, assembly GCA_030774785.1. GTDB lineage: Bacteria > Gemmatimonadota > Gemmatimonadetes > Gemmatimonadales > Gemmatimonadaceae > UBA4720. The sequence goes on from JALYKM010000222.1 coordinate 16,708, forward strand.
CGCTGTGACCGCCCACATCTTGCGCCACGTCTCGAGCTGCGAGCCGATGCCCATGGTCCGCTCGACCTGCGAAGCTGTCTGCCATTCCAGGAGCTTCCGGTGGCTGATTAATAGCCTGTACAGAGTGCGGATGATCGCATCGGCCGAGACGACCGCTTGATGCGGCAGGAATACCACCGCCAGCGCAAATTGCTGCGTGTTGGTGATCGCGTCGCGCCCGACCGCGAGATAGTATGCGAGCCACGACTGGTCCCGGGGCGGGCGGAGTAGCGAGATCATCAGCGAGAAGAGCCACGGGAACGCGATTGTGACCAGCACGATCGCCGTCCACTTGATGACGGAACCCGGTAGCAAGAACCAGCCGGTGACCAGCATCGCGAGCTGAGCGATCTCGACGAGACTTCGGCGCAGGTTGTCGAATATTTTCCAGCGGGAGAGCGCGGAAAGCCGGTTCCGCATCGGTCCGTCGGGTCCTGGAACGGTGCCCTTAAGCCAGCCGAGGAGCTGCCAGTCTCCCCGAATCCAGCGGTGCTTCCGGCGGGTGAACGTCAGGTATCGGGCCGGGTAGTCATCGTACACTTCGATGTCGGTCGCGAGGCCCGCGCGCGTCCACGTTCCCTCGATCAAATCGTGGCTGAGCAGCGTGTTCTCGGGAAATCTCCCGTGCGTCGCTTCCTCGAACGCATCGACATCGTAGATCCCCTTTCCGGTGAAGCTGCCCTCGCCATAAAGGTCCTGATACACGTCGGAAACGGCGGTCGTGTACGGATCCACCCCCGGATGCCCGGAGTGGATTGCGGCGAAGTACGACCGGTGCGCGCTGGTAAGCGACACTCCGACTCGGGGCTGGATGATCCCGTAACCCTGAGTGACGCGTCCGACCTTAGAATCGTACTGCGCGCGATTGAGCGGATGCGCAATGGTCCCGACGAGCAGCCGCGCCACGTCCCGCGGGAGCACGGTATCGGAATCGAGTGTGATGACATACCGAACGAATCCGAGCCTGCTCGTGTCGCCGACGACAGTGCTGAACGCGTCAATCGCGCCGCCACGCAGGAATCTGTTGAACTGGGCAAGCTTTCCGCGCTTCCTCTCCCAGCCCATCCATACGCCCTGCTTCGGATTCCAGAGGCGGGGCCGGTGGAAGAGGAAGAACACGTCCTCGCCTGCGAGCCCGTACCGCGCGTTCAGCGCTTTGATCCCGGTTGCTGCGGCTGCGAGTATCTCTTCGTCGTCGGGGCTGTGCTCTGTCGGCGAATCCGTGAAATCGCTCAGGATCGCGAACTGCAGGTTGAGATCGCGATTGGCGAGATACTGTACTTCAATGTGCTCGAGCGCTTCCTCCACCCCGTGCACGCTTCCCAGAAGTGTCGGAACTACTACCGCCGTCATGTATTCTTCCGGAATGCCGTCATCCCGCAGCTCGAGCTTGGACATGAGACGCGGCGGCATCAGCAGTATTATCATCTGGTTGATGATGCTGATGCCGATCTCGCTCGCCGGGATGAGAGAGACGAGCGCAATGATGACCTGTATTGTCGCCGGCGCGCTCTCGACTACTTCCAGAATCGCGGCGAGCGCCAGAGTCGTGAAGAGCGTTATCCCCCCGAAGTACAGCGTGTTGGGATGCCGCTGAATCCAGCGATACAGCCATTCGCCCGGCGGCGGAGTATAGCCGACCTTTTCCTCTAGGACCGCTCGGCCCTTCTCGACCAGGAAGTAGCCGACGTGTGCGTGTCTCGCATCGGTTGGATCGGCGAGTTTCGCCAGTGCGAGTGCCTCGCTTGCAATCTCTTCCTCGGGTCGCTTGACCCGCTTCGCAATGTGCTCGACGATGTGGCGATAATGATCGCGCGTTCCGAACGTCATCGAGGGATAGTGACCGCTCCGGTCCTGACGCAGGATCTTTTCAGTCGCGCTCTGCGATTCGACGAAATCCTTCCAGTCGAGTCGCGATATGGTACGAAGACTCGTGATGCTGTTCGCGACGGTGACCTGAGTCAGCGCCACTCGGCGATTCGACCGCGTCGCGGCTTCCTCAGCGCTCGGTCCGTCTTCAGCGATCCACTGTTCGAGCCAGATCAGGGGCGTGAAGTTCGTCTGGTACGACCGAACCTGCTGGAGGAATCGCGCGACCCATGTCGGCGAGAATGGCGGATGATTGTCGACGAATGCAGCAAGTGCCGCGGCCAGCGCCTGTTGAGATTCTTCGCTCGCCTCACGCAGCGCAGTGGCAGCTCGATCCGCTGACTCCACTTCCTGCAGGCGCGCCGCGACGCGCAGCGCCATCCGCCGGATGTTCTCGACGAGACCGAGACGGAGCATTGTGGGAATCGCCCACAGCTCGCCCATACGGAGCGCCGTGACAGTTTGATACTCACGCAGGAAGAGCGTGATGTTATCGAGATCGAGGTGTCCCTCGCTGTGCGCGATGAGCTCGATGGCTACTTCGTACGCGCGCGGATATCCGGTCAGAGACCCGGTAGCAAGCTTGGGAAGCTCTTCGTAGTAACCTTTCGGAAGATTTGTCCGGATCTCCCGTATGTGCTCCTGCACGATGTAGAAGTTGTCGAGAAGCCAGTCTCCCGCCGGACTGATATCGAGACCACGCTCGGCGCCGGTGTTCAGCTCGTGATAGACCCGGTCGAGGACGTTCCTCGTGTCCTCGAGCCGTAGCAGTAGCGGGCCTACCCCGCGCTGCTTTTGCGCTGGGAGAAGGTGGTGCCCGCGCGCGACCGCGCGCGCTCTTTCGCCAAGTCGCTCCGCACCCAGTACTTCGCCGCGAATCGGACCGACGAGTTCTTCGCCAGTGCCATCTCGCGAACGGCCGAACAACCGACTCAGAATTCTTGTAGGAGCCTTGGGCGGGATTGCTGTTGCCACGTCACTTACTCAACGCCAGAGATGTGCCGCTCTCGATTCGGGCACACCGCAAAATATCCCGGTTGCTCTACTCGGCGTAATACGCCTGGATACAGAGAGTCACCAGGCGTTGGCGGACACGTTCGTACTGATCCGAATTCTGTGGTCGCAACGACTCTGCGAGAGAGTTCCACAGTTGCTTGAAAACAACTATCAGCTCCTCGGGAGGAATACTCTGCTCACGTGCTTCGTGAGCGACTTTCCGGAGAAGAGTCGCCAATTCCGGCGTCGGCCCTTCGGGCCGTTTTAGCTGCTCGGTGAGAGCCGTCCGCAACTCCTTCGTAGTGCTTTCCGAGAGTGGGCTCACCGGCGTTCAAGCAAATAGTTTTACCAACCCTCTGGACTGGTGGCGAAGAGGGTGGACATCTGTTCCTAGAATATCTAAGCAGTACGCTCGATACGCCAGAGAGTTCTAGGGTCCACAAGTTGCCTACTAAATTCATCCCTTTTTGGCTGGTTACGTTGGGTAAGGTGCTGATTCTCGCACGCGAAGAAGTCGTTGCGGCGCTGTTGGGTTTGCTGGTGGAGCTCCGGGGTCTGGAGCCGAGCTTTCTCGGGAGGGCAGAGTCCTTCGAGGAAGCAATCCTCCGGGAAAAGCCCGACGCCGTGATCATAGACTGCGATCATCCCGACTGCGGGGATGCGCTCGTGAAAGCCATCAGGCAGGCAGAAGCAGTACCTATCCTCTTCAGCCCTTTCCGAATGCAATCGGAAGTGCGATCGGTCGCAGCTCGTCACGGGACCAGGTCTTTTACTCTCCCCACAGACACGGACACCTTCGGAAAAGCGCTCGAAAACTGAGCCGGAGGCCCGGGAGGTGGAGACCCTGGCATCCAAAACGCAAAACGCCCCTCGATGAGGGGCGTTTTTTCGATGCTCCGCCTGTCTTCTATTCCTTCTCGTCCGCGACGGCTTTGTCGGCCGGTTTCGGTATGAGCTCCGGGTCCTTTTCTTCGCTTTCCTTCAGGCGTCGCTTGTCCATCTCGCGTATGTGCTCATCGTCAGTTCGGAACTTCTGGTCGGTCGTGATTGGTTTCCTCTGGTGCGCCCAGTTGCTATCCATGTCTTCCTCTCTCATGTGTGCGAGTTCCAGCGTTACAGGAACCGTGCCCGCCTTCGGTACACTTGAGGTCGGGAGATATTTGCTCTTCCGCTAACGGAAGCGAATTCCGCCGTTCAAACGAAACAGCGTCGCATCTGAGGGCACTGAGTAAACCTGGGCGCCCACATCCAGTATTCGGCGAAGAACGGCTGTGACACCACCAAAAACCGCTCCGCGGACAAGAGGCTTTTCGAGCTGAACCTGAGTCGCGTCGACGTTTCCGTTGAGATCGGTGAATCCGACCTGGAAGTGGGGATTGATTCTGTTGGCTCCCGCGCCGGCGTAAAACGAGATCCCACGCGTTCCCGGAGCGAACCCTGCCGCGATTTCCCCACCGAACATGTCAGGATGAAAAGTGTCGTTGGACGGGCTGGTCCCGTAGCACGGGCTCGCGGGTGCACTTTGCTGCAGTGACGATCGCGGACACGTTATCGCCCCCTTCACGTTTCCGAACGTGCCGTGCAGCCGGAACATGAGAGTCGTTCCGCTGGCAACCGAACCGAGGGCGAAATGGTGGGCGTGTGATATTGCGTAGCTGAAGAGATTGGGTTTCGCCCGCGCGATCGTCACGGGCGGAAGGTAGGCTGCCTCGAGTGCAAAGCCGAACGGGCCACCGATGGTGATCCGCGGTCTGCCGAATACCGGTGAGAGGGAAGTCTTCTCGCTCTTTTGCGTGAAGCATGCTCCCGTCTGCTCGATCTCAGGGTCCGGCTTGGGGATGTACTCGCCTTCGGCGCCGATTCTGATGCTGCCAGGCGGCATCACCTGCGGAGCGGTCGCCATCGAGAAAACGATTGGCGCCGTGTAGAAAGCAAGCAGTTTCCCTTCGTTGCTGTCCGTTTTTACCGTGCACTGTGCCGCTGCCTGTTGCTGTCCAGCGAGTAGTGCCATTCCGATGACCAGACCTCGACGCATTATTGCTCCCGTTGTGACCGGTTTCGCTGAGGCCCAAGGTAACGGCGGCGGCTGGGGTCAGGCGATGATGAGTCGGCAAGCGCCGGGATCCGAGGTGTCAACGCATACCTCTGACGGGCGAAAGTAGAACACACCGCTCGCATGCGCAGCCAGAAACGAGCTCACGGCGACGTTACCCTGCGCGCGTAAGTCCGCAGCATGCATTCGGAGTAGAATGCGGGATGCTCCCGATACGCACTCCACTTGGCGTTAGCCTGTGTCATCACTCTGTCGTAAGCGAGGAAAAGCGCTGTCTTCTGTCTCACTTGATCTCCTGACCGGTTGGCGGCGCGCGTCGCTACGGCGTAGCCGGCGTAGTAAACGACATTCCACCTTTTCTTCTTGCGTGAGTCGGCGACGAGCAGGCCCGCCATGCGGTGATCGAAGTGATCGTGCGGGTTAACTACGACGCTCGGATCGCTCGTGTGGACTGTGACGATTCGATCCCCCGATCTCTCACCGATCAGCACGTTCACAGTGGACATCAGGTCCGCCCAGCTGTTGTAGGCGGCGCTTCCGTCCACGGCTGACATCGATGCTATGCGTTTCCGCCGCAGCTTCCGCAGGCTTTCATAGGAGTGACGGGCGAACCCGGTCCCGTTTCTGCGTCCATCTGGCAGACGAAAAAAGTAGGACTCCGTATTGGCAATCGTGCATTCTCTGATCACGTGATCGAGGGCTTTTACGCTCGCGCATTGATCCGTCGCGGAATCCGTAGGCGCCACGCCAACAGCGACACGTGTCGACTCGAGCGCGCCCCGTTCCCGCGTTGCCCAATAGAGCGAGTCTCGACCGTCGTCTCCAGCAGTGAGATAGATGAACACCACTTGGTTCCCGGTTCGGACCTGTCGTGCGACGATGTCGCCCATGAAGAGCTGCCAATCATCCTGGTGCGCCACCAGGATGATATCGGCCGGTAGCCCTGGACTCGATACATAGCTAACTCGATTTCCTTGGGCCCCGCTGCTGCCCCAGACGAACGTCGTGGCAAGCAGGACCACCACAGTGCGCCAGCTGGGAATGCCGTTGAGGAAATTCACGTCTCGAAGATCATCAGATTACGCCTCTTCCGCTCCAGGCCTCATCTACCCCGGATGCAAAGTGGGTGCGCAGCAGCGCACCCACTTTGTTAGGTAATAATATTACTTAACCGGTCAATCGACTTTGATAGCCTCTACCTCGAGGCTAATCTTGACGTTGTTACCTACCGCCACCCCGCCCATTTCGAGCGCTTGATTCCAGGTCAGTCCGAAATCGCGCCTGTCGATCTTGCCGTTCGCGCTGAATCCAACGCGCTCCCCGCCCCACGGATCTCGGGTCCGGCCTCCGAACTCGACATCCAGCGTGATTGGCTTGGTTACGTCGCGGATCGTCAGGTCCCCACTAAGCTTGAAGCTCTGCCGGTCACCCTCGATCCGGGTGCTCCGGAACTTGATCTCGGGAAACTTCTCGACATCCAGGAAATCCGCCGAACGAAGGTGTTGATCGCGCTGGTCGGTTCGCGTATCGATGCTCGCGGCCTTGAGTGTCACTTCGACGGAAGAATTCTTCGGATCTTTCTCGTCGGTATAGATGGTTCCTTCCACATCCGTGATCCTGCCCTTCACGGTCGTGATCATCAGGTGCTTGGCGGAGAATTCGACCATGCTGTGCGACGGGTCGAGTTTCCACGCGGTCTGGGTCCCTGCTGCAGGAGCTGTCTGGATGGTTGCGGTCATGCTTTCCTCTGATGTCGTACGGTTGAATTGGCAGTTAAACACTGCTCGGCGGCCCTAACTGCCACTGGACTTACTAAGAATAATGTAGTATACTTTAGTAACTTACTTGTGTCAAGCGCCAGTCTTCTTAACTTTCCATCATGGCTGATATCGTTCCGCCCGTCTGCTCTCGTTTCCACCGCGCCGTCGAGCTCATCGGCAGCCGTTGGACGGGTGCCATCATTCAGACCCTGCTGCAGGGAAAAACGCGGTACGCGCTCCTCAAGGCCGCGATCCCGGACATCACGGATCGAATGCTCTCCGAACGACTTCGGTCACTTGAAGCGGAAGACTTGGTAACACGCTGGGTCATCGCTGATACCCCCGTTCGTGTCGAGTACGAGCTCACCGACAAGGGTCGCTCGCTTCAGAATGCTCTGCGCGAGATCGGGGCGTGGGCGGAGCGGTGGATTCCGGCTGAGAGCCCTCCGGACGAAGATCTCGTCGATCGCTCCGATTTACCCGGTGATACGGCCGTCGCGAGCATCCGGGGTGCACGACCCACAATAAGAGCACGTGATTAGAAGACGCTGCTGAACTAGCAGCGTTTTTTTTGTGGCTCTTCGGGAATTCCGGGAAGAAAGCTTTGGAGGCTGCAAGATGAGAACTGCCAAGCTGCTAGCTACGAGCTGAAAGCGGCCAGCTCCCAGCCCTGCGAGATGGCCTGAATGTCACGGGCCGCCGTCAGGTGATACTCTAATTCCGACGTGGAGGCGAGCGCGATCCTGAGGAAACGCGCAAAGGCAGGCTCTGTTTTCTGCTCCCGTCCCTCCACAATATTTGCCGGAATGGACATTCCCGCCCGAATGATCTGACTCCTGAACGACGCGTACTCGCTACCGCGAATGCGCGTAGCTGAGCGATGAGCATTAAGCGCTA
>JALYKM010000223.1 GCA_030774785.1 Gemmatimonadota bacterium
ACGCTGCTGCCCGCTTCCCGCTGTTCGCTCCGAGCTATTCGCTAAAGCCAACCGGACAGGTCGATTACGCTTCGGGCAAAACCAAAACCAATCCGCCATACAACCCTGTCCCCTTGTTTAGCGAAAAGTGGACAGCCCCGAGCGGGCAGCGGGTAGCAGCGTCGTTCGGAGGCGCGGGGCTTAGTCTCCGAGCTCGGGGTCCCGCTTATCGAACCTTGACGCGGCGATCGCACCAACCTAAGGTGGACACCCAGGATTACTTGCTTCACCTCCCCCCCACTCCCACCCGGTATCGAGGAGGCAGGATGAGTAGCACAAGAAGGATTGCGGCGCGAATGGCGGTTGCCGCGCTAGCGATCGCGGCATTCGCATCTACAGCTCGGAGCCAGCAGCGCGACGCCCGCGCGATACGCGCGCTTTCGGATCAATGGCAGCGGGATGTCGCCGCGCAAAACGTCGACGCGATCGTCGCCCTTCACGCTCCGGATGCGGTGATCATGATGTCCCACGCTCCGCTCGCGACGGGATCGACGGCGATTCGCGGGATGTATGGCGAGATGGTAAAGACGCCCGGTCTCGTTCTGCATTGGACACCGACGAAGATCGACGTCGCCAGCCCCACCGTGGCGACGGAGTATGGCACCTACACCGAGTCGTACGATACGCCACAGGGGAAGATGACCGACGCCGGCAACTACGTCACCATCTGGCACAAAATCAACGGTAAGTGGCGAGTGGCCCTCGATGCACCGAACACGACCACTCCCCTGGCGGCGGCGGGATCCGCAGCGGCTCCAATGGAAATGGGGGATGTGAAAACGCTGGCCGGTAGCGCTCTGACCTGGAGCGACTTCGCGCCGCCGGGCTTTGATCCCGGAATGAAGCTCGCCGTTCTGAACGGCGATCCCGGCGTGAAAGGTCATTACGTCGTGCGCCTGCAATTTCCCGCCGGATACAGGTTTCCGGTTCACTGGCACCCCGGCATCGAGAACCTGACGGTTGTGTCGGGAACGTTCCAGCTCGGAATGGGCAACACCGCCGATTGGAACGCGCTCAAAAACTATGGGCCCGGGGACTTCCTCTACATTCCCCCGCGGCACGCGCACTTCGGAGGCAGCGCGGCGCAGGGGCCATCCGTGATTCAGCTACATGGCGAGGGTCCGTTCCAGGTAATGCTCGGAGCGCCGAAGTAAGCACGCGTTGAACGGTGGCACGGCGATCGCCGTGCCGCCGGTGGGGTGATTGGGGCCGCAGAGATTTGGGGCCAACATCTTGTCCAGTGCCGGAGCCTTCGTCGGGATTTGCGCCGCGAGCTATTCAGTGATATGATCGGTGATCGATTGTCCGCCGACAACGCGAAGGAGGAGGGAGATCCGCAGTACTGGCTCGTAGATGTGCCGAGGCCACTGCTGCCGGTGCTCCCTTCGTTTTTTTCTATCCGCTCCGCTGTGCGACGCCCAATAGCGTTCGATAGAAAAAAACCTTCCTTCAGCGAGGTCCACCCATGAAGTCCCACCGCTTCGCGGCCGCCGCCCTGGCCGCACTGTTCAGTCTCGCCGCCTGTGCGGAGAACCCGGTGGCGCCGACCAGCGACGCCAGCTATACGGTAATTTCGCAGTCATTCGCTCGCGGCGCGGCTAAGCCTTACACGTTCACGCGATTCGACGTCCCCGGAGCCTTCCAGACAGTCGCATCAGGAATAAACGCCGGCGGAGTGATAGTCGGCTGGTATTTCCAGGGAACAGGCTGCCCGAACGCTCCCTGTGTGGTAAAGGGCTTCATTTTCGAAGATGGCGCATTCACAACCATCGTCTACCACAACGACGTTACGGGCACCGACGCGGCCGTCACGCAACTGCGAGGGATAGGCCCCAGCGGAGAGATCGTGGGCTCCTATCGCATGGCTGGTGAGCCGACAGTCAACTTTCACGGGTTTATACTCACGACCGGAGGCGAGTTCGTCTCGGTTGACTATCCGGGCCACACCAATACAGTCCCGCAGCGCATTCTCCCAGACGGTACGATTCTCGGCTGCTATCACGACAATGACCAGATGGGGAGCATGCACGGCATGTTGAGCGACAAGGACGGCTTCTCCGCGATCGGCCAGACTGCATCGATGCACAACGGCGCTACCCCCAGCTTGCACAGGATCACGGGGCTGTTCACGGATGGGACGGGAAAAGGGCGGGCCTACGTGATCGAAGGCGGGGTTTTCACACCGTTCGATGCTCCCAACAGCGTTTTCACGGCAGCGTGGGACATGAGTCCGAGCGGAACCATCGTCGGCTTGTTTGCAGATGCTGCCAGCCACACCCACGGATTCGTGCTCGAGCGCGGACAATTCACGACAATTGATTACCCGGGTTCGACTTACACCGACATCTTCGGGATCAATGCGTCAGGCGATCTCGTCGGCAAATACCGCGAGACTGCCAGCGGTCCCTTTCACGGTTACGTCGCCACGCCAAACTGAGTAGTCATGGGCTGGGGCGCTCGCAGGTCAGGGTAGCGAGTGCCTTCGCCCACTCGGTCTCGTCACGTGCCTTTCGCGCGCGGAGATGCTCTAACCTAAGGTCCCCGGAAACCCGTCACCAGGCGCGAGCTATCAGTCAGCTCAAGTCCCGGATCGCCCTCACTTACGGCCTCCGCGCGCTCCCCATATAGTCCGCAAGATTCGAGGAGCGCAATATCGCAGTCCACCGCGAATCAGCACGCACAGGGTCCCACGTTCTATCCAGCAACGGCGAGTAAGCGGTGAAAACCGCGATCTCGTGGTTTTTCACGGCTGCATCCATGGCGTCGAGAGCAGCGAGGTGATTGCCCAATCCGAGCTCGCAGATGGCAAGAGTTACCCACGATTCACGTTCCTTCCCGGCGCGCGCTTCGATTTCGCTCAACAGCTTTCTCGCTTCGGCGGCACGGCCAGCCACCCCATAGGCGTGACACAGCTTGCCCTTCGTTAGGGGGTTCTCCCGGTCGAGCCGCGCTGCCTGCTCGTACTCCTCGACCGCCTGCTGTGTCTGACCCATCTGCAACCTGGCGTCGCCCACGAGCAGTAGAGTGAGCGTCAGCCCCGGTGAAAGTTCATCCGCCTTCTCGAACTGCCGGATCGCCTCATCGTAGCGTCCGGCCAGCGTCAGTGCGTAGCCGAGGGCTTCGAATGGAATGGGCGCGAGCGGATCGAGCCCTATGGCCTGGCGAATCTCGACAAAACTCGAATCGAGCCTCCCGGTGTGATAAAGCAGCTCGCCATACCATTGGTGGGCCGTTGGGTATCCAGGATCGAGCGCGATCGCGTTCCGGTACTCCGCCTCACCAGCACGAAAATCCCAGGCGTGCACGGCTGCCAGTCCAAGCGCGGTGTGTGCCTCGGCGAGGGAGCTATCGAGTGCGAGCGCACGCGCCGCGGCCGCGCGCGTCTTCGCCAGCCCATTCGCGGGAGGTGCGTCCGTATACTCGGGTAAAATGGCGTGAGTGATTGCGAGCCCCGCGTGGGCGCGGGCGAACCCTGAATCTTTTCCGATGCTCTCCTCAAAATAAGAAAGCGCTTTCCGCAGATTCGCGGCGCCCCGGCGATTCCAGAAATAGCGTCCGCGCAGGTAGGAGTCGTACGCCTCGAGATTCTCGGTGCCGCGAGAAGACGACGACAGCGCCGCTGCTTTCGCACCGAGCTTGAGCTTGAGTGCGTCGGCGATCGAGCGGGCGATGTCGTCCTGCACCGCGAAGACGTCGCTGGTGCGCCTCTCGTAAGTGTCCGACCAGATCGCGAGGCCGTCGCTCACGTTCGTGAGCTGGGCGCCAACTCGGAGTCGATCCCCTGAGCGCCGGACGACTCCCTCCAGAACGGCCTGGACATGCAACTTCCTGCCGATCTCCCCGACGTCGATGTCCTTCCTCCCCTTGAAGGAATACGCTGAAGTGCGAGAGGCGACACGTAAACCCGGAAGCTTGCTCAGCGCGTTCGCGAGCTCGTCGGTCATGCCCTCGCTGAAATATTCGTCCTGAGCATCACCGCCGACGTTGGCGAGAGGGAGTACTGCAACGGAAAGAAGTTGAGCGACGGGTCGATCAGCGCCTGTCGAGTCGCGTTGGATGCCTTGATAGACGACGAGCGCCGCGAGCACTACGGCCGCGGCAGCGCCCGCGACGATCAGTGCGCGTCGTCCGCCAGCTCCTGGTGAGGACCCCGGCGCAACCGGCACTGCGTCGAGCTCGTGAAGCACGTCCCCTGCGTTCTGCGGCCTATCGGCCGGCCGTTTCTCGAGGCAGCGCATTATCAGCGCGCCAAGTGCGGGCGGAATGCCGGGCCGTCTCCGCTCGATCGGTTCCGGTTTTTCTATGGCGTGCGCCGCGAGCGTCGCCTGGAGAGACCGGCCGACAAAGGGCAGGCCGCCCGTGAGCATCTCGTACGCCATCACGCCGAAGGCGTAGATGTCGGCGCGGTGATCGACGGACGGATCGGCTGTCGCCTGCTCCGGGGCCATGTACGCCGGCGTGCCAAGTGATATTCCAAGGCCGGTGAGCGTCTGAGCTTCGGACGGTTTGGTAGATGCGCTCAACGCCTTCGCGACTCCGAAGTCAGTGACGAGCGCGAACTCGTCAGTGAGCATGACGTTGTCCGGCTTTATGTCGCGATGAACGACGCCGTGCTTGTGCGCGTAGCTGAGCGCGCTCGCCACTTCACGTAGAATCCTGACCGCTTCGGGGATAGGAAGCTCCCCGACCCGGGCGAGACGTGCTCGCAGAGACTCGCCCTCGACGAACGGCATGGTGAAGTACGGAGTGCCGGCTACTTCGCCCGATGACAGCAGCGGTACGATGTGTGGATGCTGTAGCTTCGCGGCCAGCTGGATCTCCCTTCTGAACCGGTCGGCGCTCAGCTCGGCGGCCACCTCGGGAGGCAGCACCTTCATCACGACCTCGCGTCCGAGCTGGCGATCCATCGCGACGAACACGCGACTCATCGCCCCGCCCTGGAGCTCGCGCTCGAAGATGTAGAGGTCGCCGAGGGTGCGCTCGAGAGTCGCGCGCAGATCAGTCATCGAGCAATTCCCGTATCCGTTGTAAGGACCGCCCTGCCGGGTCGTAAACAGGAGTAGCAAAGGTGCTAGCTGCTCATTCCCTGCGACAGAGGCAATAGAGGAAAGACTGCTCGGCCCCGGCGGGTGTGTGATGATCCTCGTGCTCACTTCTGACTAGCTGGAAGTCGGTCCCGAATTCCGAATGAAGACCTTCGGCGGAGTAGCGTACCACCGGAAGTCCGCTGCAGTACTCAGGACCATCCTCGGCAAAAGTCGCCACGAGAACGTAGCCGCCGGGCTTCACCGCGCGGCGAACCTGCTCGACATAAGCAGCTCGATCAGCTGCATCGGTGAGAAAATGAAACACCGCGCGATCGTGCCAGACCGCGTAGGCGCCCTCGTCGAGCTGGGCTCGCCGGACATCCGCGCGCATCCACTTCACCTTGGCTGAATCAGCGCCGAGGCGACCTCGTGAGATTTCCAGACCGGCCTCTGACACATCCAGCACGCTGAGATCCCGATAGCCAGCGGCCAGAAGATTGTCCACCAGAACCGAAGCGCCGGCTCCGACGTCGATGATCGGAGCGCCTCGATCGGGGCAGACCCTGGTTATCAGGTCGCACGATCGGCGCGCTTCCGCCTGAAACCAGCTTACCTCGTGGACATCTTTCGTGCGATAAACGGTTTCCCAGTGCGTCTTGGGGTCCATGTATCTACCTCGAAACGGGCCCTCGTCCGTCGTTGGAGCTTGACGCGGCAGGTTTGACGGTGAAGGCTCGATTAACCTAAGCAGAGAATGCGGCCACCGACACTGAGAACTACGCTGCCGCCCGCGGTCCGCTGTTCGCTTTCCGCCATGCGCTAAAGGGACCGGACAGTTGATTTGTCCGTGATGCTGGTCGTACGTTCTGAGCACCGATGCCCAGCCAGTCTCTCCCCGTGAGCGCGGGGACTTTCGCCTTCCTGTTCCTCGTCGCCGTCCTGGGTGCGCAGCAGGATCACGGCGTGGGACGCGATTGGCCTGCTTACGGTGGCGATCCCGCAGGAACGCGCTACTCACCGCTGACACAAGTCAATCGCTCCAACGTCGGTCGGTTGCAGGTGGCGTGGCAATTCGATCCGGGTGAAGGCCCGCCGAACGGACGCTTTCAGGCCCAACCGATCGTCGTCAACGGCATTCTGTATAGCGTTACGCCCGCGAGCGGCGTCGTTGCGCTCGACGGCGCGACGGGGAAACTGAAGTGGTCCTGGAATCCGGGAGAACGAACCTCGGTTCGCGGACTCACTTACTCGACGGACGGGAAAGAGCAACGCCTGCTCGCCGCGTTTGGCCGGTACATCTACGCGATCGACATCGTGAGCGGCAAACCGTTTTCTGATTTCGGGCGCGGCGGCCGCATCGACCTTCATTACGATTTGGGCCGGGATCCGAAGCAGCAGTCGGTGAGCTTGACCACACCGGGCGTCATCTACAAGGATTTGTACGTCGTTGGTGGGCGGACGTCCGAAGGCTTGCCGGCGTCGCTCGGAGACATCCGCGCCTACAACGTCCGCACCGGACGACTTCGCTGGACGTTTCACACCATTCCGCGCCCCGGCGAGTACGGCTACGCGACCTGGCCGAAAAAAGCCTGGACGTACACCGGAGCGGCCAACAACTGGGCTGGGATGGCGGTCGATCTGAAACGTGGACTCGTTTACGTCCCAACCGGATCAGCCTCGGCGGATTTCTACGGCGCCAACCGTGTCGGCGACGATCTGTTCGCCAATACGCTGCTGGCGCTCGATGCGGCAACCGGCAAGCGTATCTGGCACTTTCAAGCCGTCAAGCACGACATCTGGGATCGCGATTTTCCGTCGCCCCCGACGCTCGTGACGGTCAAGCGTGACGGGAAGCCCGTCGATGCGGTGGCGCAGACGACCAAACATGGCTTCATGTTCCTGTTCGATCGCACCAACGGCAAGCCGCTGTTCCCGATCGAGTACCGTCGCGTTCCGCCGAGCACTGTCGAGGGTGAGGTCGCGGCCCGGACCCAGGCGTTTCCCTTGAAGCCAGCGCCCTATGCCCGGCAACTGCTGACCGAAGACATGTTGACCACCCGAACACCGCAGGCGCACCAATGGGCGCTCGAGCAGTTCAAGACGTTCCGCAGCGAAGGGCTGTTTGTCCCGTTCATGGTCGGCAAGGAAACCGTGGTCTTTCCCGGGTTCGATGGCGGGGCAGAATGGGGTGGCTCCGCCGTCGATCCGAATACTGGCGTCTTATACGTGAACGCCAACGACATCGCGTGGACGTCGAGCATGCGCCGCACGCTGCCGGCGGCAAGTCCGGGCCGTCAGACGTATCTCAATCAGTGCGCGGCCTGTCACGGTGACAACATGTCGGGTAGCGCGGGATTTCCATCGCTCGTCGACATCGCGACACGGCGCACGCACGCACAAGTTGCCGAGATCATCCGGAATGGATCAGGCCGCATGCCGGGCTTTTCTTCTCTTTCGCCGGAGACGCTGGCTCAGCTCGTTCAGCACGTCATGAGCGGCGAGGCGAAGGAAGCGAGACCGGGCGCACCTTCACCCACCGACATGAAATACGACTTCACCGGATACCATAGGTGGTACGACCCCGATGGTTATCCCGCGGTGGCGCCGCCCTGGGGGACGTTGAACGCAATCGATCTGAATTCCGGCGAGTACGCCTGGAAGATTCCACTCGGCGAGTATCCCGAGCTCGCCGAGCAAGGTCTGAAGGACACGGGCACCGAGAATTATGGCGGTCCCATCGTGACTGCCGGCGGGTTGGTCTTCATCGGTGCGACGAACTTCGACAAGAAATTTCGCGCCTTCGATAAGGATACCGGCAAACTGTTGTGGGAGACGGTGATGGTGAACTCCGGCAACGCAACCCCGATCACGTATGAGGTGAACGGCAAGCAATTCGTCGTGATCGCGGCGTTTGGCGGCTACGCTGGGGCCCGCGCCAGTGCCGGAACCGGTGGGTCATCGCGCGGCGCGTTTGTCGCGTTCGCATTGCCTTAGGTGACCGCGCATAATTTGGGCATTACGACCTCATCGTTGACCAAGGTAGCGCACGACATTTTTGGCCAGCCGTCTCGAAGCGAGGCTCGCTTCGAAGAGGTGGCCGCGCAAGCTGTGCGTGTAACCGATGAAAAACAATCCGGGAAGCGCGGTTGGATTGCCGGCGGGATCGATCGGCTCACCGGACTCGCTTAACGGCTCCGTCGAGTCGAGAAGCTCGTTGAGTCCCGTGCTGAATCCTGTCGCAGCGATGATCGCGTCGAAGGGCTCGGCGCTTCCATCCGTGAAGACGGCCCCCGTTGCGGTCAGCCGCGCCAGGGCTGGCCGAATGTGAACGAGTTCCTGCTTGAGTGCCTTAACGAATCCGACATCGATCACCGGCACCCGCCGCGACGAAAACGGTCCCCACTCGGCGCGGCGAACCCCGTATTGAGTGAGATCGCCGAGCACTATGCGCGAGGTGAGTCGTCCAAGCCGGTCGGCAATGCGTGACGGCAGAAAGTTGAGCAGAATCCCGGTCCGCTGCACCGGCATCCCGAACGGATCGCGGGGCACGATCGCGGGCGACGTACGGATACTCAGCGACACGAACGCCGCCCCGTTCTCAGCGACGTCGGTTGCGATCTCGGTTCCGCTGTTACCGGCACCGACGACGAGTACCCGCTTTCCCGCGAACGGCAACGGCTTGGTGTAGCTCGCCGAATGCAGCAACTGGCCCCCGTAGATCTCCACTCCTGGCCAACTGGGCGCGATCGGAATCCGATACTGTCCGGTCGCAATCACGACCGCGCGGGCGCGCCACGCATCTCCGGATGTCGAGATGTTCCAGCTGTAAGGAGCGGCCGCCTCCTTTGCAACCTTGTGAACCACACAGCCCGCGATGACGCGCAGCCTGAAGTGCTCGGCGTACTCATTGAGGTACGACACGAAATCATCGCGCGAGAGATACTTGGGATATCGGCGCGGAATGCCGTAATACGCGAGACCGGAGAAACCGCGCACCGTGTGGAGATGGAGCCGGTCATAGCGTCGCTCCCAGGTTCCTCCCACTCGCGCATGTTGCTCGAGCACGATCGCTTCGATTCCCTTGCGCTTGAGCGCGGCCGCGGCGGAGAGTCCCGACGCGCCTGCTCCAACTACAACGACGCTCGCTTCCGGCATGCGTCCCCGACTATGGGTTAGCGGATGTTCACGCAACAATGCGACGTTAGAATGACACTGCTCTCCAGATGTACCCAGCAGGTTAATTCGACGCCAGCGGAGTCGGGAGTAGACTAACTACACTGCGGCCCGCTGTCCGCTTTTCGCTCTGCGCTAAGGCAGCGTGGACCGTTCGATGCCAGCTCCGGTTTTTCCTCGCCAAAAAGACCTGTCCAATCGTCTTCAGCTAATAGCGCGTAGCTCTCAGCGCGAAGCGGGCAGCAGCGTAGTTGTTTTACTAGTTGTACCCGGTTGCCCAATCGTTGATGCGAGCGCTACGTTCCCCACCGATGCCCACCTCGCACTATCGAACGCTCGACGAATCGAAGATCATCGCCACTCTCACAGCATTGAGGGATCGGATACAGAATCAGTTCC
>JALYKM010000224.1 GCA_030774785.1 Gemmatimonadota bacterium
AACGAAACGACGCCGTGCGCCGAAGAAGAGCAGGCCTGGCGCTCAAGTCGAAGCCTCTGTTCTTGATCGGTTCCTCAACAGCAACCATAAGGCACGTGAACTAATCCATCGCGCCAGCAACTACGACGTCAATCGCATCCGATTCCAGAACCCTTTCGTTCCGGTGCTTCGTTTCACCGTCGGAACAGGGCTAGAGATCCTCTCGAAGCACCAACGACGGCACCTCCTGCAAGCTGAACGGGTCAGAGACTCCCTTTAACCACCCGCCGCCAGACTCTTCACCGCCGCGGCCAATGCGCGGACCTTCGCGGCGTCCCTCGAACCGTTGACCTCGCCATCCAACTGGGCCGCCAGCGCGCTCAATCCGACCTGCCGCTGATTTGCCGAGCCCGTCTCCGCTGTAGTCAGCGCGTTTCTCACCGCCGAGATTCTGCTCGGCGCGAGGCCATTTGAGCGCTCGAGCTGATCGACGTAAGCGCGTGCCAGCGCGAACGTCGGCGGCCACACGAACTGCTGCTGGCCCTGAGTATTGTAGTAGTCGAAGTGGACAGTCTTTGCCGCGTCGATCTCGTTCTGCGAGATGAACGCGCTCGGGGTCAGCTCGAAGATGTCGAGGCCGCGGGTGATCTCCGAGCTCACGATCACGCCGTTATACCAGTATGCCGACCAGGACCCACTCAGCTTGAGTGTGCTGTCAGCCGGCCCCCGATCGAAGAAGGCGATCTCTCGCGGGTGCGCGGGGTCGGTCCAATCGAAGACCGAGATGCCTCCCTGATACCATCCCTGCGCCATCACGTCACGGCCCGGGATCGGGATGAGCGAGCCGTTATGGGCGACGCAATTCTCCGCGCGTGTCTGCGGAGCCGGGAGCTTGTAGTAGCTCTGGAACTGCAAGGCCGTGCCCGAAACAGTGAAGATCGCGTCCGCGCCCCACTCGCGCGGATCCGTTGAACGACACTTCGGCTGCATTCCTCCGCCCCACTCGTCGGAGAAGAGGACCTTGCTTCCGTCGTTGTTGAAGGTCGCGGAATGCCAGTACGAGAAGTTGGAATCCGCCACCGCGTTGAGGCGTGTGGGATGCGCCGGATCACTGATATCGAGCAGCAGGCCGTAGCCACCGCAGGCGCCGCCCGCTCTCCCAATAGCCGGGTACAGTGTAATGTCGTGACACTGGCTCGGCCCGGGCCTCGGACCGGGCTTCCCGGACGGATCCTCACCAACCATCTTGGCGACGATGGCGGGAAGCTCGCGTCGCAACGTCGCGCTATCGGCGGCAGTAGCAGCGCCGGTGCCGTTGCGCGCCTTGACGATGTTGGCCAGCTGCTCGGCAATGAAAAAGTCGGGCGCGACTTGCTCCTGCCCGAAGATCACCGCCGTGTAGGCTCCACGCGCCTTTGCTGCGTCGACGTCCTTTTTATGCTCGGCGATGTCCAGGGCGGTTTCACCGTGGCGGGCCGCTTCCGTGAGCCCGGTGAAGATCCGCGGCGAGGTGACGACTGCCGCCTGCTCGGGATGAGCCAGCGGAACCTTTATTACTTCGATGCGGAAGAGCGCCGAGTTCGGGTCCTTGTCCGGAGAAAGATTGATACAGCCCGCGAGCTCGTTCGGCGATCGCACGCCGGAGGAACCGGAGATGTAGACGTAAACGTTCTCCAGATCCTTCGGATCGACGAGCAAGCTGTGGGTGTGCGATCCGCGGCAGGTCTGTACGTTGCCGACGTTTCTCGGATTGGTGATATCGCCGATGTCGAAGATGCGAATCCCGCGCAGTCGATCCTTGCTCACCGTGTCCTTCACACCACCGGTCCCGCAGTCGAGTCTGGCGCCCAGATCCTCCCCGGAGACGAACAGCAGATTCCGGTAAACCGAGACGTCGCTCTGCGACGCCGGACAGACGTACGCCGTTTTGAGCATCGGCTGCTGCGGATTCGTGATGTCCCACACCTGGTAGCCGTTGAAGCTTCCCTGAAACACATAATTGCCCGAGAAAGCCAGGTCCGAGTTGATCGCGGTGATAAACTTCTCCGAAGGTCTCGTCTTCGACAGTACCTTGAGGTTCCAGATCGCCTCCGCGGCGTCGTAGGCGCCGCCTTTCAGTCCGATGCGCGGATCGGGAGTCGGCGCCGAACGAGAGAGACTCCCGGTCGGATTTGGAGCCGAGGCAGAACGACTCT
>JALYKM010000225.1 GCA_030774785.1 Gemmatimonadota bacterium
AAAAGTTGGCTCTACTGTTAACGGTCGTTGCCGGTCTCGCCGCCTGCTCCGAGGCGTCGAATCCGACGCGCCCTGCAGTGAGCGCCGATGCAAAGTTCTCGGTCTCGAGCAACGCCGAAGTGGCTCCGGGCCGCTTCATCATCACCGTCCGTGAGGGAGTGAGTCCTTCGGCAGTTGCGGCGGAGCACGGGCTTCAGTCCGATTACGTCTACACGCATGCGCTGAACGGTTTTGCGGGTAGGATGTCTGATGCCGCTCGCGATGGCCTCCTCCGAGACGCCCGCGTCACCCGTGTCGAGCCTGACGGAATCGCGCGCGCTGTGACGGACCAGTTGAACGCGACGTGGGGTCTGGATCGCATAGACCAGGGCGCTCTGCCATTAAGCGGAACGTACACCTACACCAACACCGGCGCCGGTGTGACGGCGTACATCATTGATACTGGTATCGAGTTCTTGCACCCGGATCTCGGCGGCCGCGCGTCTTTTGGTTACGACGCGATCGGTGACGGACGGCAGGGACTCGATTGTAACGGGCACGGGACGCACGTCTCGGGAACCACCGGCGGGACGACCTGGGGGGTGGCGAAGGCTGTAAACTTCGTGGCTGTCCGCGTTCTGAACTGTTCGGGCTCAGGCTACTGGAGCGGCGTCATCGCCGGCCTGGATTGGGTCACCGCGAACCATTTGGTTCCCGCTGTCGGAAACATGTCTCTCGGAGGCGGTGCGAGCACCTCTGTCGACGACGCGGTGAAGCGTACAATTGCCTCCGGGGTCGCCATGGCGGTGGCGGCCGGTAACGGAAACCAAGGTGGTAGAGCACAGGATGCCTGCAAGTACTCGCCGGCAAGAGTGCCAGAAGCGATGACTATCGGAGCCACTGACAAGACCGACACGAAAACCTCGTGGTCCAACTACGGCGACTGCGTGGACTGGTTCGCGCCAGGCTCGGGGATTACCTCCGATTGGCTGAACGGCGAGACGAACACGATCAGCGGCACGTCCATGGCCACGCCACACACAACCGGTGTCGCTGCGCTCTATCTGAGCGTGCCGGGTAATTCGGGTGCTACTCCGCAGCAGGTCCGCGATGCACTCTCCGCCAGCGCGACGAAAGGCGTCGTAAAAAACGCGAGGACGACCAACAACGATCTGCTTTACACGGCTTATTAAGTGTCATTTATTGGTGGAAGAGCCGGCCCGGACGGGTCGGCTCTTCTTGCATCTCTCAGCGGAAATCCTGCGCGGTAAGCGAGCTCTTTCCCAGAATCCGCCCGTTGCGATCCTCAATCCAGGCATCGAGGGGTGAGGTCCCTCGCGTGACTTCGGGATGCGCGCCAAGCTCAAGCCCGATGCGCTAAATGTTTCGTCGCCACGCTTGTCGGGGATGATCGACACACCGAGCACGCTCACCGGAGGCGCGTTCAATCGCGCGTCAAGCGCCTTCTCGGGCTTGAGTTTCCGCGTTTGAACTGGCGCGTCCTACACACAGTGCGGGGGGATTTATGCCTCCCAAAGGTACGAATCCGGCAAATACGCGGACGGCTCACGGGCAGTACGACGCCGCTCCAAACAACGAGAATACTTCTCGAGTGGCACGCATTGATGAGTCGGAAAATGAACTACAAACTGAGAGAAGAAGAATGAAGCTGAACAATCATCGGATTGCGGTTTTTGCGCTGGCGGCGCTTGCGGTGCTGACGCTCGGGCGCACAGCAGAAGCGCAGAGATCTCAGATTCATCCGTCGTTTTACGGTTCGGCGGAACTCGACACCCGTCATTCGCAATTCTATCTGCTGGGCATGTACGTGGGGATGGGCGGCCTCGGTTGGTCTCCGTATTTCAACGTCAACGCCTACTCGCTGCACTATCGGCTCACGAGCAGCGACCCCAACTCGGACAGAACGCTGAGCGCGGTCTCGCCAACGCTCGGCCTGGCGTATGCTGGCCGCAGGGGCGGCGTCTCGTTCGGCGCCGGCTATGCCTGGGTTGACAACGAAGATCCCGGCGCGCCTGGAGCCGAGGGCGGCGGAAGCAACGGTGCGACCGCGAGCTTCGGTGCCTACCACAGTGGAACCGGCCGTCGTCCGCTCCGCACGCAGCTTCTGTCGAACTACAACTTCGGCAGCCAGTACCTCTGGGCGCGTGGGCGCGCCTCGGTTCCGTTCAACTACTTGAGCAGGGAGGCCGCGCGCATTGGCGCGGAGCTCGTCGGACAGGGTGGAGGCAAGGATGGACGGAAGAGCAATTCCTTCCAGGCCGGACCCACACTCGAATACACCTGGACTCCGCACTTCAGAACGACCGGGGTCGTTGGCTACAAGTCGGTCGGCGGTCCCAGCTTCACGAGCAGGGAGTCGGCGGCGTACTTGAAGCTCGAGTTCTCATTCTCCCCGTGACCGGCTGACGCGAGCGACGACGAAAAACCCCCGGGAAATTGCTCGGGGGTTTTTCTTTTAACGCGGTGAAGAAGCCGCTTCCGGACGACGAATCAGCATTCTCGCCAATTGCTCTTTCACTCCGGGCCACTCTTCGTCAAGAATGCTGTAGTAGATGCTGTCGCGATATCGGCCGTTCCACACGAGGGAATGCTTGCGGAGAATCCCCTCCTCCTTTGCACCAATGCGCAGCATCGCCTTGCGCGAAGGGGCGTTGAGCACGTCGGTCTTGAGCTCGACTCTGACGCAGTGAAGCTTCTCGAAGGCGTGCGACAGCATGAGGTATTTCGCCTCGGTATTGATCGCCGTTCGCTGCCACGGCGGCGCGATCCACGTCCAGCCGATCTCGATGCGGCGATTTGCCGGATCGTAGTTGCCGAAGCGCGTACTTCCCACTATTCGTCCGGAGCTGCGCTCGATGGTCACGAAGGGCAGAGCCGTGCCGTCGCGCTGTAGCTTTAGCGCGGATTCCATGTAGGTACGCATCTCTTCCGGCGTTCGAACGAGCACTAGCGTAAAACTCCAGATCCCGGGATCGAGGCCGATTTCAGATAGTCCGGCGTGATGCTCGAGCGTCATCGGCTCGAGGCGAACAAAATCTCCTTCGAGCACGACCGGCTCGAGCGGTCCTCCACCGCGGCTCACCTAGGCGCTCGCCGGAGCTGGTGGGGTAAGCGGCACTACGGGATGCTTCAGATGGAAGCCAGTAGCATCCTGGTACGCGCGCGCGACCGCGAGCGCCTTCGCTTCTTCGAAAAGTCCCCCCAGGAAGGTGAGCGAGACCGGAGTGCCGTCGTCCCTGAACCCATTCGGCACTATCACCGCAGGGTGTCCGGTAAGGTTTGTCGCCACGAGCTGCGACAGGTTGGCCGCCGTGGTCGGGGTCACTATCACGTCGACTGTGCGCATCAGGTCGTCCCACTTCTGAATCGCGATTGATCGAACACGATTGGCGTTCACGTAATCAACGGCGGGGATGAAGCGAGATGTGCGGAACGAGTTCGGCCAGTCGGACTTTCCCTGCTGTACGAGCAGCTTGTCACGATCGGATCTGGTGAGCTCGTCGAATGCCGCGGCGGCCTCGGCGCTCAAAATCAGCCGCATCGCGTCGTAGGGAACATCCGGAAGATCGACGGGGATGAGATTGATCCCGAGTCTCTTGAAGACGTCGAGCGCAGCGTCGTCGAATTTCTTGCTGCCGTGAAGGGTCCGTTTGGGATCGTTGGGGTCGGTGAGCGGCGTGTCGAACGCCGATTTCACGTAGCCAATTCGCAGCTTTTTCGGCGAGAGGTTGGCGTCCCAGTGGAAATCAGCGGGGATGACGCTGTTGTCCTGTCCATCGGGTCCGTAAATCGCGTCGAGAACGAGGGCGCAGTCCTCTGCGCTGCGGCAGATGGGACCGAGCTTGTCCATCGTCCACGAAAGCGCCATGGCGCCGGTGCGCGGGACTCTACCAAAGGTGGGGCGCAATCCGGTGACTCCACAGCGTGTAGCTGGCGACGAGATCGATCCGAGTGTCTCGCTTCCAATCGCGAAACCGACGAGCCCCGCGGCTGTCGCAGAAGCGGGCCCGGCGGAAGATCCGCTCGATCCCTGATCCACCTTCCACGGATTCTTGGTCGTCGCGCCAAACCAGATGTCACCCTGTGCGAGCTCGCCGAGGGTCAGCTTCGCGACGAGGACGGCACCGGCTGCATCGAGGCGCTGCACCACCGTGGCGTCGGCATCGATTACCTGGTCCTTGAATGGCCCCGCTCCCCACGTCGTCTTGTAGCCGCGGACCGCGAGAAGATCCTTGGCGCCCCACGGAATGCCGTGAAGCGGCCCACGATATTTTCCGCGGCTGATCTCCGCGTCGGCCGTGCGCGCCCGTTCCAGGGCGCGGTCCTCGGTCAGGCTGATCACACACTTCAGCACGGGATCGTACCTCTTGAGCCTCGCCAGGTACATCCGAGTGAGCTGCACCGACGTGACGCGCTGTTGACGCACGAGCTCGGACAGCTCGGTCACCGGAAGAAACGCCAACTCCTCCGTATCCGCGCTGAGGGCCCTCGGAGTTACCTTGCTCCGCACCATCGGACGGTGCGTCGCCGCCGGGATTTTCTTCCCCGGTGGGAGTGGATCGAAAACGATCGCGGGGCTGACGGAGTTCGGCAGCGAGACTTTGTGCAGTGCTTCGATCCGCTGCTCCTGCTGCTTCAGGCCATCGAGCATCAATTCACGCTCGACCGAATCGAAATGGACCCCGGCAACTTCTTCCGCGCCCGCGATCGTCTCGACGGTGATATCCGCGCCGGCGGCCAGCTTCGCCCACAGCACTCCGGGAAAGAGCGATGAGCTGAGGCCTACTCCCGCGAAGTATCCCATGAACGAACGGCGGTCGAGTGTCGTGCTCATGCCGAGGTTTCTCCTCCGATTGCTCCTCGACTCCTTATCTAACGCGGGGAACGGCGCGCGCTAGACCTGCGACTTGCTGAACGCCGGCTCTCCATCGAACTCCTGGAGCTTCTCGATATGCATCCAGCGGTGCGGGCCGCCAATTATCTGGAGGAGGGAGAGAATGTCGGTATCTTCCAAGCCGGCCTCGCCATCGTAGAGCACGAACCTGCATCGGAAGTGGTCGACGAGCGACACGCGCCGCCCATTCGCGGGGAAAACCATGGCGCCGCGATTGGTGATCATCTGCAGGCGCAGCGGTGAGGACTGAATCAGCTTCTCCAGATTCTCGGCCAACACCTTGGGGTCGAGGTCGGACTCAATGTAGACATCGACTCCGCTCACACGCCTGCTCGCGGCGCGCACCACGTTCACGCCAGGCGCCGCAGGAGGAAGCTCGACTTTCTTGTAGTCGCGGGGAGGACTGAGCTTGGAGCGCTTGCCAAGGTTGGAGATCACTGCCTGGGTGAACTCTGTCGTCGATGCGGGGTTTTGAACTCCCATCATGTCGCTGGTGCGCATTCCGCTCTCCAGCGTCACGAGCACTGCCTGCTCGACGTCGTTCGCGGCTTTGCCTTCCCCGATGTGGCGGAGCATCATCGCGGCGCTCAATATGAGCGCCGTAGGATTCGCCTTGTTCTTGCCGGCGATGTCCGGCGCGGAGCCGTGCACGGCCTCGAAGATCGAGACGTCGTTCCCGATATTGGCGGACGGGGCGAAGCCGAGTCCTCCGGTGAGGCCGGAAGTGAGATCGCTCAGGATGTCGCCGTTCATGTT
The DNA here is from genome assembly GCA_030774785.1 of Gemmatimonadota bacterium. Taxonomy (GTDB): domain Bacteria; phylum Gemmatimonadota; class Gemmatimonadetes; order Gemmatimonadales; family Gemmatimonadaceae; genus UBA4720. The sequence goes on from JALYKM010000225.1 coordinate 5,651, forward strand.
GGTGGTCACGATGACGTCGAACTGCTCCGGCCGCATCGCTAGCTGGTGGGCGCAGTTGTCGATGAGGATGTGCTTCGCTTCGATCGACGGGTACTGCGGCGCGAACTCCTCGAAGGTGTGTTGAAGAAGACCCTCGGTCAGCTTCATGATGTTCGACTTCGTTGCGCAATGAACGCGCTTGCGCTCCTCGGCGATGGCGAACGCGAAGGCGAGCTTGACGATCTTCTCACAGCCCTCGCGCGAGATCAGCTTGAGGCCCTCCGCCACCCCGGGAGTCTGCATGTACTCGATCCCGGCGTAGAGATCTTCGATGTTCTCCCGGACGATGACTATGTCGAGCTTGCGTCCGGTGAACGCGGTTTGCACTCCGGGCAACTCGCGCACGGGGCGAATGTTGCCGTAAGTCTCGAACAGGGTGCGGAGGGTGACGTTTGCGCTTCTGTTCCCGTAGCCGATCGGAGTCTCGAGTGGCCCTTTGAGCACAGCACGCGTGCGTTCTATTGACTCGATCGTCTCCTTGGGAATTCCGGTGACGATTCCCTTCTGGAACGCCCGTGCTCCTGCTTCGCACTTCTCGAATTCAACGGCGGCGCCTGTAGCTTTTATGATGGCCAGAGCGGCCTCGACGACTTCCGGACCGATGCCGTCGCCCGGAAGAACGGTTATCTTTCGTTTTGCGGCTGTCATCAGAGGAAGTTAGTCCTTCTAGGAAGTCGTTTCTACCGCGCGCGTAGCTCAGTTGGATAGAGCGTCGGCCTCCGGAGCCGAAGGTCGTGGGTTCGAGTCCCGCCGCGCGCATTTCCATCCTTCCCGCCCGTGGACCTGTGAATTCGGGATCGCTGCGCCCGGTCATCCGAGTGCCTGGAGTCACGCGACTCGAATTCCGCCCGCGGCGAAAACGACAGGGCGGGTGGGCGCGTGCTATTCGACGTGCGTGCAGTTACAGATCTATGCAGGAGAGGCGCGGTGTCCTCGTAGCGGCTTTGCAAAGCGAGCGCGAGGAGGAGACCGGCGACCCCCCGGCGGAGCCGGCGGTCGCGTAGTTGGGCTCCGACCAAGCGAGCGTAGCCGCGAAGAGGACACCGCGCCTCGACCCACACCGAGATGCTAAGGCAACGCGCAGGTCAACCGGCTAGGCGCTCTTGAGCGACTGGCTGACCTGAGTCAGTGACTGCCGCGCGTCCCCGAACAACATGCGCGTCTTCTCGTGATAGAAGAGCGCGTTGTCGATTCCCGCAAAGCCGTGGCCCATGCTGCGCTTGAGGACAATGATGTTGCGCGCGCGATCTACATCGAGAATCGGCATGCCGTAGATGGGACTCGACGGATCGTCGCGCGCGGCGGGGTTCACCACGTCGTTCGCGCCTACTACCAGAACCACGTCAGTCTGAGGAAATTCGCCGTTCACCTGATCCATCTCGAGTAACTGGTCGTACGGCACGTTCGCCTCTGCGAGCAGTACGTTCATGTGCCCTGGCATGCGACCCGCGACCGGATGAATGGCGTACTTCACATCGACGCCTCGCTTCTCGAGGTCGGTGGCGAGCTCCCTGACCGTGTGCTGCGCTTCGGCGACCGCCAGACCGTATCCCGGCACGATCACGACGCTCCTGGCGTAGGCGAGAGCGATCGCCGTGTCTTCGGGCGTGGTCTGTCGAACCGTCCGCCCAACCGCGTTGGACGTCGCAGCTATGTCATTCGTCGCTGCCCCAAACGCGCCGAAGAGAACGTTGGCTACCGAGCGATTCATCGCCCTGCTCATGAGCAGCGTGAGGAGCGTTCCGGACGCCCCGACCAGAACCCCCGCCACGACCAGCATCTGATTGTGGAGGACGAATCCAGTGAGAGCCGCCGCGAGTCCGGTGAGAGAGTTCAGGATCGAGATTACTACCGGCATGTCCCCGCCGCCGATCGGGAGCACGAACATCGCTCCGAGCACGAGCGCCGCCGCAAAGAGCATCCAGAGCGCGGTCGAGGCGCCTCCGCCTGCGACGACGAACGCACCGAGCGCGAGGACGGCGACGAGAATCAGTGCGTTGATCAGGCGCTGTAGCGGAAATTGAAGCGGCTTTCCGGGAAGAAGCTCCTGCAGCTTGCCGAAGGCGACGATGCTACCCGTGAACGAGATCGCGCCGATCGCGGTGCCGAGCACGATCGACGTCGATTCGCCAACGCCAATTGGCTCTCCCAGCCGCGACAGCCGGAGAAACTCTGCGACCGACACCAGGGCCGCGGTCGCTCCGCCCATTCCGTTGAAGAGCGCGACCATCTGCGGCATCGCCGTCATCTGAACGGTCCTGGCGAAGTACACGCCCATCACCGCGCCGATCAGAGTTCCAATCGCGATCGTCCAGTAGGATACGATTTGGCGATCCAACAGCGTCACCCCGAGTGCCAGCGCCATTCCGATCGCGGCGAGGCGGTTGCCCGATCTCGCGGTCGACGGCGAGCTGAGCCTCTTGAGTCCAAAAATGAAGAGAATCGCGGCGACGATGTAGCTGAGCGCTATCACCGATCCCCGGAGATCAAGCATCCTTTTTCTCCGCCTCTCCCTGAGCTACCGTCTCGCGCTTCTTGAACATCTCGAGCATGCGATCCGTCACCACGAAGCCGCCAAACACGTTCGCGGCGCCGAATACGACGGCGATGAAGCCGAGCGCCTTGAGCAGCGGAGTGTCCGCCGATCCCGCGACCAGCATGGCACCAAGCACCACGATTCCATGAATCGCGTTCGTGCCCGACATGAGCGGCGTGTGCAGCACCGAAGGCACCCGGTTGATCACCTCGAAGCCGACGAAGATCGCCATGATGAAGACGTAAATGCCGAGCACCAGCTCCTGGCTCACTTTGCGGACTCCACGGTTGATGGTTGTCGCTTCGACAAACCGAGTCGCTGTCGGGTTGGGGCGTGGCGGATGTCGCCATCGGAGGTGACGCAGACGGCACTGATGATGTCGTCGTCAAAATTGAGATTGAGCTCGCCCCTGGGTGCGAGCAGCGTCACCAGTGCCGCGACGTTCTTGGCGTACATCTGGCTGGCATGGAACGCGAGATCGCTCGAGATGTGAAGAGGAGCGATGATCGTGACGTCGTGCCTCACGACGGTCTCACCCGGGACGCTGAGCTCGCAGTTGCCACCCTGCTCGCCGGCGAGATCCACGATCACCGAGCCGGGCCGCATCGCGGCAACTGTTTCCGCATCGATGAGCATTGGCGCCGGCTTCCCGGGAACGAGTGCCGTGGTGATGATCACGTCCGCCTGCAGGGCACGCTTGTGAAGCACCTCTTTCTCGCGCCGGATGTGATCCTTGCTCAGCTCTCTGGCGTAACCTCCCGCGTCCTGCGCTTCCCCGCCGTGCAGATCGATCTCGACGAAAGTAGCGCCGAGGCTCTGCACCTGCTCCTTAACCACTGGTCGCGTATCGAAGGCTTCCACGACTGCACCGATGCGGCGCGCGGTGGCGATCGCTTGCAATCCCGCCACTCCCGCGCCGATCACGAGAACTCGCGCCGGGCGGACAGTGCCGGCAGCAGTCATCAGCATCGGAAAGAATTTCTGGAGCGCGTTCGCGGCGAGAAGCACGGCCTTATATCCGGCGACGGTGCTCTGCGAGGACAACGCGTCCATCATCTGCGCCCGGGTGGTGCGCGGCACCAGCTCCATGCTGCACGCAATGATCCGCCGCTCGGCCAGCTGCTGGAACAGGGCAGGATCACCGGAAGGCTGGAGCAATCCGATGAGAACAGAGCCTTCCTTCATCAGATCGAGCTCCGCTTCTCCCGCTTCGTTCCGACCGGGGCGCTGCACTTTGAGAATCATCTGCGCAGTCGAGTAGATCTCCTCGGCCGAATCAGCCAGATCGCAGCCCGCCGCACGGTAAGCTTCGTCCGTGAATCCAGCCCGCATCCCCGCACCGCGCTCGACGACGACGCGGTGGCCCGCACGGGTTAGCTGCGACACGACGTCGGGCACGAGCGCGACGCGACGCTCCCCGCTCGCGATCTCTCGCGGGACTCCAATCAGCATGCAGGCGAACCGTTATCCGCAGTCATGTACCGGCCATAAGATAAGCGCTCCCGGCTGCCCATGTTTATATTGACGCTGAATGCCCCGCCAACTTGAGTGGAGAGAATTGACCGCAGGAATCATCGCCGTGGCGGTGATCGCGGTGCTCACCATCGTTACGTTGCTTTTCGCGAGAGTCGGCAATATCCACGGCAAAAAAGTAACCCTCTACGTCGTCACTGACGACGCGAGCGGTGTGCTGTCCGGGACGGAGGTCTGGCTCGCAGGACAGAAAGAGGGCCTCGTCAAGGAAGTGTCATTCCGCCCGCCAGCGACCGATACTATGGAGCGGCTCCTCATCAGGATGGAGTTTCTCGAGCAGGCGCTGCCGAGCGTGCGACGCGATTCGTACGCGCAGATACGGCCGGGCGGCAGGCTCATTGGAACGCCGATCGTGTACATATCGGCGGGATCGGCGACATCGCCGCCTCTTCACGACGGTGATACCGTGCACACTCGTTCGAAGTCACGGATTGCCGACCTCACAACGAATGTCGGCACGATCGGACCCGCGTTTTCTGCCCTCGCGTCCGAAGTAAACGAGCTGAACACAAAGCTCGCGAGCCCCCTCGGGACGATTGGAAACGCGCGCGCGCACGGGATTCCGCGGATGCCTGAAGTAAGCGCGCGCATGTCGCGCCTCACGGCGAGGGCAACTCAGGGGAATGGCACTATTGGCCTGGCCACGCGCACCCATCTCATGGCGCGCGCGTCGCACGCGATGGCAGCGGCGGATTCGATTCGGAATCTGGTGTCGTCGAACAAGGGAAGCCTCGGTCGCTTTCGCCGCGACACGACTCTCGTCACCAAGGCGAAGGGCGTGCTCGCCGAGCTTGATACCTTGCGCGCCCTCGCGGCGAGCCCAATCGGCGCCATTGCGGCCGCGCATTCAGACAGCTCGCTCACGAGAGAGCTGAACCGCACGCATGCTCTGCTCGATTCACTCATTCGAAACATCAAGCGCAATCCGCTTCGATACATCAATTTCTGACTTGACCGCTTTTTTGAGCCCAGTTACCTTCGGGTAAATCGGGCGCAGCGTCGCGCGGCTCGCTCGCCCACCCCCGCCCCCTCCTCCTCCGCCAGTACCTTCTCCCACCTCGTACCAACGGCTTCGCACCCACTGAGCTCGAACACGCTCAGGTGTCCCTTCTCTTTTCTCTCCTCATGACGTGGATATCGCCGAGCTAAAGCGAAAATCCGTGACCGAGCTTCAGGAGATGGCCGACGGGCTCAAGATTGACGGCTCGTCGGGTCTCCGGAAGCAGGATCTCATCTTCCAGATCGAGCAGAATCTTCTCGACACCGACGTCATGCTGCACGGTGATGGCGTACTCGAGATTCTTCCCGAGGGCTACGGCTTTCTCCGCAGCCAGGATTGGAGCTACCTCCCGGGTCCGGACGACATTTACGTCTCGCCGTCGCAAATAAAGCGGTTCGGGCTGAGGACAGGCGACGACGTGCGCGGACAGGTACGTCCGCCCAAGCCGTGGGAGCGGTACCTCGCGCTGCTCAAGGTCGAGAGCGTAAACGGCGACGACCCGGAGAAAGCCAAGGATCGCGTGCCGTTCGACAACCTCCGCCCGCAATACCCTGATGAGCGGCTTCGCCTCGAGACGAGCGATGGCGATCTCAGCATGCGCGTAATGGACCTCATGGCGCCGATCGGAAAGGGGCAGCGCGGAATCATCGTCTCCCCGCCGCGCGCGGGAAAGACGATCCTGCTCCACAAGATGGCGAACGCGATCGCGGAGAATCATCCGGAGGTGACGATCATCGTGCTGCTGATCGACGAGCGGCCGGAAGAGGTGACTGAGATGATCGCGAGCACCACGCGCGCGGAAGTGGTGAGCTCCACCTTCGACGAGGGAGCAGCGCGCCACGTGCAGGTCTCGGACATGGTGCTCGAAAAGGCGAAGCGGCTGGTCGAGCACGGCAAGGATGTGGTGATTCTGCTCGATTCACTGACGCGCTTTGCCCGCGCGCACAACACGGTCGCTCCTCAATCGGGAAAGATTCTGTCCGGCGGTGTCGATGCCAGCGCGCTCCACAAGCCGAAACGGTTCTTCGGCTCGGCGCGCAACATCGAAGGCGGGGGATCGCTGACGATCATAGCGACCGCTCTCACCGAGACTGGCTCGCGCATGGACGACGTCATCTTCGAGGAGTTCAAGGGCACCGGCAACATGGAGCTCGTGCTCGATCGCAAGATCGCGGACAGGAGAGTTTATCCCGCGATCGACATCTTCCGGTCGGGCACGCGGAAGGAGGAGCTCCTGCTTAGCCAGGCTGAGATCAACCGCGCGATCCTGCTTCGGCAGTTCCTGGCCGACATGCCCGAGGCCGAAGCCATCGAGTTCCTGCTCCGCCAGATGGCGAAGTCCAAGAACAACAAGGAATTCTTTACGCAGATGGCGCAGGGGTAGCGTGAACGCGGCGCTGGCTCGCTATCTCGCGGTGGACTACGGCCGGAAGCGAATCGGCCTCGCGATCAGCGACCCACTGGGCATGATCGCCTCGCCGGCGGGTTTCATTACGCGGCGCGAGGGCAAGAGGGCCCCGATCAAAAAAATCATCGCGCGCGCTGAGGAGCTCGAGGCGCGGGGGTTCGTTTTTGGCCTTCCGCTCGACGGAGAGGGCCACGAGACGGTTTGGACCGCTGAAGTGAGGGCAGTGGGGGCCGAAGTCGCGAAACGTACTGCCCTCCCCGTTCGTTTCTATGATGAACGATTCACCACGGCGGCAGCATTGCGTACAGTACGAGAGCTCGGAGAATCCACCCGCGGTCGGAAGGGCGACGTTGATGCGCTCGCCGCGACGATTCTGTTGCAGCAGGCGCTCAATGTTCAGGACTGATATTCGCTTCGCGCTCGTCGCGGGGTGCGTGCTCGTGGCTGCGTGCAGCGGCGAGCCGCACGGCGCGCCCGCGCGCGTGATCATCCCGAGAGGAGCGAGCTTCGGCCAGGCGACCGATTCCCTGGCGAAAGCGAAGCTCGTCGGGTGGCCGAAGATCTTCCGGCTGTACGGCAGGCTCACGGGTGGGGATCGCAACATCAAGCCCGGCACCTACCTGCTCAAGCAGGGAACGCCCTGGAAGGACATCGTCAGCGCGCTCAACGGCGGCCATGGACTGGTCAACACGATTACGATCCCGGAGGGCTACACCGTCTCGCAGATCACGCCACTGCTCGCGCGGACGCTCAAGGTGCCAGCCGAATCAGTGCAGGTGGCGATGCGGGACACCGCGTTGCTCGCCAGGCTCGACCTCCCCAATCCCACCCTCGAGGGCTACGTCTTCCCTGACACCTACGCGTTCCCGCTCGGCACTACGGCGCGACAGGCGGTGAGAGAGATGGTCTATGCCTTTGAGCGCCGCTGGAAGCCGGATTGGGATTCGAGCCTCAGCGAGCTCAAGATCAATCGAAATGATCTCGTGACCATGGCATCCATCGTCGAGAGGGAAGCGCGGGTTCCGGAGGAGCGGCCCGTAATCGCCGCCGTCTACTACAACCGCCTCCGCAAGGGGATGCGCCTTCAGGCGGACCCGACCATCCAGTTCGCGCTCGGCCACCACGTGGGGCGAGTGTTGTACAAGGACCTCGCGATCGAGTCGCCCTACAACACCTACATCCACAAGGGACTGCCGCCGGGACCTATAGCATCGCCCGGCGTCGCGAGTCTGGCCGCGGCGGCGCATCCCGCGAACGTCCCGTATCTCTATTTCGTGGCGAGCCGCGACGGCCACCATGAGTTCCGAATGACGCTCGAGCAGCACACGAGCGCAATCAGGCAGGTGCGCGCAACACTACCGTCGAGAAAGAAGAAGCCGCTGATGGTCGCGTCGGCAGTGACGAGCAAGCGTTCTACGGGGACGACCGCCAGCAAGAGTCCGGCGAAGGCAACCAGCAAATCGACCACGAAGCCGGCGAGCAAGAAGACAGTGAAGGCGTCGGCCAAGAAATCGACCAAGAAGACCGCAACGACCAAGAAGACCGCAACGACAAAGAAGCGCACTACCGCGTCGACGACACGCACAACTCGTTAGAGCAGATGCTCGATCCGAAGATCCTGCGTCTCGTCGCCATCACCGATGACGCCGAGGATCAGCGCTCAACGCTCATCGATCGGGTGGCGGCGTCGGTGCGTGGTGGAGTGACGAGCGTCCAGGTGAGGCTGAAGAGGGCCACGCCGCGCGAGGTCGTCGAGATCGCCAGAGCCCTCGTGAGCAAAATTCCAGTGCCGGTGATCGTCAACGACCGCGCGGACATTGCTCTGGCGGCCGGTGCTGCCGGGGTTCACGTCGGGGAAGCCGATCTCCCGGTGAGCGCAATCCGAAGATTTGCGCCCGCGGATTTCATCATCGGCGCGTCACTCGGCGGAGACGCGGAATTGGCCAACGCCAGGGAAGCGGATTACGTCGGCATCGGGCCGCTCTTCACGACGGATTCGAAGGACGACTCCGGAAGAGCGATTGGGATCGACGGGTTCAGAAAGCTCGCTGAGCTTTCCGGGCGTCCGTCAGTGGCCGTCGGTGGATTGAGCGCGGACCGCGCCGCTCAGGTAATGGCCGTCGGCGCAGCGGGAGTTGCGGTCATCAACGCGATCTTCAGGGCTGACGATCCCGAGCGCGCGGCCCGTTCGATCGCTGACGCCATCGGAATGTGACGTCGGCAACCGGTTGGGTCTTGCCCCGGCGCCGGTTCTGCCGCTTCTTGTGCGACGCGTTTGCCTGACGCATCGCCTGCTCGATCTTCGCCAGGACAGGCGGACTCAGGAACAGATCTACGAGCTCGGGATCGAACTGGGTCCCCCGCCCCTCCGAAATCGCGTTTACGCCTTCGCTGAAGCTCCGAGCGTGGCTGTAGCGCCGCCGATGCGTGATCGCGTCGAAGCTGTCGGCAATGGCGACGACGCGGGCGGTGAGCGGAATTCTCTTTCCCTTGAGGCAGCGCGGATACCCGGTTCCATCCCACCGCTCATGGTGCGCTGCGACTCCCTTGCCGAGATCGGGGTAAAACGCGCCTAGCGGAGCAAGGACTTCGGCTCCGCGCAGCGGGTGCGTCCTCACGGTACGCCGCTCTTCCGGCGTGAGCTTGGCTGGATCGTGAAAGATGTCGGTGAGCGCTTCGTCGAGCTTGCCGATATCGTGGAAGAGCGCAACCCGCTCGATGCTGCGGAGCGTTGGCTCGTCGAACCCCGCGGCATCGCCGAGGATGAGGGCACAAGTCGCGACCCGTCGCACGTGCGCGCCCGTCGTCGCATCGTTGGCGTCGATGGCGTTGAGCAGTGTCTCGAGCGTAGCTGCGCTAAGGCGTTCGGCCTTGATGCGAATGCCGTGCTCGCGATAGAGCAGCCCGCTCGCCGCCGCGCCGATCGTTAGTGGTACGAGTTCGCGCATAAGCGAGCGTTGCGCAAGAACCGTACGGAGAGGCTGGCTTCTGCATCGCAGACTCGATGCTTCTGGATTGTCGCGCGAATCTCAATGCGCGAAACGCGACGCAGGGCCGGTTAAATTCACGCATGACGGTAGCGAGAGTGAACGCCAAGGGCGCGCGCCGGTGGCTTGGCGGACATCCCTGGATCTATCGCACGGACGTGACAGAGCGGCCGATGATGGATGCCGGCGCTGTCCTCGTGCGCGACAATCGTGGCAAGCCGCTCGGCTGGGCGCTTTGGAGTCCGCTGTCCGAGATCTCGCTCCGCCTCCTCGACCGCAATCCCGATGCGGTGATCGACCAGGCGTGGTGGGACGAGCGCATCGCCTCTGCAATCGCGCGGCGGGTTCCGCTCGAAGATCACACCAACGCATTCCGCCTGGTGCACGGCGAGGCCGATGGATGTCCGTCGCTCGTTTGCGACCGCTACGACGATTGGCTCGTCGTGCAGTTCATGAGCGCGGGGCTCGAGCGCTTCAGAGAGGAGATCATCGCTTCCCTCCGGTCGCTGGGCGAACCGGCCGGAATTCTGGCCCGCAACGATGTGCCGCTCCGCTCCAAGGAAGGCCTGCCTCGGGAGACAGTCCTTCTACACGGTGACGTCCCCCGCGAAATCGAGGTGCACGAGTACGGAATCAAGTTTCTGGCGGCGCCGTGGACCGGACAGAAGACGGGCGCGTTCCTTGACCAGAGGGAAAACAGGCACTTCGTCGGAACGGTAGCGCGAGGCAGAGCGCTCGACTGTTTCAGCTACCATGGCTCGTTCGCGCTGCATCTGGCGAAGAAAGCAACTCACGTCACTGCGCTCGATGCATCAGGACCCGCTCTCATGAGAGCCGCCGAGAACGCGGCGCGCAACTCCCTCGACAACATCTCGTTCGTCGAAGCGAACGCGTTCGACTATCTGCGCGAGAAGGAACGCGAAGGAATCACCTTCGACACGATAGTGCTCGATCCCCCCGCATTCGCGAAGACACGCGCCGCGCTGCCCGCGGCGATGCGCGGATACAAGGACATCAACCTGCGAGCGATGCGCCTTCTCGCCCCCGGCGGCCTCCTCTACACCGCGAGCTGCAGCTTTCATCTGACGAAGCCACTTTTTCTGGAAATGCTGCAGGACGCGGCTGCAGACAGCGGACGGCGCGTCGGGATCCGCGCGCTCACCGGTCAGCCGCTGGACCATCCCGAGGTGCTATCGATCCCCGAGACGGGCTACATCAAGGGCGCGCTACTCGAAGTGATGGACTAGATACCCAGCTAGCGGCGATCAGACCCGCTGGCACGAAGGGCAGAAGTAAGTGGAGCGTCCCGCTTGAACGATTCGCTGGATCGTGCCGCCACAGCGCCGGCATTCCTTTCCCTCGCGATCGTACACCGCGAATCGGCTGGCTCCTCGGCTGTCGGTGTATCGTCCCGGTAGCCGCTTCTTCGGACTCAACACCAGCCTGATCGCCTCGACGAGCTTCTCCAGCTTTGCGCGACTTTCCTTAACCGCGGGTTTGCGCGGGTCCATCTCCGCTTCCCATAGCGCCTCGGCAGCGTAGATGTTGCCGACTCCGGCGACTACGGATTGATCCATGAGGGCAGGCTTGATGGCGATCTTCTTTCGCTTGAGCGCTTCTGACAAATAATCCGCATCGAGCGAGGGATCGCTGGCCTCCCGTCCGAGCTTCGGGAGAGATGACGCGCCCTTCTTGTCGAGCGTGATCGAGGAGAGCGCGCGCCGATCGACGAGCGAGATACGAGTGCCGTCGGTGAGCTCGATCACGGCGCGCGCGAACCGGTCGACAGGGTCAGCGGTAGTGCCGATCTCCCAGTCGCCGTTCATCCGGAAGTGCACGATGAGCGTGTCGCCGCTGTCGAGATGGAGGAGCTGGTGTTTTCCGCGTCGCTCGATGCTTTCGATGCGTCTGCCCTTTAACTGACGCGAGCGAGCTGGGGGGAGTCTGCGCTTGAGCGCGGGATGAATTGCTCTCACCGAGGCAATCGTCTTCCCCAGTGCTGTTCGAATCAGTACGCGCGCAGCGCGCTCGACTTCCGGTAGTTCTGGCACTCTATCTCAGTGGGGCGCAGTATGCAGGCAAGTCTGTCCGTCGCAATTGAATTCAAAGAATATCATGGTTGGGGAACTGACTTCTAGGAAGCTCATCTCCATGAAGGTCTCAGTTTCGGCCACGGTTGAGCTCGGCGAACTGGCTCTTGCGGCGTGAGTCAGGTGACCTAGCTTAAACCCCCTTCAGCACGTGTCCCCTGCCCCACGCAATGGCGCAACACACTCCTCGCTCTCTCAAGCACGAGTATGAGCTGTACATAGAGAACGAGATCGAGAATTACAAGGAGTCGGTGACACGCTCCGCCATTCTCAAGATTGGCGATGAGGCTGCCGCGTCCCTTCGCGCCGGCGAGCAGTTCGCGATGGACGAGCTTCTGCTGTGGGCGGAAGTCGATCGCATCATCGTAAAGCGCCTTCGCATTCCCGGCTACCAGACCTGGCGCCGGAAGCGCATCAAGCTGCTCGAGGAATACCGTCGCCCCGAGCATTGGGGAATTCGTCCCGATGGAATCCTTGCGCGCGAGATTCATCCGAGCGCGGAATCCAAGGTGCTGGTCGCCGGTGGCGACATTGACCGCACGGCGCTCTATCTAGCCGCGCACGGCTGCGATGTAACCGCGGTCGACCGCGAGGTGAACTCGCTCGAGCGAGTGATGAACGCAGCGCACGCCGCTGGGCTCGCCGACCGGATCCAGAGCTATGTCGCTGATATCACCGACTGGTCGCCCGATGCGCCGCTAGGCGCCCTGGTCTGCACACCGGAAGCGTTCACCGGACTCTCACCGGAAGAGCGCGGACGCGCGATCGACCTTCTGCAGAGCGCGACGCGCGACGGCGGCGTTCACCTGGTTGGTACGATCGTCCGCGGCAAGCGCGGCCTCTCCGTCGCTGAGCTCCGCCGCCAGTACAAGGGCTGGTTGATCTCTGTCGAAGACGATTCCAGCTCGTCGAAGAGCTTTCTGGCGAAGAAAATCGCCAGCTGAGCCCCTGTGTCGTGGCGACACAGCTGTCCTCTAGTGGAGTGTCATTTCGCGACACTCAAGCCTCGACAGTAGGCCCCGCCGATTCGCAAGTCATTTGTTAACAGCCACTTGTGTGCGACGTCCAACATGGCATATCGGGTGCCTATAAAGCGCCCAAAAGCCACGTGTGTGCCATCTACCAAGTGAGATTCAGGATGAAAAAGGATCGTAAGGAGAACGGCTCGTCTGAGCCTCTCGGCATCATCATCTCCAGGGGAGACAGAACGGAGCCAACTCCGGTCTTCTCCGCATACATCTGGGGCCCGGTGCCGGACGCGGTCGCTGAAACTGCGACGCGCGCCGCTTAAGCGAGCGCGGCTACTATAAGAAGAAAGGAGTCGGGGTAATCCCTCGACCTCTGGGCCCCGCGAATCATCGCGGGGCCTTTTTGCATCCGGAACCAACAAAGAAGACTACCGGCGACAGCCCCCAGCCGGTAGTCTTCGGTTGCAGTTCACGGAGTCCCGTAACTAGTGGATGTCTGTCCGGGTACGTCCCTTGCCCGACTCGGCTCCGTGGAACATGCAGCCCCGAACTGGGAAGGCGAGAGGCACGCGCTCCTGTCGCAGCGCATCTCCGACATTGGTCTGGAGATCAAGGGGACGCTGCTCGAAAAACTGGTCAATCAGCTCTATGAAGAGCTGGCGGCAAAGGGACTCGACTTTCGCCCGCCGGTCTATCTGAGCGACCAATGGGGGTGTCCGGACGGCACACCGCTCATCGGTGTTCCCTTCTACCTCGCCGACGCCCGCCTGTCGAAGATCGAGGAGGACTACTCCTCCGCGGTGGAAGGCGCCGAGGAATCGATCCGCTACCTGAGGCACGAAGCCGGGCACGCCTTCAACTATGCGTACCGTCTCTACGATCGTCCCGATTGGCGCAAGATGTTCGGCCCGTACTCGCGTCCCTATCGCGAGAGATATCGGGCCGATCCTTTCTCGCACGATTTCGTCCGCCACATCCTCGGTTGGTACGCGCAGAAACATCCCGACGAGGATTTCGCCGAGACGTTCGCGGTCTGGCTCACGCCCGGACTCGACTGGCGGCGCACGTACGAAGGCTGGGGCGCTCTCGCCAAGCTCGAGTACGTCGACCGGGTGATGGAGGAGATCGCACACGAGATTCCCGAGGTGCCCGAGCCATCCGACGACGATCTCCCGGTGGCGGCGATGCAGTACACGCTCGCCGAGCACTACCAGGAAAGCGAGGAGAGCATTCCGATCCGCGACGAGCGCATCTTCGACGGCGATCTGAAAACGATCTTCGTCACCGCGGAGCACGCACCGGGCGCGGCAGCCGCGGCGGAATTCATCTCGCGACACAGACGGGAGATCGTCACGCGCATTTCCTACTGGACCGGTGAGAACGCCGCCGTCGTGCGACAGTTCGTCGATTTTCTCGCTGATCGCGTCGCGCGTCTCGACCTGAAGCTCGGCGGACTCGAGGCCGGAACGCTGATCGAGCTCACGGCGTTCGGAACCGCTGTGATGATGAACTACCGCCACACCAACGCCATCGACGGCACCGAATCGGCCGGCGACTCATGAAGATCACAGTCCTTCACAGCAAGGATGCACTCGACCCGCCTGTCGACCCGCTGCTCGACCAGCTCGACGCCGCGCTCGCCGCCAACGGGCACACCACCCGGAGATTGGCGGTCGACGACGCGGTGCAACCGCTGATCGACGAGCTGACGAAGGAGCAGCCGGAGCTCGTGTTCAACCTCGCCGAATCGTTCAGGGGCAAGAGCGCGCTCGAGTCCAACGTGGCGGCGCTGCTCAACCTCATCGATCTGCACTACACCGGCTCAAGCCCCGCCGGGCTTATTCTCGCGGGTGACAAAACTCTCACCAAGAAGGTGCTCGCATTTCACGGAATTCAGAGCGCGAAGTTCGCGACGATCTACCGCGGACAGGTAGACTGGGCGGGCGACATCAAATTCCCGCTACTCGTCAAGCCGCCCCAGGAGGATGCATCGCTCGGGATCACGCAGAAATCCGTCGTGAACGATGTGAAGGAGCTGCTCGATGTGATCAGCAGCACCCAGGACGAGTATCAGTCTGCCGTACTGGTGGAGGAGTTCATTGACGGCCGCGAGTTCTATGTCGGCGTAATTGGCAACAGCAAGGTGGAGGCGCTCCCGATAATCGAGCTGGATTTCTCGAAGTTTCCGGCGGGGTTGCCCAAGATCGCGAGCTGGGAGGCGAAGTGGGGGGACGCGGGCGACGAGAAGGGAGCGGAGTTCGAGGGAACGAAGTCGATTTTTCCCACCGACCTGTCGGAGGAGCTGACAAAGAAGATTCAGCAGATCGCCATCGATTCGTTTCAGGCGCTGCGCCTGCGCGATTATGCGCGCATCGATCTTCGGGTCACCGCGAGTGAAGAGGTCTATGTGATCGAGGCGAATCCGAACTGCTACCTGGAGCAGAACAGCGAGTTCGCCCGGGCGGCGCAGAAGGCGGGCCTCGAGTATCCGGCGCTGATCGCGCGGATCGTCGACTTGGCGAGCGCGCGCTACTCGAGATGATTGCCCGTCACGGCAAAAAAGCCGGCGATGTCGCCGGCTTTTCCGTTGCGTTCAGCTCGAAGCGACCTACCTGCGCTTCCGCGCAGCCTTGCGCGCTGCCCTGTTCCGTGCACGTGTGCGAGCGCCCTTCCTCGCCGATGCGCTGCGGGCTGCCTTGCTCCGGCCGCCTTTGCGCCCGCCTTTCTTAGCCGCGCTCTTGCGTCCGCGCCTCTTCGCTGCTGCCATGTTGTCTCTCCACGATGAAGTAGTACTCTCACCAATCCCCTGGTGGAACGGGCGAGTCCTGCACCGCGTCCTGACCGGCACGCGAGTTACAAAAGAACTCACTACGACAACGAACTGCGACGACGAGCGCGCATCACTGCTCGTAACTCGTCGCGAATATAGAATGCAAGAGATGTGCGTGCAATAGTTTTTGGCGCAGACTTCTTTGGAGTGTCTATCACTTCCAAAAGTGGCTCGCAGCGACCACGTTAGAACTCGCCGCGTCCCAAAATTTTTTTGACTCTCAACGGAGTAGCCGCTCGTGAAAGCGCTGGTAAAGGAATCCGCGTCGCCCGGTTTCAAGCTCAAGGATGTCGCGGAGCCCAGGATCCGTGAGGACGAAGTTCTCATTCGCGTGCGGCGCGCGGGCGTGTGCGGCACCGACGTGCACATCTATGATTGGGACGCGTGGGCGAAGGGGCGCTGCAAGCCGCCGTTCGTCGTAGGTCATGAATTCGCCGGCGACGTGATGCAGGTCGGCCGTCTCGTGACCGACGTGAAGGAGGGCGACCGTGTCACGGCGGAAGGCCACATCGTCGATGGGCGCTGCCTCCTTTGCAGGACCGGAAACGCCCACGTCTGTCCGTTCACGAAGATCATCGGCGTCGATCGCGACGGGTGCTTCGCCGAGTACATCTCGATGCCGGCGACGAACGTGTGGCACCTGGACGACAACATATCGTTCGACATCGGGGGAATCCACGACCCGATGGGGAACGCGTTCCACACGGTCCTCACCGCCGAGATTCCCGGCACCGTCGTGCTGGTAACAGGATGCGGGCCGATCGGCATTTTCGCGGTGGGCATCTGCAAGGCGGCAGGGGCATCGCGAATCATAGCGACCGACGTGAACGACACTCGCCTGGCGCTGGCGAAGCGGATGGGAGCGCACGACGCGATCCACCCCGAGGAAGCCGAGAAGATCGTGAAGGCGGCGACGGGCGGCCTCGGCGCTGACGTGGTGCTCGAAATGTCGGGAGTGCCAGCCGCCATCCACCAGGCGTTCGCTCTCGTACGCGTCGGCGGGCGGGTTCAGATGCTCGGGATCCCGTCGAAGAAGATCGATTTCGACCTCGCGACGGAAGTCATCTTCAAGGGCCTCACGATCTACGGGGTCGTCGGGCGTCGAATGTACGAGACGTGGCATCAGATGACGCGTTTCCTTTGCGCCGGAGAATTCGATCCGACGCCGGTCATCACGCACCGCTTCCCCCTCGCGGAGGCGGACGCCGCCATCGCGGCGATCAAATCGGGAGAGGCGGGGAAAGTGATCTTCGAGATAGCCTGAACCTATTGAATTACCGAGAGGCTGAAGTGGCGTTGAACACGAATTTCGATTCCGAGCTCGAGGCCGCAATCGAAAAGCTCAAGCAGGAGCGCGTTTACAAGCGCCTCAACTATCTGGCGTCGCCGCAGGATGCGCGCGTTCAGATGGAGGGACGCGGAGAGGTCGTGATCCTGTCCTCCAACAACTACCTCGGCTTGTGCAATGATCCGAACGTGGTGAGAGCGGGAATGGATGGCCTGAGGCAGTTCGGCGCCGGAACCGGAAGCGTTCGGTTCATCTGCGGAACTTTCACGATTCATCGCGACCTCGAGCAGGCGATCGCCGATCTCGTCGGCACCGAGGCATCGCTCAGCTACGTCTCGGCGTGGAACGCCAATGAAGGCCTCACGGCGACGATCGTCGAGCAGAATGACTTCGTCGTCTCCGATGCACTGAACCACGCGTCGATCATCGACTCGATCAGGCTCGCGAAGGCGATCACCAAGTGCACGACCGCCGTCTACCAGCATTCCGATCTGGACGATCTAAAATCAAAGCTCGAGGGCGCGAAGAGCGCCCGCCGGCGCATCATCTGGACGGATGGGGTGTTCTCGATGGAGGGAAGCATCTGCAAGCTTCCCGAGATCCTCGAGCTGGCGAAGGACTACGATGCAATCGTGGCAGTCGATGATTCACACGGAAGCGGAGTCCTTGGAGCGACCGGACGCGGGACGGCCGAGCATTTCGGCGTTCTGGGCGAGGTCGACATCATTACCTCGACGCTGGGGAAGGCACTGGGCGGCGCGGCGGGCGGGTTCGTCGCGGGTCCAGCGTTGCTGTGCGACATGCTCACTCAGCGGTCGCGGCCTCAGCTGTTCTCGAACGCCCTGCCGCCCACCGTAGCGGCCAGCGCGCTCGGGGCAATCAGGCAGCTGGAGCACCACCCGGAGCTCGTGACGAAGCTCCGCGACAACACCCGCTACTTCCGCGGCGCGGTCTCCGAGGCGGGGTTCAAACCGCTGCCGGGAGGGACTCCGATCGTCCCCATAATCGTGGGGGAGACGGCGACCGCCATCAAAATGAGTGACATGTTGCTGGATGAAGGCGTCTTTGTGACAGGGTTCGGCTTTCCGGTCGTTCCTCAGGGGCAGGCGCGTGTGCGCTGTCAGCTCAGCGCTGCCCACTCACGCGACGATCTCGACCAGGCCATCGCGGCCTTCAAGACCGTCGGGACCAAGCTAGGCATAATCTAGAGGACGCCTTAATGCAGAAGCTCAGAGCAGTCGCCGTGGCGCTCGTCGCCACGCTCGTTGTTTCCGCGAGCGCTAACGCGCAACACCGGAACTTCGACAACTCGTGGTTTTGGGGATTCAAGAGCGGGATCAACACCTTCTCAGCGCCCGGCCACGGCAACACATCGACCTTAGATCTCGGCATCGACTGGCTCATCACGCGGACGAGGGGCGGCCTCTACGTCTCGGGCAATCAATCGATCTTCCAGCGCGACGTCGAAGTAATGGATGCATCATCCAATACCGGCCAGCGTACCGTGCGCGTCAATGATCTCCGCCGCATTACCCTCGCCGGCGTCGCCTTTCCCAAGCACTTTGGTGGAATCACTCCTTACGGCGGCATCGGTTACACGATCGCCGTGCTCGGCGATGCGCGTGTCTTCGTGGACAGCGCGAACACCTTCCCCAACAATGCTTTCCTGGACAACGTCGAGAGCCGCCGCAGCCGTGGCGCCGTCCTCGGCATGGCGGGTGTTCAGATTCAGACGAAGCGCGCGGTTCTCTTCGCGCAGGAGACGATGCTCCCCAGCAACACGAACTTCCTGTTCTCGAGTGTTCTTTCGTTCTTCGAGTTCGGCGTTCGCTACAACTTCGGCACCTCAATCGATCGGTAATAGCAGCTCTTGGCGCGCCCGACGATGAATAAACGGCCCCTTCCGGGGCCGTTTTTTTTTGGCTGCGGATTACAGACTCCGACGCGAGCCGGCACCTTCAATACTCCTTGGTTCGGTTTTGTGGATGCCAGGTCTTGCGCGACGAGCCCTACGCCGAGAGCCTACCCTTGGACACGAACCGATTGCCTTTTACGAGCCACCGAAGCGGCCAGTCCGCCGAGCGGGTGATCCCGATCCGCGCAGTGACCTCGACCTTTTCATCGGGTACCAACTCGCCTTCGCGAATCACGAGCGGCCTACGCTGTAGGCTCTTTCCGCTCATCGAGCCGACAATGCCGAGCGCGCTGCAGAGTTTTCCGGGGCCGTTGGTGAGATCGACCGTGCTCCTGATTCGTGGGCGGCGCTTGTGGATGAGCGCAATGCCATCGAGCGGCTCGAGCGCGCGGACCAGCACGGCGCTTGGCAATCCCTCAGCGCGCGTGACGGCGTTGAAGCACCAGTACATGCCATAGATGAAATAGACGTACGAGGTCCCGGGCGGTCCGTACAGCGCTTCGGTTCGCGCTGTACGTCCGGCTACCGCGTGACAGGCGAGATCATGCTCGCCCAGGTAGGCTTCGGTCTCGACGATGATTCCCCTGGCGACGCCATCGTCGGTCTCGCATTCGAGGACGGTCCCGAGCATCTCGCGCGCGACGATCTCGGTCTCGCGCTCGTAGAACGCGCGAGGTAGAACGCGTCCCACTACTCGCTAGCGGGCTTGCTGCGGCTCTTGCGAGCGCCACGCCGTGGCGCTGGCTTGGAGCCTTCGTCGGCGGATGGGGCCGCCGATTTCCGGCCGCGCCGCGGCTTGGCTTCGTCGCCCGACGCGCGCTTTCTCGAGCTGCGGGGCTTCACCTCTGCATCGGAGAGCCCGTCTTCGCCAGTGAGTGGAAGGTCCGGCACGGATTCGGTGAAGATTGGCTCCGGCGCGGGTCGCGCTGTTTCGACGACTCCGACGGAGAGAAGGTGCGCAGGCAGTATCCCGACGCGCGCGCCGATCGGCCCGCGCCCACGACCGCGGCTGGGCGGCGCACTCCGCGCTCCCATCCCGGTTGGAGTCGCTGGTGCAGAGGGAGTCGCGGGCTTCGGCGGCTCCGCCGCGGCAAGCTGCTGGGTCAGCGACGTGGATGGCGCCGCCGGGGCGACCTCGTAATCCGAACCTCGCCGGCGCAGGTCGACAATGTCGGCATCGTGCGCGTCCTGGAGGATGCGGAGGAAATTTCTCTCGCTCAGGCTCTCACTGTCCCGTCCGAGGAGCTGGCGCGCGGTGGAGCGAACCTGACTTGCGCGTGCGGCTCCGTTCTCGCCTACCGCGCGGCGAACGAGATTGAAAGCTTCCTCGCGGGTGAGACGCAGTCCACTCGATCCGATCTCGTCCCCGTTCGCTGGCGAAGCAGCGGGGCGAGACGACTCGCGCGGCGGCGCCGGCTCGGACTTGGCGCTCGGCTGAGCGGCGACTGGCGCGGCACGCTGGCCGCGTCCATCGCGATCGCGGTCGCGGCCCCTCCCACCTCTCCGGCCGCGGCGCGGCCGCTCGGCGGTCTCGCCTTCTTCGGCGGGGGGGGCGGCAATGCGAGGCGCGTGCGATTCAGTGCCTGTCTCCGCCGGCAATGCCCCGGCGCTGCGCGGTGGGCCGACCTCGAACTGTCCGTTCTCGAGCTTCGTCAGCGTCAACAGCCCGCGATGGGCGGCGTCAGCGACGAATCGCGAGAACTTCGACATGCCGAGATTCTTCTCGTCGAACGAGCTGTCGATCTGCTGCATCACCTGCTTGAGACGATCGGCGCGCATCACATCGCCGTTCCGCTTCATGCGGCCGATGGCTTCGGTGACGAGCTCCCATGGATCGCGCTTCACTACTTCTTCTTCCCCGCTCTTCACCAGACCGGCGAGCGCATTGTAGCTGTAATACTCGTCGCAATTCATCACGAGCAGGTCGCTGGACGATTCGCGGATTCCCACGCCGATGACGTACTTCCCGTATTCCTTGAGCTTGGTGACGAGGCTGGCGAAATCGGAATCGCCCGAGAGAAGAATGAACGTGCCGATCTCGGGGCGCGTGAACACCAATTCCATCGCATCGACGGCGAGGCGGATATCGGTGGCGTTCTTCTTCGCCGATCCGTAGGCGGTCGCCATGATCATGTCGATCGAGGATTCGGCGAGTGGAACGATGTACTGAGGATAGCGCCGCCAGTCGGCGTACGCGCGCTGTACGGATACTTTGCCTTTGACGATGTCGGAGGAGAGGAGATTCTTCAGCTCCGTCTGCAGCTCGGAGCGAATGCCCATCGTGACGTTGTCGAAGTCAATGAGCAGTGCGGCGTTTGGGGCGTGGTGCTGGGTGCCTAATGTTGCGGGTGACATTGCCTGCGGTCCACGATGGATCGGCGAAATTGCCTGTGGCCCGCGATGTACCGGGGCTAATTGCCTGTGCGCGCTCGTCTGCGCGGACCGGTGCGGTCTGGGACTCATATTTTTTTGGGGATTACAGTTCTTCGGCTGCGTGCCTGCGGACTTGCCGCTCTGGCTGCACGCCTTGTTGATCCTGCGACGGACGCCGCAGGCGGTGCGTCTTCAGGTCCATGCGAGCGCGTCAACCCTCTGGTTGAACCGGTCGCCGGATCCTCGAAGTCGCGCCGTACGGGTATAATTTATACCCAAACCCCCATGAATCAACTCCGGTTTCGTACGCGCCTGGTTCTGATCCTGTCGTTGTTCGCGATCGTGCCGGCGCTCCTGCTGACGCTGTTGTGGAGCGGGACGGTGAGCACGGCACTCCCATTCGTGACAGGCCGTTCGGCATGGGACAGCGTGGCGGCGAGCGGGGAGAAGGCAATCGCAGCCGCGCGCCAGGCGCCTCTAACGCCGTCCCAGCGCCGTGCGATCGACGCGCACGAGCGCGAGCTGAGGACATCGGTAGAACAGGCGCGACGTTACAGCTTTCTCGCCGCGCGCACGGTTCGCGTGATTGCGATAGCGGGGGTTCTCGCCCTGCTCGTGCTGACCGGAGCTGCATCACGCGTGGCGGGGCATCTCAGCCGGCAATTGAGCCGTCCGCTCGACGAGCTGGTGCGCTGGACGGAGCTGATTGGGCACGGCGAGTCGCTGCCCCCACCACCGCAGCGGACGGTGGTTTCGACGACGCGAGTCAACGGTGATGCGGGGACTACGATCGAAGTAACGACGAGCAGAGTTCGCGGCGCGCCCGAGTTCGAGACGCTGCGCCGCAGCATGCGAGAGATGGTGTCGGAGCTGGCACACGGTCGGCAGCAGGCGATCGAAGCCGAGAGGCTCCACGCATTCAGGGAAAGCGCGCGGCGTGTGGCGCACGAGATCAAGAATCCGCTCACGCCGATTCGATTCGCGCTTGCCCGGCTCCGTGGGCATGCTCCCGCGCCCCTGCAGGAGGATGTCGACGTCATCGCGATCGAATCAGAGCGACTCGATCGAATGGCAAGGAGCTTCGCGGAGTTTGGAAAGCTGCCCGAGGGTCCGCCGGCGGAGATCGACATGAGCGAGCTGGTTCGCTACACCGCTCGCAGCTGCGTGCCGCCAAACGTTGCTCTCGATCTCCAGATAGACGAGAATCTCCCCAGGGTGCACGGCCGCAACAGCGCGTTGGCGGGCGCATTGAGTAACGTTCTGCTCAACGCCGTCGACGCATCCGCGGAAGGCGGCCGCATCACCGTCAAGGCGACCGAGGTCAGAATGAACGGGCGCGTCGCGGTGCGCATATCCGTCGCCGACACCGGGAAAGGAATCGCGGCCAAGAATCTGGAACAGATCTGGGAGCCGTACGTCACCAACAAGCCCGGCGGGACCGGACTGGGGCTCGCCATTGCGCGACAGGCGGTGTGGGCGCACGATGGAACCGTGAATGCGACGAGCACTCTGGGAAAGGGAACGGAGATTCAACTGACGATACCTGCTGACGGCGGAAACGCCGTGAGGGAGAGCTGAAATGGGGCCGGAGATAATCATTCCGCTTGGAGCTTTCGCTACCGCGATCATCCTTGCCGTCGGCGTGCCACTGGCGAGGGCGTATTCGCGCAAGATGGACGCGGATTCCAGAAACCCGCGGCTTCCGACGGAGGTCACGGATCGTCTCGAGCGGATGGAGCAGGCGCTCGATTCCGTCGCGATCGAAGTCGAGCGCATCTCCGAGGGACAGCGATTCACCACCAAGCTGCTCTCCGAAGGGAAAGGCGCCGCTGAAAGCGGGCAGATTGCAGCAACCGGCGCCTCCGCGCAGGACCGCAGCACGTAAGTGCCGATAGTTCTCATCGCCGACGACGAGCCGAACATTCGGCGCATGGTCGGCGCGCTGCTGACGGGTGAGGGCTACGAGGTAGCGGAAACTCCCAGCGGAGTCGAAGCCATCGCGCGCGTGAAGGAAGGCGAGCCGGATGTCGCGCTCGTCGATCTCATGATGCCCGGCGAGCTCGACGGAATGGCGACGCTCGGCAGGCTGCGGGATGTCGCGCCGGACCTTCCGGTAATCATGATGAGCGGCCGCGCCGGCCTGGCCGACGCGGTCAAGGCGACCAAGCTGGGCGCCTTCAACTTCCTGGAGAAGCCGTTGACGCCAGAGGGCGTGCTGCTCGCCGTCGCTTCCGCGCTCGAGCTGAGGCAAACCCGGCGGGTCGCTCGCGCACTGCGAGCGGAGCTGGGCTTCGCCGGCCAGATGGTCGGCAAGAGCGCGGCAATGGCGGTAGTGCGGCAGATGATCGCGCGTGTCGCGCCGACGGATGCGCGGGTATTGATCACGGGGGAATCGGGAACCGGAAAGGAGCTCGTCGCGAGCGCGATCCATGACGGCAGCGCACGCCGCGACAAGCCGTTCGTGAGAGTCAACTGCGCCGCGATCCCGCGTGATCTCGTCGAGAGCGAGATGTTCGGCCACGAGCGCGGAGCGTTCACGGGGGCGACCCAGACGCGCATCGGCCGCTTCGAGCTGGCGCATCACGGAACGCTATTCCTCGATGAAGTCGGCGATCTCGGTCCGGATGCGCAGGCGAAGCTGCTGCGCGCCATCGAAGCGAAGGAGATCCAGCGCGTCGGGGGCAACAGAGTGATCCGCACCGACGTGCGCATCATTTCCGCGACAAACCACGACCTCGAGCGCGCGGTAAGGGCGGGCGCGTTCCGTGAGGATCTCTACTTCCGGCTGAAGGTGATTCCGCTGGCGATTCCTCCGCTGCGCGAGCGTGGCGACGACATCCTGGAGCTGGTGGAGCACTTCTCCGAGCACTTTCTGCAGCGCAGCGGCCAGGCAAAGCCGCGATGGAGAGCCGACGCGCTGCAGCTGCTGCGCGACTATCCGTGGCCGGGAAACGTCCGCGAGCTGGCTAACATCGTCGAGCGTCTCTCGATCCTCCATCCGGGCTCGGAGATCACGGGGCAGCAAGTCGAAGATGTTCTCATCGTTGATCGCGACGAGGAGGAAACGGCGGTGACGACGCCTACCCGTCCGCAGGAGAAGGTCGCTGGACGAAAGGAGTCCCTTGCGACTGGTCCTGTTTCACTCGCCGACAAGCTGGACAGCTTCGAGCGGACCGTGATCGCGCGAGCGCTGGCTGAAGCAGGCGGAAACGTCGCGGACGCCGCGCGAAGACTGCAGACCGACAGGCCGAATCTTTATCGTCGCATGAAGCGGCTCGGAATCAACGCAATGAGGGTATAACGGCGCCATGACAAATACCGGCAGAATGCTTCGAGCACTGTGCACGCTCGTCATGATTGGCGCGCCTGCTCTTGCGCTTGCCCAGAGCGGAGACACCGTAGCGACCGACACGACCGCCGAGCGGCTCGGACTGTGGGCGAGAACGAGCCGCACCAGCGGGCTGATCATCAGCTCCGCCAAGACATACAACCGCGTCGAAGGTCTTCCGGTCTATATCGGACCGTCGTTTCACGACAGCGCTGGCGCGGCTGAATTCAACCTGTCGGTGCTCGGGATCATCAGAAGCGCGGACACGTTTCACTGGGATGACCAGAACCTGGGCCACCGGATCATGGCCGACATGCGCGTCGGACGGGGGCGAGGATACGGACTCGGGGTCTCGTCGTACGATGCGGTAACGCCGGTGGAGCCGTGGCACCTGCCTGGCCCCGACGCCGGCCTGGCGGCGTTCTTTGGTCACCGTGATTTCCGCGATCACTTCAACCGTCATGGCGCAAAGGCAACCGCGACGTTCAACATGAGCGCGCGCAGCAGTTTCTCCGTGGACTGGAGCGATGAGCGCTGGAGCTCGGTCAAGGCACGGAGCGTCTTTTCTGTTTTCGGGAATGGGAAGGCGTGGCGCGCGAATCCAGTCGTGGACGCGGGCCGATTCCACGTCGGTGTGGCCCGGGCGAACATCGATACCCGGAACGACGAAGACAATCCCTCCACCGGCTGGCTGGTTCTCGCCGAATACGAGCGCGGATCGGGGCGACTCACCGACGCGGGACCGACATCTCCGTTGGCGCGTCCTTCTGTCACTCCTCAGCTGAAATACGGTCGCGTACTGCTCGATCTGCGCAGGTACAACCGCCTCTCTCCGACGACCTGGATCAACGGCAGGCTCGTGCTGGGCGGATGGCTGCACGGCGACCAGCTACCGCTCGAGCGACGCTTCTCGGTGGGCGGCATCGGCACGGTTCCGGGATTCGATTTCCGCAAATTCCAGCCGGGCGAAGTCGACGTGTCGCAATGCAGCGACGGGGGTCCGCCGCCAGCAGGCAACCCGGCGCAGTGTGAGCGTGTCGCGCTCGCGCAGCTCGAGTACCGGAACGAGCTGCATTCCTCGTTTTTCGATTTTCTGAATTCGCGTCCGATCAGACTTCGCGGCATCGGCTTTACGGTGCAGCCTACAGCCGTCGCGTTCGTTGACGCAGGGCGGGGATGGCTCGTCGGCCCGCCATCCGGGACACTGCAGTATTCGAGTCGCAGCATCCCGCGGTTCGGGACTTTCAGGACCGACGTGGGACTCGGACTCGACCTCGGGATCTTCGGTGTGTACGTCGCGAAGGCGGTGTCGAGCTCGAAAGAGCCCGCGAATGTGTTTCTGCGGGTGCGCCGCCGGTTCTAGTGATGCCGAGAGTCAATCTTCTGTTCGCGTCCGCGCTTTTGCTCGCCCCGCCACTCGGCGCGCAGCGGAAGGTGCGCGTCGAGGTGCTTCCACCGCCCCAGAACGAGTGGGTGGATGACGCGCCGTTCGTGTCGTCGGCGGGACTTCTCACGGACGCTTCGATGCGGGATCTCCTCGCCAACGGATTTCCAGCTCGACTGCACTATCGTCTCGAGCGGTGGGTGGGCGGGAGATGGTTCGACGATCTCAAGGCTGCATCCGAGTGGGATGTCATCCTCAAATACGACGTACTCGGCAAGAAGTACCAGGTTGCGCGCGTGGTGAACAAGAAAGCGGAGTCGCTCGGCGATTTTGCGAGCCTTGAGGACGCCTCCGGCGCGGTGGAGGCACCGTACAAGACCACGATCTCGCTCCCAAAGAAGGGGCAGCGAGGCTACTACAATCTGCTGCTCGATGTCGAGACGCTGTCGCTGAGCGATCTCGACGAAGTGGAGCGGTGGCTGCGTGGGGAGCTCAAGCCGGCAGTGAGTGGGAAGAAGAATCCCGGAACGGCGCTCGGTCGAGGGGTTCGGACTTTAGTGGTCCGGTTGCTGGGGGGAGAGAAGAGGCACTACGAAGCAAGGACCGGCACTTTCCGCCTTTAGAGCTTCGACTGAAACTGCAACTGAACGGGCTACCCGCTGCCAGAAGCACAGCTGATAGCTATGAGCTTCACTACGTCGGGACGTTACGGGCGCGGGTCAGGGCACAAACAACTGCCTTTGCCATCACGCCACTGAGGGACGTCCCGACGTTGCACCTCGCACCTGGTAGCTGTGCTTCTCTGGCACCTGACATCTCGTTCAGTTCGCAGTTGCAGTTGCAGTTAACTGACCTTGTGCGGCACGTGATGCTGATTGTGTGGGTGCCGGTGCTCCAGGTCCTCGAGATGGTGCAGCGTCTCTTCTCCATAAAAGAGCCGGATGTACTTGGCCTGGGTTGCAGTAAGCCGGCGGACCGCCCAGCTCAGATGCACGAAGTGCGGCTCGACCGCGGGGTGCATCGGGTGCATCCCGATCTCGCTCGGCAGATTGTTGGCCTTTCTCGTGTTGCACGGGCTGCACGCGGTGACGACGTTCGTCCAGTCGTTGACTCCGCCGCGCGACAGGGGGATGAGGTGGTCGCGCGTCAATGACTCGCGCGGCTTGAGCTCTATCTGAAGGCGGCCGCAGTACTGGCAGCGGTAGCGGTCGCGCGCGAACAGGAAGGTGTTCGTAACCTGCCTGCGGAAACGGCGAGGGACGTGAATGAAGCGCGTGAGACGGATGACCGCCGGACGGGGAAGCGTCAACTTCTCGGAACGGACTACGCGATCAAAATCAGCCTCGACGATCTCCGCCTTTCCATCGATCACCAGCCGCAACGCACGGCGAAGCGGAACCATCGTCAAAGGCTCGAACGAAGCATTCAGTGCCAGACAACCCACGATCAAGCACTCCCCCTTGGCAAACCTGCCCAAATATACAACTGATACGACAATGCCACGCCGCAGATCCTATTCATATGCGACGACGCCGACTGTGGCCGGTAACACGCTTTCCCACTCGAAAACCCAACCCTGTCGGCGGCTGGACTCCCGTCGATCGGCCGCGCCTAGATCGGCGAAGCCGACATGTTGTCCACCCGCTCTCTCGCGATCTTCCCACCAGGCCTGCGCTCGGCCCCGGCAAGGCTCGGGACCGGCGTCAGCCAGCCATAACGGTCCTTCAGGACGCCCGTCGCGATGCCCATGTACTCGCGTTGAATCGCGAGGGTGAGCGTGCCCGGCTTCCCGGTGCCGATCGGAATGCGATCAACGGAGCGAATCGGCGTTATCTCCGCGGCGGTTCCCGTGAAGAAAAGCTCATCGGCGATATAAAGCATCTCGCGAGGAATCGACCCCTCGACGACTTTGACATCCATGTCGCCTGCGATCCGGATCACCGAGTCGCGCGTGATTCCGTTCAGAATCCCGGAGCTGATGGTGGACGTGAACAGCTTTCCGTCGCGGACGAGAAACAGATTCTCTCCGCTTCCTTCCGACACCAGCCCGAACGAGTCGAGCATGATTCCTTCGACGTAGTTGTCGATCCGCGCCTGCATCTTGGACAGCTGTCCGTTCAAATAGTTCCCGCCGGCTTTCGCGAGCGAGGGAAAGGTGTCCGGCGCCGGGCGTCTCCAGCTCGATACGCAGACGTCAGCGCCATTCTTGAGCGCGTCCGCGCCGAGATAGGTGCCCCAGATCCAGGGAATGATGAACACTTCGAGCGGAGTGTCGTGCGGCAGCACGCCCATCTGCTCGCCGGTTCTGATCGCGACGGGCCGCAAATAACAGTGCGGCAGTCCGTTTTCGGCGACCGTCGCGACGGCGGCTCTGGACATTTCATCGATCGAATACTTGAGCGGCATTCGATAAATGCGGCACGAATCCGCGAAACGACGCATGTGGGAGTCGAGCCTGAAGACGGCGGGCCCGTTGGGCGTCTCGTAGCAGCGGATGCCCTCGAACACGCTCGAACCGTAGTGGACGACATGGCTCATTACGTGAATTGTGGCGTCTTCCCAATCCACGAACTTCCCATCGCGCCAGATACGGTGGTGATTATCTACTGCCGCCATTGAGCCAGGCTTCCTTCGGAGAGGAGCTTCAATTTACCGAACGGAGATAGCGGGGCGCTACGCCCCGTCGTTACCCGGCGTAGGGATCGGGCACTTCCTCGGGCATTCACAGATGATCCTAACGCCGCAGCGTTGCCCACGTCCCGAGCGCCGCACCGATAGCCTGCACCCGCGCAGCCAGCGCCTTGTCCGCCGCCAGGGCTCGCCCGCGCTCGACCAGCACGCGGCCTTTCACTGTGACGAGCTCGGCCGAGCGGCCCGGCAGCGCAAAGATAGCGGCGGAATAAGGGTCGCCTGTGGGTGTGGTGCGCGGACTATCCGTCCTGAACGCGGCGAGGTCCGCATCCTTCCCGACCTCCAGCGAGCCGACGCGCGCATCGATACCGAGCGCGCGGGCGCCTCCGATCGTGGAGAGCTGGAGAGCTTCGTGCGCCCCGAACGCATCGTGCCGGCGCGTAGCGGCGCGGTGGATCAGAACCGAAAGCCGAGCCTCGTCGAGAATGTCCATCCGGTTGTTGCTGGCTACCGAGTCTGACCCGATGCCAACTCTGATCCCGGCCGCGATCAGCGGCAGGAGCGGAGCGATGCCGTGCCCGAACTTTGCGTTCGATGCCGGGCAGTGTGCAACGGTGCAGCCGTGCCTGGCGATGATGCCGATGTCGTCCGGATCGACGCGTACGCAATGGATGAGGAGTGGGCCGCGCTCGAGCGCCCCACGCTCCTCCAGCAGCGCGATCGGCGATCTCGCGCGTGACGAGACCGGAATCCCCCGACGCTGCCAACGCTCCGCAAAATCCCCCGCACCTCGCGTAACCATTTCGAACTCGGGCTCGCTCTCGGCTATGTGCATTGCGAGCGGCAGCTGACGCGAATTGGCGAAGCGCGCCGCGGCATCGTAAAGAGGGTCAGAGACTGTGTACGGTGCATGCGGCGAGACACCCAGGGAGACGAGCTCGGTCTGCTCGAATCGGAGCGCTTCGACGCGATCTTCAAGCTCACGCATCGCGATCTTCGCGTGCGACGGATCGGGTCCGAACACCTCCTGGTACATGATCCCGCGCACGCCCGCCTCACGCATCGCCTGCATCGCGACGCCGCTCGAGCAAGTGTCGGCGTAGGTGGTGATGCCCGCCTCAATCCCTTCCACGATACCAAAGCGAGCCGAGTCGAGCAGAGCATCCGGATCCATGATCTCGTTCCGGCTCTGGCGCAACTTGTCGATCCAGTCGGTGAATCGGCAATTCTCGAGGAAGCCCCGCATCGCGGTGAGCTCGAGGTGTGTATGCGCGTTGACGAGACCGGGAAGGAGAATTGCGTCGCCGAGGTCGTAGTCCTGCCCCGGTGGCGCAGCAGCGCGCGGCCCGACGTAGGTGATCAGTCCGTCGCTCTCGACGACGGTTCCGTTCTCTATCGGCGGCCGGGTGATGGGGAGCACCCAACGCGCGTGATAGCGCATCAGCGCGGCTGGTGTCCCGCCGACCGAATCGTGTCGGTGCGCCGTGTGCTTGAATCGCGAAGACTGTCGCGGCGAGTCGTGTCACGAGACACCGGAGGGCGGCGAGTCGTGTCACGAGACACCGGAGGGCGCCGCGTCGTGTCGAACACTGTTGGCTGTCGCGGCTGATTGCGTGACGGCACCGGCTCATAGCCGGGCTGAATCAGGGGGGGCGTCACTCTTACGGGAGCCTGAACACCGCCCGCGGGTGGCGGCGCCGTAATGAAGGTGTCGATCGGCGTGAGTCCCTGTGTCCCGTAACCCAGATGCTTGTCGCAATCCCGGGTCGGCTCGGTTCCGGAGATGTAGAACTCGCTCGTCACGAGGTTGCGCGGACAGTAGGGCGTCTGCAGCAAGCCGCTGCTGATGTCGATCTCGCGCGTCACGATCGAGAGTGGCTTCGGCCAATCCGGCGGCGGCGGCTTTCTCCGGTACACTTCGGTCATGAACGCAGTCCACGCGGGAGCGGCGAGCACGCCACCCTGCGCGTTGTCCTTGATCTTCTGGGGACGATCGAAGCCCATCCACGCACCGGCGACCAGATCAGCGGTGTAACCGATGAACCAGACGTTGGTGCCATCGTTCGTCGTGCCGGTCTTCCCTCCCGCGGGATAATGGAACCCCGAGCCCCACACACTTCCAGCAGCGGTTCCCCGACGCACGACATCCTTCATCATGTCGACCATCAGCCACGATTCTTCGGGCGAGAGTACCTGCGTGCGCGTCGGTGTCGGCTGCCAGAGGATCTCACCCTTCTGATTCTCCACCCGGATGATCGCATTCGGAGTCGCGCGCACACCGAGATTCGCGAATGCGGTGTAAGCGGAGATCAGCTCGACCGGATAGACATCAGCCGCGCCGATGTGAATCGACGGATACGGTGGAATCGGAGTCGTGATTCCAAAATTTCGCGCTTCGTTGATTATTGTCTGCTCTCCCAGCTCCATGCCGAGCCGGATTGTCGAGACGTTGCGCGATTGGTAGAGCGACTGACGGAGAGGGATCTCGCCGAGGAATTTCAGATCGTAGTTCTGCGGCGCCCACTCCGGCTGGCCGGGAACCTGGAGAACGAGCGCGCTGTCGTTGACGATGTACGACGCCGGCCTGCCATTCTGAACCGCCGCCGAATACACGATCGGCTTGAAAGCGGAGCCCGGCTGGCGGAGCGCCTGCACCGAACGATTGAATTTCGAGTCGTCGAAGTCGCGGCCGCCTACCATCGCGCGTACCGCGCCGTTGCGCGGATCGAGCGCGAGGAACGCGCTCTGTAGATACGGAGATGTGCCGCTTCCCTCGTCGCCCTCTCGATGCGCCATGTAATGCTCGAAGGTCTCGTGCTTGTACGGTCCGTAACGGCCGCCTTCGATCGCGCGGACCTGACGCTCCAGCGCACGCTCCGCCGCGTTCTGTTCGTCGAGATCGAGCGTTGTGTAGACCTTGAGTCCCTGCTCGTAGAGCTGCTTGCCGAACTGCGCGTCGAGCTGTTGCCTCACCCACTCGACGAAATAAGGCGCGGTTTCGCCAGTGACGCTCTTGTCGGCGAGCTGCAGGGGATAGGCCTTGGCGCGGCTTGCGTCCGCCTCACTGACTTTGCCTGCCTGTTGCATCAGCCCGATTACGGTGTTGCGCCGCTGGATGGCGCGCTCGGGATACCGAACCGGATTGTACCGCGCCGGGGCTTTCGGCAGCGCGGCCAGCGTCGCGGCTTCGGCAAGGTTCAGATCGCGAACCGATTTGCCGAAGTATCGCTGCGATGCGGTCTCAACACCGTAGGCGCCGTGGCCCAGGTCGATCTGGTTGAGATACAGCTCGAGTATCTTCTTCTTGTCGTACTTCGCCTCGATCTGACGGGCGACTTTCGCTTCCTTGAGCTTGCGGATGGGACTCTTCTCGCGGGAGATCTTCTCGGGGAAAACATTGCGCGCGAGCTGCATCGTTATCGTGGAAAAGCCTTGTGAGTAACCATGGATCGGTGAGCGCAGGACCACGCCGGCGACGCGGTGCCAGTCGATGCCGGCGTGAGAATAAAAGCGCTTGTCCTCGGTGCTGATGAACGCGTCCTGTACGATCTTCGGGATCTCGTCGATTTTCACCAGCGTGCGCCGCTCGAGGCCGAGCTCGGCGATGAAGCGTCCATCGATCGCGTAAAGCTTCGATGTCTGGTGCGGCGTGTACTCGGCGAGGATCTCGATCGACGGGCACTGGTTGCCGCGGCAGATCAGCGCCCAGCTGGAGTAGAGAGCGCCCGCGCCAAGAGCGACGAAGAAGGTGAGCGTGAGGAGCACCGCCCGGACGAGCGTTGGGTGGCGCTTGCGGAATTGAAGTCTGTTGTTGGTCTTCGCGGCCATTCGGAGAGTCAAAAGATAACT
The DNA here is from genome assembly GCA_030774785.1 of Gemmatimonadota bacterium. Taxonomy (GTDB): domain Bacteria; phylum Gemmatimonadota; class Gemmatimonadetes; order Gemmatimonadales; family Gemmatimonadaceae; genus UBA4720. Next base: position 37,810 of record JALYKM010000225.1, read on the forward strand.
GTGATACACCGAAGGTGACACCGTGGTCGGGCGTCCCTATCTTCCCCGCATGCACTCGAAGAATTCGCTGCTGGAGGAACTGTCCTGGCGCGGGATGGTCTATCAACACACGGACGGCTTGCCAGACGCTCTCGCAACGGAGGAACTGAGCGCGTATGCGGGGTTCGACCCGACCGCGCCGAGCCTGCATGTAGGCCATCTCGTGCCGGTGATGGGGCTTGCGCATCTACAGCGCGCCGGACACAGGCCCGTCGCGTTGGTGGGCGGCGGAACCGGCATGATCGGCGACCCGAGTGGGAAGACCGCGGAGCGCCAGCTCGTCTCGGCGGAGGAGATCGAGAAGAACTCGAGAGCGCTCGAGAAACAGCTGGAGCGGTTTCTCGATTTCAGCGGCCCGAAGGCGGCGCGCATGCGTGACAACGCCGCATGGCTGCGTCCTCTCAAAGCCGTCGAGTTCATGCGTGATGTCGGAAAGCACTTCACGGTGAACTACATGCTCGCGAAGGACTCGGTGCAGTCGCGGATCGAGGGAGGAATCTCGTTCACCGAATTCTCGTACATGCTGCTCCAGGCGTACGATTTTCTGGAGCTGAATCGGAGGGAGGGCGTAACGCTGCAGATTGGCGGCAGCGATCAATGGGGGAACATCACCGCCGGGCTCGAGCTGATTCGACGCGTGGAAGGAAAGACGGCGCACGCGCTCACCATGCCTCTCGTGACGACTGCAAGCGGATCGAAGTTCGGAAAGAGCGAGGAGGGTGCCGTGTGGCTCGACCCCGAGCGTACTTCGCCTTACAAGTTCTATCAGTACTGGATCAATGTGGACGACCGGGACGCCGGCAAGTACCTGCGACTCTTCACATTTCTCGCGCGAGCCAAAATCGAAGAGCTCGAGGGAACGGTGATCACGGCCCCCGAGAAGCGCGTAGCGCAGCAGGAGCTCGCGCGGGAGATGACCTCGCTCGTTCACGGCGACGAGGCGGCGGCCACAGCGGAAGAAGTGTCGAATGTACTATTCGGGAAAGCCGAACCAGCGTCGCTCAGCGAGCGCGTGCTCAAGGCGCTCAGTCAGGAGGTGCCGTTTGCGGAGCTTTCTGGCACCGTCGGCTTGCTGGACGCGCTCGTGATCCTGAAGCTGGCAGCCTCGAAGAGCGCGGCGCGAAGATTGGTGGAGCAGGGCGGGGTTTACGTTAACGGACAGCGCGCGAGTGCCGACACGGATCTCGCTTCGACCAAACCCCTGGCGGGCAGCTACAACCTGCTCCGGAAGGGAGCGCGTGATTACGGGCTGATTCGCAGGGGGTGAAGCATGATCAATGGCGCGCATTTCCTTCTTTATAGCAAGGATCCCGAAGCAGATCGCGCCTTCCTGCGCGATGTGCTCGAATTCCGTTCCGTTGATGCGGGGCGAGGCTGGCTGATATTCGCACTGCCGCCCGCTGAGATTGCGCTTCATCCCATAGACGAAGACGCTCTCGAGCCCAACGCCGACGGGCAGGTTGTCGGCGCCTTTCTCTATCTGATGTGCGACGACCTGCCCTCAACGATGACGTCGTTGGAGTCCAGGAATGTCCTTTGCTCGGAGGTTGACGAGGCACCGTGGGGAATCGTGACGACCTTTCGTCTTCCAAGCGGTGGAGAGATAGGCCTCTACCAGCCAACTCATCCTACTGCGCTGGAGCTCCGCTAATGTTTTTCATGGTGATCGAGAAGTTTCGCGATGGCGATCCAAAGCCCGTCTACCGCCGCTTCAGGGAGAAGGGCCGCATGGTGCCCAAAGGCGTGCGCTATGTCACGAGCTGGGTGACGACGGACTTCGAGCGCTGTTTTCAGGTGATGGACTGCGACGACCGTGCCTTCCTCGACGAGTGGATGTCGAACTGGAACGATGTAGCCGAGTTCGAGGTGATCCCGGTCCTTTCGTCGGAGAAGGCAATGGCCGCGATCGCGCCGCACCTTTAAAGCTGGCTTGGTTACCGAAGTCAGGGACGTATTTGGAAGCGAGAAGAGCCAGGTGGTGGGTACCTACCTCTCCTCGCAGTTAATCCCGCCTGCGTAGATCCTATTCCTCTATCCGCGTCCTCCTCTTGGGCTTCGCCTCCTGCGCCTGGTCGTACCAGTTCTCCAGCGTCCGCGACGCGAGATCGCGACCCCCGAGGCCGAACGCCACCCCCAACGCGATCGCCAGCGCGCCCACGAACCCGGTGAACAGGGTGTTGATCAGATTCGTCGCGATCCCAAGCTGATTGATCGCAACCACGATCGCGAACGCCCACACCGCCGTCCGCGCCATGTTCGAGAGCGTCTCGGGATTCGAGAACCCGCCCTCGGCCGTCGCTCCGCGCACGATGTTGCCGAGTGTGCGCGCGGCGATTCCGCCGATGAAGAGAACGAAGATCGCGACCACGAGATTCGGGAGCCACAGCAGGAACTGACGCATCACGTCCGAAACCGCCGGCAGCCCGAGTGTGTCGAACGCAACGAGCAGAACCACGATGCGCACTATCCACTTCACGATCCCCGCAACGATTCCCACCGAATCGATTCCCGTCCCCATCTTGTTCATGAAGTCGGCGAGCCCGGACCTCTGCATCAGCTCGTCGAACCGAATTACGCGAAGGAGTCCCGTCACGGCCTTCGCGAGTAGCGACGAGACGAACCAACCGATCGCCACGATGATTATGAAGCCGAGTATCCGCGGGATCGCGCTCAGGATCAGCGAGAACGCATCACGGAACGACGCAATCATCGTATCGGTGAAGGATGGACGAACGACGGTCGTCTGAACCGGAACAGTCTGAACAGGTACCTGAGTCATAGTCTGGAGCAGCATGGTCATCCTCGTGTTGAGGTGATTGCCCTTACTCGGCTACGCCGAGCTGGCTCTTGAGATTCACAAGACCTGCACGGGCACGTTCCGCTACATCGGTCTCCTGATAAGTGTCGATAAGCCGTCGGAGCTCGCGAAGACCGTTCGTCTCGTGGCCCGGCCACGCGAGATAAAGGTCTACGAGTCGGTTGGAAGCATAGATGTCGTCCCGGGGCGCAACACGCGGCAGCCGCTGCACCGCGCGATAGAGAATCTCCGCTCTCTCACGCATTCCGGATTTCGCGTACAGGTCAGCAGCCCTGATGCGCGGCTGTGCGTCGTTCGGGGCCTCGAGGATGATCTTCTCGTACGATGCGAGCGCGCCCTCGGTATTACCGCGCATCACGAGCGCGTCTTCGTGGGAATACTGGCGCTCGTAACTCCCGGCGCCGCTCGGCTGGACGAATGCGCCGAAAGCTTTGCCCGCGCCGTGCGAGAGCCTGGTGACGACATACCACCACCACACGGCGAAAACGAGCGACCCACCAAGTGTCGACACCACGACGAGCGCCGGAGAAAACCCTTTCTTGACTGCGAGTGCGCCGCCAATGAAGGCGCCGGCGACAATGGGGATGATGAGGGAGCTGACCGTCTGCAGGAAATGCGCGGCCTCGGGACCGCGCCGGTCGAAGAGAGTTCGCTTGTACCCGTCTCGACTATCCGCGCTCATCGTGCTGGATTCCCTGGCGTCTTGATGATCCGGTAAACCCGTCCGCTCGAGGTGCAGATATATAACTCTCCCTGACTGTCTTCTCCAAATGATACGACGCTGCCGAGCCTTCCGACCGGCCACTCATGCTGGTCGGTAACCTTGCCGTCGGCAAAGCCGAAGCTGCGAAGCCAGCTGTTGCAGTAATCGGAGTAGAAGTACTGCCCCTGTATCTCGGGAATCTTCTGCCCGCGATACACGAATCCGCCGATGACCGAACAGGTCGAATTCGCATGGGAGTACGAGAGCGCCGGCTTCTGCAATCCTGCCTGATTGCAGCCCGAGGATCTCAGGCAGGACGGACCTTCCATGATGTTCCAGCCGTAGTTCACGCCGGCGACTGACATTGGAACGACGTCGACTTCCTCGAATCTGTCCCCGCCCACGTCAGCGATGTAGAGTAGTCCGGAGAAGCGATCGAACGCGAACCGCCAGGGGTTCCGCAAGCCGATCGCCCAGATTTCCCCTCTACCACCGCCCTTCGCGTAAGGATTGGCGGCCGGGATCAGATACGGATCGCCGCGATCCACGTTCATCCGAAGCAGCTTGCCGAGCAGCACGTTACGATTCTGACCATTGCCGTGCGGATCACCCTGGCTCCCGCCATCACCCATCCCGATGTAGAGCATCCCGTCGGGACCAAAGAGGTTGAGCCCGCCGTTGTGATTCGAGTAGGGCTGATCGATCGCCAGTATGAGCTTGGCGGATCTGGGATCGGCAACGTTCCTGTCCGCGGAGACAGTGTACCGCTCGATCCGCGTGTCCCCCTTCTTGTCGGTGTAGTTGACGAAGAGGAATCCGTTCAACCGGTACTGCGGATGGAACGCCACGCTCAGGAACCCGCGCTCCCCGCCGGATCCGACCTTGCTGACGATGTCGAGGAATAGCTTGTCGAGAAGCCTTCCATTCTCGACCACGCGAATGCGTCCGGGTTGCTCCACGATGAAGAGACGCGGATCGCTCGCGGGCGCGGTGAGATAAACCGGCTGGTCGAGCCCGCTGGCCACCTGCTCCACGGCGAGCCGGACATCGTTGCTCGTCACGTCGGCTGATACGTCAGGTGCGTCGTCGCGGGGAGTGCCGCAGACTATGCATCCAAGGGCTAGCATCAGCGACGCGCGGAGCATGTTCACGCCTCCCTTCTCGCCCGATAGTATTGCCGGGGATCGAGCGCGTCACGCAGCGCGTCACCCAGCAGGTTGAACCCAAGCACCGCGGCACCGATCGCTATGCCGGGGAAAACCGACGTCCACGGAGCGCGTCGAAGTTGTTCCAGATCCCTGCCGTCTGCAATCATCGACCCCCAGCTTGGCGCCGGCGGCGGGACACCGAGTCCGAGGAAGGAGAGTGCCGCCTCGGCCATGATCGCGCCCGCGACGCCGAGCGTGGCGGCGATCACCACCGGCGCAATGACGTTGGGCAAGACGTGCTGAGTCATGATGCGCAGGTCGCCGGCTCCGAGCGCCCTGATTGCCTGGATGTACTCGAGCTGTCGCACGACCAGAACTTGTCCGCGAACGATGCGGGCCATTCCGGCCCAGCCGACGATTCCAATCGTCGCGAACACCACGGCTTCGGAAGGTTGAAGCGCAGCGACCATCGCGATGAGGAGAAGGAGCGTCGGAAACGCGAGCGTGACATCGGCGAGCCGCATCACGATCTCATCCACCCATTTGCCGTAAAATCCCGCGATCAAGCCGAGCGTCACACCAAGGGCGAGCGCGATTCCCTGCGAGATGAGACCGACCGTCAGCGACACACGCGCGCCATAAACGAGGCGCGACCAGATGTCCCGCCCCTGAATGTCCGTACCGAGCCAGTGCTGCGCCGATGGCCGCTGAAGAAGGTGCGCCAGATCGATCGCAATCGGATTCTGCCGCGCGATGACGGGGGCCAGAATCGCGGCAAGGGTCATGACGACGACGATACCGATCCCGATGCGGGCGCGATTGTCGCGCAAAAATCTTTCCCGCTGTTTGGGATCTAGCATCGCCCTCCCTTTCCTCTCGTCAAGTGGATGGATCTCTCAGCTCGCGCGGCGTGTCCGGCGGCTGTCGTCTCCATCTGCGGTGCTGCCAGAAGTACTGCGCGGGCACCGCCCGCACCCATTTCTCGAGATGCTGGGTAAAACGTGCAACGATCGCGTCGACGTCGACATCCCTGTTGCCGGTCTGCGGCGCCTCGATCCGCTCGATCACGATTCGATAGCGGCCATTCGGCTTGCGCAGCGCGACGACGAACACGACCGGTACATCGAATCGCAAGGCGAATACCCCCGCGCCGCGCGGCGTTTTGGCTGGCCGCCCAAAAAAAGGGACGAAGGTCGACGCGAGACCCAGAACTCCCTGGTCGGCAACGAACGCGACCGCTCGTCCCCCGCGAAGAGACCTCGGCGTGCGTCGCACCGCCTCCGAATCGTGTACTACTGTCATCCCCATCACTTCGCGGGTGTGATTGATGTAACCATCGAAGAGCGGGTTGGCCATCCCGCGCACGATTGCGTCGAGCGGGATGCCACGCGCGGCCACATACGCCCCCGCAAGCTCCCAGTTACCGATATGCCCTGTCACAAGCACGGCGCCCTTCCCCTTCGACATCACGTCCTCGATCTCTTCCCAGCCTTCGACCGTCTCGACGAGCTTCTGCATACCGTCCTTGCCTAGCGAATCCAGAAGCGCTGTCTCGATGAACGTCCGACCGAGGTGCTCGTACGATTCGCGCGCGAGATTGACCACGGCCTCGGCGCTCAGGTCCGGGAATGCCGCGGCGATTTGCCGCTCGACTACGCGCTTCCGGATGCCCAGTGGCCGATAGCCGAGCGCGCCGAGCTTCTCACCGAACTTGCAGGCGGCGTCCCAGCTCAGCGCGCGCAGCCCGCCAATCGTCGCGCGCATTGCGTAGTACTCGGCGCGGTGTGCCAGCGTCGGCTTTTTCGGCGCGGGGCCTTTTTCGGTTGGCTTGGTCATCGCGTTCGACTCGCGACGACTTGATAGGTGAACTCTCGGGTGTCGCGCGCGACTCTATCCCAGTTGTAGTGCGTCTCGACGGCGTGACGGGCTGCGCGACCCATTTGCTTCCGCCGGTCGGGATTCAACAACAGGGAGCGAATCGCATCCGCCATCGCGTCACGGTCAGTCGGTTGAACGACGATCCCCGTTTCTCCGTCGCGTACTGCCGAGCGGACACCCCCCGAATCTCCAGCGACCGAGGGGACGCCCGAAGCGCCAGCCTCCAGAAAGGAAATGCCGAAACCCTCGACATTGATCTCCTTGTCGACGCGGGAAGCGCCGAGGTAAATGGTAGAAGTCGCGTATGCTTCGGGAAGCTCGTCGTCGCGCATTGGCCCTACGAATCCGACTCTGTCGGAGACGCCGAGCTCTTTCGCCAGAGCACGTAGACGCGCTTCGTCGTGGCCTTCACCGACCATAATGTACCGCAGCTGAGGAAAGTCCCGGGCCAAGGTCGAGAGTGCGCGGATGCCCATGTCCTGGCCCTTATGCGGTACGAGACGGGCAACTGTCAGGATGATCGGCGCGTCTCCGACTCCCCAGCGCCTGCGCAACGCGCCGGTGTCGTGAGAGGGATTGAAGCGAGCTGGATCGGTCCCGAGATCGAGAGCCGCGACTGGCGGCGGCTTCTCGACGCCAACTTCGTTCATCACGTCCGATGCCAGCTGCGCAACCCACTTCGACGTGGCAACGATTCCGGCAGCGTTGCCCAATATCGATCGCGACGTGTTGCGCTTTAGCGGGCTCCGGTGTGCTTTCATTCTCTCCCGCAGCAGATCACCGCCATTTACGTAGACGAGATAGGGAGTGCCGAGCTTTCGGTTGGCCCATCGGACGCCGTAACCGACCGGTCTGATATTGCCGCAATGCAGCACGTCGAAATCCGGGGAGAGGCCCGACGTGAGCCACCGCGCCCAGCGCAGTTGATTCGAGAACCGGTTAGCTCGCTCGAACGGGAACGGTTGGCGGTAGATGTGGTAGCTCTCGTGGTCATCGAACGCCGCTGCACCACGTGACGCGACCGTCGATACACTCATCGTGGTTTCGTCACCGTCGCCAAATCGGCGACAGAGCTCGACGTGCCGGCGCGCCATGCCGCCCAGATCGGGCGCGTAATCCTGCGTGACGAAGAGGTGATTCAACCCGTCGCCGCCCCCGCCCCCATCCCGTCAGCCGAGTGGATTATGGAACTCTTCGCCAGAGAGCAGATTGTGGATCCGCTGATCGAAGGTGTGATGCTCGCGCACGAAGGCCTGTCCCTCGCGCCGGATGCGCTCTCGCTGGGCACTGTGCTCCAGGTAGTAGGCGCACCGGGCGATGCAGGAATCGATGTCCTTGTACCAGGCGCAGTGGTCGCCTTCGCGCAACATCCGCTTCAGCTCCGGCGTTCCGTGTCCGAGGAAGAATCCTCCCGCCAGGATCACCATCCATGTCCGGTCCGACGTCGTGTTGCCCGAGTCAGCCGTATATCGGGCCGGATTCACGCCGAGCACGATCTTGGAGCTCGAGCAAACCGCCGCGAACTGCTTGCCTTCGACGGGCCGCCCGCTCCAGTTGAGCGGCTTGCGCCATTCTTCCCAGCCGCGGCCCCAGACCTTGAGATCGTATTTCTTGGCCACCTTGAGCAGAAAGTTCGCGCGGGCGGGATCGTAGCCGGTGCCGATGAAAGCGACGTCGGACGCGAAAGACTTCTTTGGCGGAACGGGCCGGATATTCGCATCCGCGCATGAGGGGAGAAATTTGGCGGGGAGCCCAAGGGCCTTCCATTCGCGCTCGAATCCGGACACGAAGAACGTCTGCGTAAGCTTTCCGATCTTGATGATGTGAGCGATGTCCGGCCGATAGGTGCTCTTGTGCCACTGGGCGTCGTGGAACCACATCGCGTTCTGCTTGCCGTCGATGATGGTCGCAACCGTTTCCGGAGTGAGCGCGAGACACTTTGACAGGAACACGAAGTCCGCCTTGAAGCGGCGAGCCTGCGAGAGCGCCCAGCGCTGCGCGAGCTTCGACCCGATCAGTCTTTTTGCGCGGCGGTCATCGATCACCCTTGTGGTGTGACCGGCCCTCCGAAGCGCGCGCTCGGTCCCCTTCTCCATCCGCCACTTGTTGCCGCTGCCGATTATAAGAACTCGCACTATGCGCTCACGCCTCGAGCAATTGCCTCTACGTTGGCCCGACGGGACCGGGCTGCATAATCTACACGAGAACCCGGTTCGTTAACGGTAATGACTGCCATTGTTGCGACCACCGTCACATCTCACTGGTAGCGACCAGGAGCGGGGCCAATTAGACTTGCGCGAACAAACAAACGCACACCATTCACGGTGAAGGAACAGATGGGTTTGAAGGATGTCGAGCTTGGGAAGGATGTGCGAATCGCGCAACCCGCGCTCGTCAATCTTTACGGCTGCAAGATCGGCGACGAGACCAAAGTCGGCGCCTTCGTCGAGATCCAGCGCAACGCCAGCGTGGGGAAACGCTGCAAGATTTCTTCCCATTCGTTCATTTGTGAGGGCGTCACGATCGAGGACGAAGTGTTTATCGGTCACGGCGTCATGTTCATAAACGACCGCCTCCCCCGCGCGGCCGTGGATGGCCAGCTCCAGACCGACAAGGACTGGAAGGTCGTGCCGACCAGGGTGTGCCGGGGCGCTTCGATTGGTAGCGGAGCCGCCATTCTCTGCGGAATCACGATCGGCGAGCGAGCACTCGTTGGCGCCGGCGCGGTAGTGACCAGGGACGTTCCCGCCGATGCGACTGTCGCGGGCGTGCCCGCGCGTGCGCTCCGCTGACCAGACGGCCATCGCTTTGCTAGGCGTCGGCGTGATCGGCTACGGCTACTGGGGTCCGAACCTCGTGAGAAACTTCATGAGCGACACCGGCTGGCGCGTCGTCTCTGTGTGCGACAGGTCCGAAGGCAGACTGGCGGAAGTGAACCGCCTCTACCCCGGCGTCACCACGACGACGAAGCCGGAAGATCTTTTCCGCAATCCATCGATCGACGCGATCGCCATCGCCACCCCGGTCGGAACGCATTTCGAGCTCGGGATGGGCGCACTCCGCGCCGGCAAGCACGTTCTGGTGGAAAAGCCGATCGCATCGACCTCGGCGGAAGCTTCCCAGATGATCGAGGAAGCGGCGCGCCGCAAGCTCGTACTGCTCGTCGATCACACTTTCGTATTTACGGGCGCGGTGCAAAAGATCCGGGATGTCATCCGCGAGGATTCCTTCGGCCGGCTCCAGTACTACGATTCGACGCGCGTCAACCTCGGACTGTTCCAGCATGACGTCAACGTCATGTGGGATCTGGCCGTTCACGATCTCTCGATCATGGATTTCGTCGTCGGCATGAATCCGGTGGCTGTATCCGCGACGGGACTGAGTCACGTGCCGGGACAGCCCGCCAACGTAGCCTTCATGACTCTCTTCTTCGACGGCGACATCATCGCGCACATCAACGTTAACTGGTTGTCGCCGGTCAAGATCAGGCGGACTCTCGTCGGCGGAAGCAAGCGGATGATCGTATACGACGATCTCGAGACGAGCGAGAAGGTGAAGATCTACGACAAGGGCATCACCGTAACCGAGACTCCGGACGATCTGCGCAAGCTGTTGATCAGTTATCGGACTGGAGATCTCTGGTCCCCGAAGGTGAACGAGACCGAGGCACTGAGGCTGGAGGTCGCCCATTTCCGTAATTGCATCGAGGGCGGCGAAGAGCCGGTCACGCCGGGCGAGCGAGGCCTCGCCATCGTCCGGATGCTCGAAGCGGCCGACAAGTCGATGCAGAACCGCGGCGAAGCCGTCGAGCTATAGTCTCAATCATTGACCGATATCAGATGACCGTCCCATTTCTCGATCTCAAGGCGCAGTACGCGTCGATCAAGACCGATGTCGACGAAGCGGTTCTGCGCGTGCTGGCGAGCACGACTTACGTGCTCGGACCGGAGGTCGAGGCGTTCGAGAAGGAGTTCGCCGAGCGTCACAACGTCCGCCACGCAGTGGCGGTGAACACTGGCACCAGCGCCCTCCACGTCGCCCTCCTCGCCGCCGGCATCAAGGCTGGTGACGAAGTCATCACCGTCTCCATGACCTTCATTGCCACCGTCTCGGCCATCAGGTATACGAACGCTACGCCGGTATTCGTCGACGTCGATCCGGTGACCTGCACGATGGACATCACCCAGATAGAATCGCGAATAACGCCCCGTACGCGCGCGATCATGCCGGTGCATCTGTACGGTCAGCCCGCCGACATGGATCCGATCATGGAGATCGCCAGGCGCCGCAACCTGCTCGTGATCGAGGATGCGGCGCAGGCGCACGCGGCGGAGTACAAGGGCCGCCGTGTTGGCGGGATCGGTCAGATCGCGGGTTTCAGCTTTTACCCCGGGAAGAACCTCGGCGCGTACGGTGAGGCGGGAATCGCGACGACAAACGACGACAAGTACGCGCACACCATGCGTCTCCTGCGCGACTGGGGGCAGGAGAAGAAATACTACCACGACTTGCACGCGTTCAACTATCGCATGGACGCGATTCAGGGCGCGATCCTGCGGGTGAAGCTGCGGCAGCTGGAGAGGTGGACCGACGCCCGCCGCGCTCACGCCAGGCGCTATGACGAGCTACTCGGTGAGTCAGGGATCAAGCACGCGACGGAGGTGAAAGGACGGAAGCATGTCTACCACATCTACGGCGTGTATCACGAGCGGCGCGCGGAGCTACAGGCAGCGCTGCAAGCTGGTGGAATTCATACAGGCATTCACTACCCGATTCCGGTGCACCTCCAGCGCGCGTACGCGGATCTGGGTTACAAAGAAGGCGACCTGCCCGTAACCGAGAAAATTGCGCGCGAGCAGTTATCGCTGCCGATGTTTCCCGAGCTCACCGATGATCAGGTCGGCCGCGTCGCGAAAGAGGTCGCGGCCTGGACCGGCAAAAAGGCTTAGCGCCCCGCGCGGAGACTCTTCTCCCACAGCCGCGCGTATTTGGCCATCACGCTCGCGGCCGCAAGGCACGCGAGGACGAGACCGTGAGCGCCGTCGAGAAAGCCGCCCTTCATTAGATACATGCCGATGAATCTCGCGGGCGGCTTGAATACCACCGCCGCCGCCGAGCCTCGCCGTCCACGAGCGTAATTCTGCTCCGCCCACCCGCGACTGTATCGGTTGAATTTCTCGAAGTACTGGTCGAGAGAAGTATAGGTGTAGTGGAGGAGCGTATTCTTGAGCTCCCCCGTCTCGCCAGTCACATTGACGTGCTCGTGGACGAGACTCGCGTCATAACGCAGCTCCCGCTTGAACAGGCGAATGGGCCGGTCACTGCCCCATCCACCGTGACGGATCTCCTTAGCCAGGAAAAAATTGCGACGCGGCACTCGAAAGGCGGAGTAATCGGTCGGCTTGTCGACCAGCTGCGTGATCTCCGCCGCCAGCTCCGGAGTGCAGCGCTCGTCCGCATCCACGACCAATACCCACGGAGTCTTGACTCTCTCGATCGCGTGGTTTCGCGCCGCGCCAATTGTCGTGAACCCGGGGCTGATCACTGTCGCGCCAGCGCTGCGCGCCCGGTCGATCGTATCGTCCACCGAATCGTTCTCGACGACGATTACTTCCCTCGTCCACTCCACGCTCGCAATGCACGCTTCGATGTTCGCGGATTCGTCGTGCGCCGCGATAACCGCTGTGACGCCGGGCGAGCCGCGGTTGGAGGGCGTCACGCCTGGCGACGGCTCCCGGTGCGCGCAGTGTTGGCGGCGCGATCGAAGCCTTCGATCATCTGCTCCTCGGGGAACTCCCTCGCAACTCTCACCCGCGCAGCCTTCCCCATGGCCTCTCTAACCTCTTCGCTGGTCAGCATCCCAGCGACCGTCGCGGCTGTAGCCGCGGAGTCATCCGGTGGATAAAGCGCTCCGCTGATGCCGTGAGCGATGTACCGCTGGGCGACGCCGCCTTCACTCGCGACGGTGGGAATGCCGAGCGCCATCAGATCGAGGATGCCGTACGCTCCAGTGTCCGCCTCGGCAACGACCCATCCCAGATGCGCGTCCCGCATGAGACTGATCTGGTCGTCGCGCTCGCCGAGGAAGCTGACGAGATGCAGCATTCGCAGCGCGGCGGCCTGCATTCGCAGATCTTCGTCGTCGGAGCCCGGTCCGACGATGATCAGTCTCAGATTCGGATGCCGCGGCGACAACATCGAGATCGTACGGATCGCCGTCGCGGCCCGGCCGCGCGCCGTCGGATCGTAAACGCAGACAATGTACTTGAGCGACTCCGCCTGCTTCTGGTCGCTTGCAGAGTCACTCTCGGCAAGGCGTGCCGTCGAGCCATCGGCCGGATAGTTCGAGACATTGATGCCGATCTGGGCGATAGCGGAATCCAGTGCACGCTTCGGAATGCTCGCCGCCCGGCGGTCCGTCTCGGTGGCGAAGAGAAACGAAGTCCTGGCGAGGCGTGTTCCCCAGCGTCCTCCGGGTCCCATCTCGAGCTTCTGTCCCGAAGGAGTCCAGCGCACTACCGATCCGTTTCGGCTCAGCCAGCAAGCGGTAGCGGCGATCAGGTGCTCACGGTCGGTCGTGACGAAGACAGCATCGGCGTCCCAGCGGCGAAAAATCTTTTTCAGCCTTCTTGCCGCCGAGAAGAACCAGCCTTCGGTAGAGAACGGGATGATCTCGAAGGGCTCCGGTATCGGAGTGTGCCGCGGCTGGTTGGGATCGCGGCGCGGCGACACGGCGAGATGCACATTGCTGTCCGGCGTCACGAGCAAGGTGACCTTCGGGCCGCGCTCGGAAATCCCGCGCGCGGCTCTCGCGAACAGACGCGCCGTCCCGGACCACTCCCGAGCCGTATGAAGAAACAGAACGTGCAATTGAGCTTATCCTGCTGAAGGAACCATCGATGCCTCGTCGGCATCTCCGAACTGCAACGAATGGAGACGGTAATACGCGCCGCGCCGCGCCAACAGCTCGGCGTGGCTGCCCTGCTCGACTATCTCACCGCGATCCAGCACCAGTATTTGATCGGCGCGGGCGATCGTCGACAGCCTGTGAGCGATGACGAACACCGTCCTTCCCCGGAGGAGACGGTCGATCGCCTCCTGCACGAGCCGCTCCGATTCCGTGTCGAGAGCGGAGGTAGCCTCATCGAGAATGAGGATTGGCGGGTCACTCAGCAAGGCCCGGGCGATCGCGAGGCGCTGCCTCTGGCCCCCGGACAATCGCGTGCCTCTCTCGCCCAAGAGCGTGTCGTAGCCGCGCGGCAGCTCCATGATGAAGTCGTGCGCGTTGGCCGCGCGCGCCGCCGCCTCGATCTGTGCCTGAGTGTATTTCCCGGCCGCGCCGTAAGCGATGTTGTTGCGCACCGTGTCGTGGAACAGAACTGTCTCCTGACTCACGATTCCGGTGAGCGCGCGCAGAGCCGGCAGCTTGATCTCACGCGTGTCGACGCCGTCGACGAGAATGCGTCCCTGCGTCGGCTCGTAGAATCGCGGGATCAGATCCACAAGAGTGCTCTTTCCCGATCCGCTGGGACCCACCAGTGCGACCACTTCTCCCTTCCGCGCCGTGAGGTCGATCTCCGTAAGCACGGGCGCATCGGCGTACGAGAACGTGACGTTCTCGAACCTGAGGTCGCGCTCGAACGACGCCTTCTCCCTCGTCCCGCTGTCGCGCTGGAACTCGGCCGGCGAGTCCAGGATCTCGAACAATCTCTCGGCCGATGCGAGCGACGATTGCGCCGTAGTCCGCATCTGCGACAGCTGCTTCAACGGCTGGAGCAGACGCAGGACGAGCGTGAGAAACGCGAGCAGCGTCGCTCCGGTCATCGTGCCGCTCTTCAACACCTGCCAGGCGCCGATCCAGAGGATGAGCACAGCGATGAGCGTTCCAATGATCTCGGTGATGGGCGGAGCCAACAGCGCAAGACGAGTCAGCTTCAGACTGCTGTGCGCGTACTTGTTGCTGCCGTCGGCGAACCTCGACTCCTCGTAGCTCTCGGCACCCGATGCCTTTACCAGCCTGATGCCGCTGATCGTTTCCTGCAGCACGCTCGTCATTTCTCCGTGCACGTTTCCGCGCCGGAGATTCCCGCGCCGCAGCTTCTTGAGCATCGGCTGCAGGGAGAATCCGAGCAGCGGCAGGATGACAAGCGCGATGAGCGACAGCTTCCACGAGATGCTGAACAGGATCGCGATGTAGACGAGCACCAGCGACACGCTCTGCAGCGACTGGGTGACGATCTGGGTGAGGATGAGGCGCGTCTCGAAGGTGTCGTTGATCACCCGCGAGAGAATCTGCCCGGCTTTCATCTGGGTGAAGTAGCCAAGCGGAAGATGCGCGAGGTGGCGATACACGGAATTGCGGAGATCGCGGGTGACGTACTCCTGTAGCGTCGCGCCGAACTGTCCCGCGATCCACACCAGCAGATTCTTCAGAATGACCGCGATCATCACCAGGATGATCACGTTCCGGAGCGAGCGCATCTCGTCGCCCGGAATAATGCGGCTTCCCACAGTTGCGTCGAGGAGCTTCGATATCCAGCCAGACCCCATGTTGGTCGAAGGCTGGTGGAACAGGATGTTCAGGAACGGTATGAGGAGCGCGATCGCGAAGCCATCGAGGAGCGCGGCGAGGAGATTCGCCACGATCGTGATCGCCATGCGCCAACCATGCGGGCGCAGGTATGGCAGAAGCCGTTTGTAGACCGGCACTACCGCCTTGGAGTGAGCAGCGCCAGCGGGAGGATTACTTCCTCGGGGGTCACGCCGCCGTGGAGGAACGATCCGCGATAGCGGCTCTGATACTCGCGCAGCTTGGTCGGATACACGAAGAAACAATCACTGGTAGCCAACAAAGTATTCCCGCCCGCGCCTCGCCGCGGCAGCCGCAGCATGTCTTCGTTGGAAAACAACAGCGCCTGGTCCGGCCGCTCGGCGCGCAGGTCTTCGCCGAACTTGTAGCGCAGGTTGGCGCTCGCGTCCCGCTTGGCGTAAACCGTTGCGGGTGTGTTGCAGTGGATGGAGCCGTGGTCGGTGGTGAGGAGGACCGAGATCTTTCGCCGCGAGGCTTCCTTCAGCACGCTGAACAAGGCCGAGCGCTGGAACCACTGGCGGGTGATCTGTCGCAGCGCGATCTCATCGCGCGCGACTTCGTACAGAATCTGGGATTCGCTGCGTCCGTGCGTCAGCAGATCGACGAAGTTGAATACGAACGCGCTCACACCGTCTGGTCCGATCGCGGTGCCAAGGTGTCGCTCGAGCTCGTCGGAGTTGGCGGCAGTAGAGATCTTCTGATAACGAACCGGGGTCTTGCCGCACAGCTCCTCGAGATGCGCCTCCAGCAGCTCGCGCTCGTGCGCGTTGAGCGACTCGTCCTCGCGGTCGGCGTTGCCCCACCAGTCGGGAAGTCGCGCGGCGATCTCGCCGGGAAAGAGTCCGCTGAAGAGCGCGTTCCGCGAATACGGAGTCGCTGTCGGAAGCACCGCGTAGTAGTGCGTCGTCTCGACGTCGAAGAATGGAGCGAGCAGCGGCTCGAGGACTCTCCACTGATCGAGTCGCAGGCAGTCGACAACGATGAACACCGCCGCCCTGTCGCGCTCCAGGATCGGCAGCAGGAACTCGGCGACGATGTCGATCGAGAGCGGAGGCCTGTTTCCTTCGAGATCCTTGAGCCACGCCGGGTAATTGTCCTTCATGTACGCCGCGAACTCTCGGTGCATGTCGGGATAGAGGCCCTGGAGAGACTCGTAGAGTCCCATCTCGCCGGCGGCGGCGAGATCCACATCCCAGCGCATCAACTCGTCGTAGCGGTCTATCCACCCGCGCCAGTCGAGATTGTAGTCACGCTCGAGCTCGATCGCGCGGAACCTCTCGACGAAGCTGCGCGCGATCGCCTGTTGGCGGATGCGCGGACCCTCGAGAATCCGCGTCACGACGGTGAGCACCTGCCGCGGGTTGATCGGCTTGACGAGATAGTCCCGCACGTTGACGCCGATCGCTTCCTTGAGCGTCGAATCCTCTTCGCTCTTGGTCACCATCACGACGGGAAGTGTGGGCGCGATCTCGCGCACGTCGCGATAGACCTCTAGCCCGCGCTTGCCCGGCATCTGCTCATCGAGGAGCAGGATGTCGAACGGTCGACGCCTCAGCAGCTCGACCGCGTCGTCCGCATTCGAGGCCCACTCTACGGTATAGCCCTTGGAGCGCAGGAAAATGCGGTGAGGCTCGAGGAGCTCACCTTCGTCGTCTACCCAGAGTATGGATTTTGGGGGGTTCAGGACCGGTACGGCCATACATCGGAATGTAGCCGGGGGGTCAGTCCGTGCCTAGATTCGGAGAGTGATCGGTCAGACGCCGCGTTACGCCCTAGCCACCCCTCTTTTTCGATTCCGCGCGCTCACCGCGCTGTCGGGTCGGGCATCGCTGGGCGGAGACCGTGAGACCCTCGTCGCCTGCCTCCAGCTGGGGCGCCTTTGCGCCGGGATCCTCCCTCCTTACGAGATCTCCCGCGAGCTGACGGTGGAGCGGACTGAGAACACCAAGCAATGGCTCTCGTCGCTGGCGGTTCCGAGCGGAATCAGGTCCACGGCGTTTGGTATCTTCGGCGCTCTGAACGGATTCGACCGGGCGCGCTGCGCGATCGCTTTTACGGACCTTGTCAAAGCCGCTTCCGCGCAGTTAGATGAGGCAGCACGCGCGGAGCTGACGGTACTGCTGCAGGAGCTCTCGGCGCCGGCGGCGGCGGGACACGCGCGACCCACAATGACACAATTTCAACCGAGCTGATCATGGCCGGCCATAGTAAATGGAAGCAGATCAAGCACTACAAGGCGGCGACCGACGCTAAGCGCGGGGCGCAGTTCACCAAGCTCATTCGTGAGATCACGATGGCGGCGAAGCTGAATGGCGGCGATCCGGCTCACAACCCGCGACTCAGGACCGCGATCGATGCGGCGAAGGCAAGGTCGATGCCCAAGGAGAACATCGACCGCGCGATCAAGAAGGGGACGGGAGAGCTGGAAGGAGTTCACTACACCGAGGTGACCTACGAGGGCTACGGACCGGGCGGCGTCGCGATCCTGATCTCCGCCCTGAGCGACAATCCTACTCGTACGGTCGCCGAGATCCGCCACAAGCTCACTCGGCTCGGTGGCAATCTCGGCACGCCGCACTCGGTGTCGTACCTGTTCGACCTGAAGGGGCAGATCTACCTCGATGGCACCAAGTACGACGAGGACAAGGTGCTGGAGGCCGCGCTCGAGGGCGGCGCCGAGGACTTCAAGGCGGAGGGCGAGCAGCTGATCGTCACCACTGATCCTCACGGACTGCACACCGTACAGTCGGCGATCGAGGCAGCAGGTTTCGCAATAGTGGAGGCGGAGGTCGCGTTCATTCCGAAGAGCACGGTGCACGTGGCGGGAAAGAACGCGGAATCGCTGATCAAGCTGCTCGAGGAGCTGGAGGATCTGGACGATGTACAGAAAGTCTCGGCGAATTTCGACATGGACGTAGAGCAGATGTCCGGTGCGTGAGTCCGAGCCCGTAGTCGTGCTCGGGATCGATCCCGGCACCGCGATCACGGGCTACGGGATAGTTCGCAAGGAAGGCCGCAATCCGATCACTCTGGTCGAGTGCGGAGTGATACGCACGAAGCCGCGCGACGCACTCCCGCAGCGGCTGGCGGAGATCCACGAGGGAGTGCTCGAGCTCATTCGCCGGCACAAACCGACCGTGCTCTCGATCGAGGACATCTTCTACGCCCGCAACGTGCGCACGACCGTCGTGCTCGGCCACGCGCGCGGAGTGATACTGCTCGCGGCAGCGCACGCGGGGATCGAGATCCATGAATATCCACCGGCGGAGATCAAGAAAGCCGTTGCCGGGACGGGCGCGGCGACAAAGCTCCAGGTGCAGTTCATGGTGACGCGGCTGTTGAGGCTAAAATCCGCGCCTCAGCCAACCGATGCGGCCGACGGGGTCGCGGCTGCGCTTTGTTACGCGCTGACGCCCGATCTGCCGAAGATCGAAGCGATCCGCCGCCGCGATTACACCATTCCAACAGGTTGAAGCGTTGATTGCATTGATTAAGGGGAAGCTCGTCGCGAAAGACCTGGACTCGCTCGAGGTGATGACGAGCGGAGGCGTCGGGTACAAGCTGACGATTCCGCTCAGCGTGTACGAGACGCTGCCGCGCATCGGCGAGGATTTGTCGCTGCACACGTCGCTGGTGGTGAAGGAAGATTCCTGGCAGCTGTTCGGTTTCGTGAGCGTATTCGAGAAGAGGCTGTTCGAGAAGCTGCTCACCGCCAACGGGGTAGGGCCCTCGCTTGCGATCGGGATGCTGTCAGCGCTTTCGGCGACACGACTAATTCGCGCAATACGGGAAAAGGATATTCCGACACTTCAGAGCGTTCCGCGTGTAGGGAGGAAGAAGGCGGAGCGCCTCATCCTAGATTTGGGAGACAAGCTGGATGGACTCGGCGAGACTACGGGGACCGCGGCGGCACCGGCAAGCGCGGCGGCGGACGACGCGATGCGCGCGCTCGTCTCGCTTGGCTACTCGAGCGCTGACGCTGATCGGGGAGTTCGTGCCGCACTTGACTCTGGCGGTGGCGGAAAATCCGCAGCAGAGTTGATCAGAGCAGCGCTGGCAAAATTGGGAGGTCGGTAATGTCGGTCAAACATCTTTATCTAATTGCAGTGGCGGCCATTCTGGGCTGCGCCCCTGCGAGCAGTACATCCGGTAGGTCGGGGACTATCCAGGTTCCTCGAGCGGCGAACTATCTAACTGGCGAGGAGATCGTTGCCGCTAACGCAGACGTGTTGACGCTTTACGACGCGATCGCACGCCTGCGATCGAACTGGCTGGCCCCGCATGGGGTCGCAGCGCAGGGCAGCGAGTTCGCGGTTGTATACGTCGATGGGCAGCCGTATGGCGACATCAACTCGCTTCGTAGTATGCACGCCTATCAGGTGGCCGATATCCGCTATTACGACATTACGCAGGCGGGGGCCAGGTTCGGAATTCGGGGCGGCACTGGTGGAGTGATCGAAGTCAGGACCAAGACCAGGTGAGAAGCGAGTCAATCCGGCTGTAGGGGCGCTTAGGCCGCGCCAGGTATGGCTAATGTCGGATTCCTTCCAAGGTGAATTGCCTTTCACTTATAGGTGAACCATAATTCACCTATGACTTCTGGCGGAGGACTTGTCTGGGAAAGCCGGCCCGGTGAGCTGGCACTGCCGGTGGTTCAGGAACGGGGGAGGCAGACGGTCGAACGCCTGCTCGATGCGGCGGAGCAGATGCTGGATTTCGTGGGGTTGGAGGGTGCGACGGTCCCGGCGATCGCGACAGCGGCGGGGGTTTCGGTAGGGAACATCTACAAGCGATTTCCGGACAAGGATGCCCTGCTGCGCGCTGTTTACGAGCGGTTTTTCACCGAGCTCCTGGCCGCGAACCAGTTTGCGCTCGATCCCGCAAAGTGGGTCGACATGCCCACGATCGAGCTGGTGACGACGCTCATCGCCGGAATGGTAGAGGATTACCGGAGACGGAAATCACTGATTCGTGCGCTGCTGCTGTATTCGCAGACGCATACCGATTCCGAGTTCCGCGCGCACGCCGAAAAGTTAAGGCTCGAGACCTTTCACCTGTTCGAGGCGGTTTTGAGAGATCGGCGGGCGGACATTGGCCACCCACACCCGGAGCGTGCCATTCGGTTTGTGGGAGGACTGCTCGGCCACGCTCTTCAGAGCTCGGTCGTCTCCGAGCCGGGGACAAGGGATTTGCTCGCAAGCGGGTCAGAAACTGCGGCCGAGCTCGCGAAGACGGCGGTCGGGTACCTGCGAGTCAAAGGGACGGAGCGGCCGCGAGCCGTGAGCCACGCGCGCAAGCCATCGGCGTAGCCGAAGCCTATTTGTCAAATCCGTGGCCTGGTAGCAATTTCAACGGAAGTCGCTTACCTGGATACAGTGATGAACGGCCAACATCTCTACCTGGTGGCAATCGCGGCCATTGTCGGCTGCGCCACCGGCACATCCGGGGCGTCGAGCACGTACGCGGCTCCTCGAAGCGGTAATGTTCTCGCTGCCGAGCAGATCGCTGCTTTTGGCGTCGAGGGTCGGACTGCGTACGACCTGGTAGCACGCCTGCGTCCAAAGTGGCTGGTCGTGCGCGGGGTGCAATCACTCGTCGGGCCTAGCGACAGCACCGAATTCGCACTGGTGATGGTGGATGGCCATCCCGCTGGTCGCATCGGCTCACTTCGAGACATCCAGGCCTATCAGGTAGCAGATATCCGGTATTACGACGTGGGCGAGGCCGGAGGGAAATTCGGAGGCCGGGGTGCCAGCGGCGTTATCGAAGTCAGATTGAAGAGCCCTTCCCACCAGTGAAATCTACCGGTTTGGAGGCGCGGTTAGAGCGGGCTGCTCGCTCGCATTCGTCATAGCTGCATGTGTTGATGCTGTTTTGATTGGAACCACCTTCTCCTCTGAATTCCGCGCGCGTTTACGAGAGGCGCGTCTCATACTTTTCGCGGCGCTCTCCGCGCGATCACCCTCCAGTGCGTCACGCTTGATGACCTCGGTTTCCAGAACATCGTGGATGTCAGCGGTAGAGATGTTCAGGCCTTTGAACAGAGATCTCAAATTCCGGCGTAGAGCGGTCAGCGTTTTGTCTTCGAGCAGTAGCTGAGCGATGACATAACGGCTTGTGGCCTCCTGGCGTTGCCAGTAGTGCTCCAAGGCTGTACAGGTGCCTGCTTCCCTACTGATTAGGTAGAACTTCTCAAGCATCTCGTTAGTCTTTGCATTCTCATCGAGCAGGTTTACTTCGAACACCAGATCGTGGGTAACTGGTTGTTCGAATCGAATCCGGTGAGCCTGCCAGGCTATTCCATTGGTCAGAATGACCCACTCGATTCCTTCGCGCGCTCCATACTCGATTGCCTGGCGGAGATATAGCTCCTTGAGATCGGATCCAACCGGCTTTACCTCGATCAGATATTGAAGTCGGCCGTCACACTTGATCGCCAAGTCGCAAAACGTGCTGCGAACCGCGAATTCGGTAGTGATGTCGCTGTACTTGTCATAGCCTAGGACATCGGTCAGCATGTCGTTGACGATGACCGATGTATCTGACTCATTCACGTCTCGGCGCTTCGCTGAATCCAGGATTTTCTGATAGCGCCGAACCGCTGGGCGTGCACGATCAATGAATCGTTTGGACACTTTCATAGAATCGACCTCGCCTGAGTGACCTGGAAGTCTTACTCTTGAGCTGCTTATTGGGCAATAAGGATCTATTGTGACTACCGTCGCCTGATCTGGACAACGTCGGTTTTCTATCACCCGAATGTCGGTTTCCTATCACGTAGCGTCGGTTAGGAGAGCTCTGGCTGGCGAGAACTGATCCTCCCATCTAGCTTCCGAATCATGGCAACAACGATCCGCCCGCGTACCGAGCCCAGCATTGAAGAGAAGATATTAGCCAAGCAGCGTGCTCACGAAGCCGGGTCGGATCTCCTCCAGACGAATCATCACATCTACCTGGGCGACGCCCGGGAAATGAAGGAATTGTCGGAGCCAGCGTCTTTGCATCTGGTAGTCACCTCACCGCCGTACTGGACTCTCAAGGAATACGACGGCGGAGCTGGTGGGCAGCAGCTGGGCCACGTTGACGACTACAAAACTTTTCAACTCGAACTCGATAAGGTTTGGCGTCGTTGCTATGACCTCTTAGTTCCGGGCGGCCGTCTGTGTGTGGTCGTTGGTGATGTCTGCATTGCCAGAAAGAAGGCGAAACGGCATTTCGTCGTTCCGTTGCATGCGGACATCACGGTCCACTGCCGAAAGATCGGGTTTGACTACCTAACCCCGATTCTCTGGTACAAGATCGCCAACGCGCGTACCGAGGTTGAAGGCAATGGCTCGCCCTTTCTCGGCAAACCATACGAGCCAAATGCCATCATCAAGAACGACGTCGAGTACATTCTGCTTTTCCGGAAGCCGGGCGGCTACCGAGCGCCATCTGAGGAACAGCGTGCGCTCAGCGTGATTGACAAAGCGAGCCATGCTCAGTGGTTCAGAGCGATCTGGAGTGACATTCCTGGATCAGCCCGTGAGAAGGGGCATCCTGCGCCCTACCCGGAAGAGCTAGCCTATCGGCTTATAAGCATGTTCTCGTTTGTGGGCGACACGGTCCTTGATCCATTTCTGGGTACCGCCTCGACGACAGCGGCAGCGATCAGAGCTCACCGCTCCAGCATCGGATACGAAATCGAGGAGAAGTACATGGAGATTGCATCGAGACGCCTCGAGCAGGGCACCTTTGGGGCGGATGTGTTCTACCACGTCGGCCAGAAAGGCTGAGAGTTCTTCGACGTCCCACGTGACAAAACCCTTGGCACCATAAAACCGCAACCGTGCCTACCGCGCTCCTCGACGCGTTCGAGGGATCGTTCAAAGGAAAACTCTATCGCCATCGCATCGCCAACACTGGGGACGCGGTGGCGCTCTACCTTTACGAAGACCTGGTCTCGTTGGACCGTTCGCCGAAGTTGCGCGACAGGGTCTTAGCGGGACGTGACGTCGTCAACACGCGCAATCTTGTGAAGGGCAAGACTGGACGCCGCGGAGATGGGACGTTCGGGGAGCTAATCCCCGGAGAAGTTGCGGAGCGGCTGCCAGGCTTTGCAGTCGCGAGAGGGCCGGTGGCGACAATCGAGATCGGCGTTGAGGTTAAGGTTCTTGCCAAAGCGATGATCAAGCAAATCGATCGCGTCATCAACGACCTTCGCAATCAGGCGAGTGTTTTCAAGAAACTGAATCCCGATGCCATCACGGTCGGTATCGTGGGGATCAACTATTCCTATTCGTACGTCAGTTACGAGAAGGAACGGAAATACGATTCCAGTCCGATCACCGAGTCGCGGAAGGCCCAGCAGCGGCTCCTTGATGGAGCGGCCAACGCCTTCGATGAGTTTATTGTCCTACCGTTCGGTGTGACAAACGTTGACCCGTTTCCATTTCAATGGACTGAAAGGCGGGATACCGAACAACATTACAACAGCGCCGTTCTTCGAATAAGCAATCTCTACGATAGTCGCTTCTAGAGCACCCAAGCGGGAGAACACATGGTCAAGCGTCTGGGGACAGCTTTGAGGGCAAGCACTTTCACCGAGTCGGTGATCCGCGAAATGACTCGCGTGGCAAACCAGTACGGGGCGATCAATCTCGCTCAGGGGATGCCGGATTTCCCGATGCCGGACCCGATGAAGGATGCTGCGTGCGCCGCGATCCGCGGCGACATCAACCAGTACGCCATCACGTGGGGTAGTCCCGCGCTCAGGCTGGCGATCGCCGAGAAGTACCGCAACTGGTATGGGATGACTGTGGATCCGGAGCGGGAGATCACTGTCTGCTGCGGCGCGACCGAAGCGATGGCGGCAACGTTCCTGGCGCTGGTCGATCCGGGCGATGAAGTGATCGTGTTCGAGCCGTACTACGAGAACTATGGTCCGGACGCGATTCTCGCCGGGGCGAAGCCGGTGTTCGTGCCGTTAGAGGCGCCGGATTGGAAGCTCGATTCGGGCAAGCTACGAGCGGCTTTCTCGAATAAGACTCGTGCGATCGTGGTGAATACGCCGCACAATCCAACCGGGCGGGTTTTTACTCGCGAAGAGATCTCTCTGATTGCGGAGCTGTGTCAGAAGTACGATGTGATCGCGATCACGGACGAG
Source organism: Gemmatimonadota bacterium (assembly GCA_030774785.1). Lineage (GTDB taxonomy): Bacteria > Gemmatimonadota > Gemmatimonadetes > Gemmatimonadales > Gemmatimonadaceae > UBA4720. The sequence goes on from JALYKM010000225.1 coordinate 62,131, forward strand.
ATCTACGAGCACATTCGATATGCGGGCAGCCACCACGTCCTGGCAACGTGGCCGGGGATGCGGGAGCGGACTGTCACCATCTCAGGGTTGTCGAAGACTTTCTCGTGCACGGGGTGGAGGCTCGGCTATGCGATCGCGCCGTTCGAGTTCACCTCACCAATTCGGAAGGTGCACGATTTTCTGACGGTGGGGGCTCCGGCTCCTTTGCAGGCTGCAGGGGCGGTCGGGATGGCGTTCGATGCGGATTACTACAATCATCTCGCACTTGAGTATCGTGCGCGGCGGGACATCATGTGCGCTGCTCTTGATGAAGCCGGGTTTAAGTACGCGGCACCGGAGGGGGCCTACTATATACTGGCGGATTTCTCGGAGATCTCGGATCTCGAGTCGCGCGAGTTTGCTATCTGGCTGGCGAAGGAGGTTGGGGTCGCGACTGTGCCTGGGATGAGCTTTTACTCGCGGCCGGAGCTCGGGAGGTCAGTTACCCGATTCGCTTTCTGTAAGAAACTGGAAACCCTAGAGAAGGCGGCTGAGAGATTGGCAGCTCTCTGTACAAAAGTCTAGCAAACACTTTGCTTGTCATGCTATTCGGATCCGGATAGGTGGGTCCCTTTGCCTATTCCAGACTCGACGGATAGTAAACTCGCCAATCTTTGTCTAGCAACGGCCTCTTAATCCTGTTACCAAGGTAAAAGTCAATTTTTGCTCCCCTCGAGGAAAAGAAGCCCTTGTCGGAGTTCGGGTAGCCCGCGCGCGCGAGATAGAAACCGATCGCCTGATGATAGGGATAAACGTATCCCAGAGCGGTGAGTATCTCCGAGAGCGCCCTACAGGAAACCTTGGGCTTCGCCGCACGAAACGCTTCCAAAACTACGCCAATTCCATCAGCGTATTGCGGCCTCACCGCAATATCGATAAGCGTTCGTTCCAATCCCGTGAGAACGATGCGTCCGGCTACGCGATGCTCTTGTTCGACTACCCCCAGGTTACCGGTCTGCTTCCCATTCAAGAGGACAAATTTAGCGCCCGAATATCCGTAGACGTAATTCGATCCCCGAGCCTCGTTCTTAAATGCGCGGTCAACGGCTGATTGGGTCAACACGCCATGAGTCGCGGGCTTTGAGCTCTGTTCCTTGTTCACGTAAATCCTCTCAGGAACTTTGTAAATCAGCTCGTGCAGTGTGACAGCCGTTCCGTGCGATAAATAGCTCCCGCCCCTTAGAGACAGCGCAATCTCATAGTTGGAAGGCGAACCCCAAGCGTATCGCTCAATCGGTTTATATGCTTGGTCAGTCTGCCGAGATCTCGTTACTGGGTTGATCTCCAAATAGCGGAGCCCTGCTTGTAACAAGCGTTCAATGAGTTTCGCTTGGTTCACTTGCATTGGAATTCCTGCTACTGCGATTGCGGCTGTAGCATTCTGGATGACTTCACTTTGCTTGTATAATTTCGATCCTCGGGAGTCGAGATCCCTTGTTATTTCATCAAGCCACGAGCTTTTCTTCGGCACCATAGTGTTGGCTCATCAAGAGTGTCAGCAGGTATATATACCTGCTGACACTCCCGCGCGCGTTAGTTATAGGTATATATACCTATAACTAACGTGAGGGCCCCTTGAATATTAGGGGATTGCATTTGTCAGAAGAATGCCCTAGTATTTCTGACAATATAGGGGACCAAATGGCATACCAAAGCGTTGTGGATAAAGCACTTGCACGAATCAGAGGAACTGGTAGGGGTACTGTATTCTCCGCTATTGATTTCTTAGATTTAGGCAGTCGATCTTCGGTGGATCAAGCCCTCTCTCGCCTAACCAAAAGCGGTGCGATCCGGAGGTTGGGGCGAGGGCTTTATGATTTTCCGCGAGTTAACAAGAGACTAGGTATCCTTGCACCTTCGCCCGAATCAATTGCTCATGCGATAGAGCGAAAAACTGGAGCGCGCGTTCAGGTATCTGGAGCACAGTCAGCGAACGCCCTGGGTTTATCGACACAGGTGCCAATGAGACTAGTCTACCGAACAACCGGCCCCGCTCGTCGAATCCAAACGGGAAAACAGACTATTGAATTTCGCCAATCTGTACCAAACAAACTTGAAGGAGCGGGCACATCGGCGCGCGCAGCTATTGAGGCGCTCCGTCATATCGGCAAAGGACGCGTTACGGAGGAAGTGTTAAGTCGTATCGGCATGTTATTGTCTCCAACCGACAAGAAACAGCTAGCACGTCTAAAAAAAGGCGCTCCTACGTGGATGCATTCACTGATTGACCAAATTATCAGCCATCTCTCTAATAACCATGGCTGAGAGAGACACTGTTGCTCTCTGGTCAACACCCGATCGCGAAGCTCTCTTTCAGGAAACCGCCACGAGAAGCGGGATAGGCTCTCCAGTCGCTATTGAAAAAGACTACTGGGTATACTGGGCCCTTAGAACCCTCTTTCTAAGTTCGCGACAGAATGACTTGGTATTCAAAGGAGGCACCAGTCTCTCAAAAGTCTATCGTGTAATAAGTCGTTTCTCAGAGGATATTGACCTTTCTGTTGATAGGAGGACTCTTGGCTTCGTTGATAACCGGGATCCCGAACGCGCCACATCCCGCACGCAAACACTAAAGCTCATCAACGAAATTCCTGAGGCGTGCCGAGTCTGGGTATCCGGCGATTTGTTGCAAGAGCTTCGAAACGATATTACGAAAGAGTTGGGGACCGAAGGTTGGAGTATCCATCCCGATCCCAATGAGCGAAGCACCCTTCTTTTTTCTTATCCATACGCTCTCGCAAGCGGCGTTTACGGCGGAAGCTCCTACATCCGTCCACTAGTACGCCTGGAGTTCGGCGGTCGTAATGAACTTTGGCCATCCGAGCCCGGCGTGGTGACCTCCTACTGTGCAGAAGTATTCCCGGATCAAGTACTCGATTTAGCAGTAACAACGAAAGTGCTGCGCGCTGAGCGAACCTTCTGGGAAAAAGCAACGCTCCTCCACGCAGAGCATCATCGACCGGAGCGCAAACAAGCCGGGGAAAGACTCTCAAGACACTACTACGACACGGTAATGCTAAGCCGGGCAGGAATTGCCGAGAGTGCGCTCCAAGACCCGAAGCTCAGGGAGGCTGTTGTCAGCCATAAGCAGATATTCTTCCAATTGAAGTGGGCAAGTTATGAAACTGCCATTCCAGGAAGCTTCTGCCTCATGCCGCATCCTTCTACGGTAGACGCGCTGCGAAATGATTACCGCATGATGAATGAGATGTTCTTTGAGGAGCCACCAGAATTTGATCAGATCCTGCTTGAGATTGCAGCTTTGGAAAAGCGGATTAATACTCTCAAGCCGGCATCCGAAAGCGCAGATGCCAATCCGACAGGATCGACTCCTCGACGCCGTTGAAAAAAGCGGTGGAATCTCGGGATGCCTTCGGGTACACTTCTCAGGAATTAGCCGACCTTTCAAGAGTCGTCGACTCTACCATGGCCTCGGACGAAATCGTATGACTCTTACTCTCATGGTGTGCACGGATCCAAGTTTCTGACTCAAATGTCCCGCGCCGAAATAACCACTCCTGAAATCATGCCGGAGGAAAGCGTAGTCGAGCTCTCCCTCCGCCCTCAGCGGCTGTCCGAGTTCATCGGACAGGACCGCGTGAAGGAATCTCTGCGTATCTACATCGACGCCGCGATGGAGAGGCGAGAGCCCCTCGATCACACGCTCTTCTTCGGCCCACCAGGTCTCGGCAAAACGACTCTGGCCGAGCTGATCGCAAGAGAGCTGGGCGTCAACATCCGCACGACCTCTGGTCCTGCGCTCGAGAAGCCGGGCGACCTGGTCGGAACGCTGACCAATCTGAGAGAAGGCGACATCCTCTTCATCGACGAGATCCACCGCCTCCGACCGATCATCGAAGAGTTCCTCTATCCCGCGATGGAGGACTACAAGATCGAAATCCGCCTCTCCGAAGGACCCAAGGCGCAGACGATCACCATGCACATCGAGAAGTTCACCCTAATCGGCGCGACCACTCGGCTCGGCATGCTCACTCCACCAATGCGCGCGCGGTTCGGGATCGAGATGCGGCTCAACTTCTATCCGCCCGGCGACCTCGAGCAGATCGTCCACCGTACGGCCGAGGTGATGCAGGTCGACATCGACGAGGAGGGGGCGCAGGAAATCGCCAAGAGATCGCGCGGAACCCCGCGCGTCGCCAACCGGCTGCTCCGTCGCATTCGAGATTTCGCGCAGGTCCGCGCCGGCGGCAGCATCAATCGCAAAGTCGCGGCTGATGCGCTCCAGCTTCTCGAAGTCGATCAGTTCGGGCTCGACGATATGGACTCTCGCATTCTCAAGACGATCATCGAGAAGTTCGAAGGCGGCCCGGTGGGCGTCAGCACGATTGCTGCAGCGGTTGGTGAAGATGTCGGGACGCTCGAGGAAGTCTACGAGCCATTCCTGGTCCAGAACGGATTCCTCCAGCGGACTCCGCGCGGTCGCGTCGCAACTGCGCAGGCCTACCGGCACTTCGGCTTCAATCCGCCGGGTGTGACCGGCGGCACACAGCAGCCGACGCTGTTCTGAATTCTCGTAGTACGCGGCTCGCGCGAACGCCGAGCTCCGAACCGATTCGACGACCCCTGAGGCTACCTACTCGACGACGCTAACGAGGATTGTGCTGGCAAGCACCGGACGAGCCGAACCATCCCGCCGAAATAGCCATGCGTATTGAGACGAGCTCCACCCGTTCGGTCCCGCGGAATGCAGGTTGACCAGGGTCGTCCATACGTCACCCCTCAGCCTAACCCTATCGCCGCGTGTGTCCCGCGCATTCCAGAGTCCCGCCGGTTGTCCGCGAATGGGAAGCCCCACCGTCAGATAGTAGTCTCGCGTCCTCGGGCAGCCGGCGTGCACGTCTACGCGTTTTTTCGAACGCGCGGCGGACGTCGATCCACGGGGAGGAGGTGGCACGGGCACGCGAACGCCGGCGCACTGGCTATAGGCAACGGGACCTCCTTCCGGTACGCCGTTCATTTGCAGAATCCGTTTTCGATTTTCAGCCAGGCGACGAATGGCCCGCTTTCCTGCTCGCGGAAAGCTCAGCGTCGGATCGACTCCCTGGACACCCGCGAAGACTTCGGGATATCCCGACGGTGTGCCGTACGGCCGCGAATCATATCGCAGGCGCTCGAGATGATATGGATACTCGTCGTCTCTTCCGGCGAGCTGAGCGCGGACGACGGCCTCGAACATCTCGGAATCGGCGCGTATGAGTGTGAGCTCCTCCTCGGGTGAGGCTGCTCGCGTGATCGGACGCGGGGGCTCTTCCCGTGAGAGGAATGATCGGCAGGCGGCGCTCGCGACCAAACAAAAGCTCCAAGTCAGGCGCGCGAGTGTCAGATGCTGGGCAGCTCTCATTCCCTTCCGGCTGTTGCACAAAAGAGGCCGGTCAACTTCCGGACTACAGTGGCCGACGTTGGGCGTTACGGGGTGCACAGCAGCCGACTTTGTTCTAGCTTCCAGTTGTTGAGGTAACCGCGCCAAGCGCGGATGGAGGTTCGATGGGTCTCTCACGTAAGGCAGTGATCCGCGCAGTCATCACACTCCTTGTTGCCGTCCCTTCATCAACACTGTGTCCGCCAGAGCTCGACGCACAGACCAACTGGCGCGAAGTCAGAAGCATCAAGCTCGGACGATTCCGCGCCCGCGTCGAAGTCTCGTCGGCGCACACGGTTCGACTGTTCAGTCAGCTCGACACCTCACGACTCACGAGCGACGAGATTGGTCCCGACTCGCTCAAGGAGTGGCAGGAGACCCTCTTCTCGCAGCTCGACAAGCCCGCGCGCACGCGTTACGTGCTCGGCAACGCGATTCTGGTCGAGCCCTATGCGGCTGACTCCACAACGATCGGCTACGCCCTAACCGTTGCCGACACGGGGGGAGCCGCACGTACTGTCCTGACGGATAAGAACGGCATCGAGGAGTTTCTCGACCTGCTCGCGAAGGGGGCGATTGCCGCGCAGACTTTGAGCGACGCCGAGCTCCAGCGTCCGGGACCAATCACCGAAAAGCCGATTGCGCTCGCCAAGTCCGTGAACTTCGTCTACCCTCGCACTGCCAGGCTTGCCGGACTATCCGGCTCGGCGCTCGTGCAGTTCATTGTGGACACATCGGGCCGTGCGAAACCGGAGTCCATCACCTGTCTTCAGGCCACCTACAAGGATTTCGCCGATGCCGCCACCGCCGTGGTGAAGACGATGGAGTTCAAACCGGCGGAGCTCGAAGGACACAAGATCGAGCAGCTCGTGCAGTACCCGATCGACTTCAAGCTCAACGCGGTGCTGCCAATCAAGCCATTCGAGGTTCCGCGGCGGACTGGCAGACGGTAACTGAAAAAGGGCTCGCGAGGGTAGACGCAGGAACCGTAGATTTCCCCGCATGTCCAGAAAACGAATAGCCTTAAGCCTCACTGCTGTTGCCCTGCTCGGCAGCGCGACGCTCGCCGCCGCCCACGAGACCTGGCTCCTCCCCTCGAGCATGCGCGTACCCGTCGGACGAACCGTCGCGCTCAGCCTCACGAGTGGAATGACTTTCCCCAGCGACCAACTCCCCATCGCGCCGGAGCGCGTAGTGCGCGGCGAAGTTCGTTTGCGCAATGAGATCGAGCGGTTGCGCCGGCCGCGAAGTGCGCCGAAAGCGCTCCGCTATGTGTGGACTCCGCGTGCACCGGGTGTCGCGACTATCTCGATCGCGCTTGCGCCGCGCTCGCTCGAGCTCGAGCCCAAGCTCGTCAAGGAATACCTCGACGAAATCCACGCGAGTCCCGCCACTCTCGCGCAGTGGGACAGCATTCCGGCGCCACGTCGCTGGCGCGAGTCGTACACCAAGAATGCGACCAGTTACGTACGAGTAGGAGGCGCTCGCCCGGACTCCAGCTGGATGTCACCGGTGGGACTCGACCTCGAGATCCTTCCGGAGGGGAATCCGACCTCGATCACGGCGGGGGCAACGCTCCCGGTGCGCGTGCTGCGCAACGGCTCGCCGCTCGCGGGGTTTTCGATAAACGCACGACATGAGGGGCGTTCGACGAGCGCGTTCGTCACGACGGACGCCTCGGGCCGAGCTGCTGTCCCGCTCCCCACTGCGGGAAGGTGGCTCCTCTTTGGAACGGATTTGCGGCGCGCGCACGAGCCGGACCTCGAATGGCGAAG
>JALYKM010000226.1 GCA_030774785.1 Gemmatimonadota bacterium
AGCCGGCCGAACGCGCGAAAGAAGTAGCCGCTTTGCGCCGCCGCAAAGGGGATGCGCGAGTACCCCAGCAGCAGCGCGAACACCGACCCGAACGCGGTCCAGAGCACCAGCAGCGTGAAGATCGTCGCTACGCGCGAGCCGTAGATCTTCTGCATGAAGACCGAGACAACGAAGCTGGACTCCGGGTGCGCGGCGGCTGGCACGAACTCTCGCCACGGAACCACCCCGATGATCGACAGGTTGATCCCCAGGTAGATGATGGCCACGGCGGCGGTGCTGATCAGGATCGACCGTGGGATGACGCGCCCCGGGTCGCGCACCTCGTCGCCGATGTAGCAGATGTCGTAATAGCCCAGGTAGTCGTAGATCCCGATGCGCGCAGCCGCGCCCAGCCCGAGGAAATAGCCCAACGAGAAGTTGAACGCGCCCGGCGGAAAGTCGAAGGCGATGCGCGAATCGAAGTGCATGGTGCCCGTGACGATCACCGCGAGCACCGTGACCAGCGTGCCGACCCAGAGCGAGACCGTGATCCTGGCGAGCGAGTCGATGCGACGGTAGAGCAGCGCGATGTTGACCAGGCCCACAACCGTAACGAGCACGATCGTGCCGGTGCGCGTCAGTCCCTTCCAGATGTAGCCAGTGTAAGCGGCGAAGCCGATGTACCCAGAGGCGATCTCCAGCGGTCCACTGAGCACGAACTGCCAGACGAAGAGGAACGCCATCAGCCGCCCGAACCGCGCGCGCCCGAACGCCTCGCGCAGGTAGTGGAACGATCCGCCCGATCCGGGCATCGCCGCGCCCAGCTCGCTCCATACCATCCCGTCGCAGATCACGATGACGAGCGCCACGATCCAACCGAGCATGGCCTGCGGGCCGCCCATCGCTGACATGAGCAGCGGGATCGTGATGAACGGTCCCACGCCGATCATGTTGGTCATGTTCAGCGCCGTCGCGGGCAGGAGGCTGAAGCGGCGGACGAGCTGGGGTTGCTCGAGCGAAGTCTCGGTGTCGCTCGGCGGGGTGGTCGACCTCAAGGCAGTTGCACGAGTTTCTGCAGCTCTCTCCATGTGACGAGAATGACGCGGTTGTCGTGCAGAGCCTTCTTGAACTCGGGACTCGTCACGACGTCATAATCGCGTTGGCGCCACGCGGAGCCGTAGGGCTCGTGCTTAACCATCACGGCTTGTAGCTCGCTGTCGTCACGCCCGAGATGGACGATCATCTCGGTGAGACCGGGCTTGAGGTTGGCAATCGACTTCAGGTAGAACGCCTTCCACTGATCGCGCTGAACTTCTGGGCCGGCGATGATCACCGCATCGAGCAACACGTCCTTCTCAGAGAGCGGCGGTTGAGGCGCGGCGCGCGGGTCGCCTCTGAGAGCCAGAAATGGGAGACGATAATCGCGCGCGACCTTGACGTACGTAGCAATCAGCTCGGGCGTGGTAAAAAGAGAGCCCATGTGGCTATCGAGATGTGTGGGATGAATCCCGAGCGCCAAGGCCCGCTCGACTTGCGCACGGATCTCACGCTCGACCTCGACGGGCTTCGCCATTGCCGCAACCACTTTCTCATCACTTGGGAAAGTACCGGCCGAATCGAGTAGGCTCGGAACCTTGTCCGCGGGTGCGACGCTGCCCCAGCGATACGTTTGCCATTCGCTGGTGAGCGTTAGATGCAGACCGAGGTCTGCATTCGGATGCGCCTTGGCGTAGGCGGCGACCTCGGCAATCCATGGAGTCGGCACCATGACGCTCGCCGATGAGACGGCGCCTTTGTCGAGCGCGTCGAAGCTTGCCGCATCGACGGAATGGGCGGCGCCAAGATCGTCCGCGTGGATAATGAGGAGTTTCGAGTCGGCGGGATGGCCGAGGCGGTCGGCTATGGTTTTGGTCTGGGCAGGAAGCGTTGATACGAAGAGAAGCGATACCACCGAGGACCAAAGCAGCGTGTGCATGGTAAGCTCGTGAAATCGTGGAGGGAGCGTGGAGGGCCTGATGCAACGCTATCAGCGCTGAGGTCGTTCACACTACGCCCGCTGGGCGTGTCGCATCCGAAAAGTGCTTGTCTGCTGCAACGTTCGTTAGGTGGGCAGCGCTGGAATATCGATGTGGATCTCGTCCCCAACGTTCATCACGGTCAGGTCGGCCAAACGCGCGACAACGGCGTCTGGCCCTGCCTAACGTCCGAGTTGAGCTGCGCGCGACGGGTGAGCTTGACGCGGCGGCGCGGGATGTTCGAGCCGCGCTGACTTCGCGGGCCGCCGATTCCGCGCATCGTACGCGGCCCGCGCCGCGTCCACTTCGGAGAGATGGGCGCCTGACCACCCCACGAGCCCGCGCACCAGTTGACGAAGTGTCGCACCGAGGCTCGTGAGCGCGTACTCCACGCGCGGCGGCACTTCGGGATAGACCGTGCGCGTCACCAGGCCATCACGCTCCATGCCGCGGAGCGTCACCGTCAACATCCGTTGACTGATCCCATCCACCCGACTTCGCAGCTCGTTGAACCGCAATGTGCCGGCGTCTCCGAGCACGTGGATGACGTACACCGACCACTTGTCGCCGACACGAGCGAGTATTTCACGGGCGTGGCAGTTTGCGGGCGTGTACTCCAGCTCGGCCGGCCGCGGAATGGCCTTTTTTCCCATTGGTTACTCCGAAGTGTCTCGGGCACGTTCGCGTGCCTTCTTTTTCGTCGCGAACGAGCGCCTTAGGTTGCTGATAGTTACCAACAGTAACCTATATCGATTGAGGGAGCCGCACCATGGGTACGTATGCAACGGATCTACAGACATTGAGCATTGGACTTCTGATCGCGCGGGTCGCGATCGGACTTTTGATGGCGGCGCACGGCACCCAGAAGTTGCTGGGGTGGTTTGGAGGGTATGGGCTTAACAAGACGGGTGAGTTCTTCGTACAGCTTGGATTTCAGCCCGGCCGTGCCTTTGCGGCTGCTGCCTCGCTCACTGAGATTACGAGCGGCCTCCTCGTCGCCCTCGGCTTCCTCGGCCCGATCGGGCCCGCCCTCATGATCTCCGTCATGATCGTCGCGGCAATCACGGTGCATTGGGGACACGGACTGCTCTCCACGTCGAATGGCATAGAATTGCCGCTGGTCTATGCTGCCGCGGCGTTCGGCCTCGCACTCACCGGATATGGTCTCTACTCGCTCGATGCCTGGTTGGGAATCGCGAATCGCTGGACGACGACGGGCACATTGATCGTGCTGGCCGTGGGCATCGTGGGCGGCTTCGCGAATCTCGCCCTGCGTCGACGCCCGACCGCCACTGTCGGTGCATGACGATGTCGACTCATCGCGAAATCGGACGTGTCGTAAAGCTACCGCCGCCGGCGCCCGGCTTCCTCGGCGAGGGACACACTGCTGTCACGGTCGTCGACGCGAGCGAGTTTGCGCGCAACGATCCGTTCATCGTGCTCATGGACGATCGGCTCGATCTGCCGGACGGACGTGAGGCTGGCGGCGCGCATCCGCACAGCGGCTTCGAGACGGTGACGTTCGTGTTGGAAGGTGCGTTACGCGACCGGGATGAAGGGACGCTCGGTACGGGCGACGTATTGTGGATGACGGCGGGGAGCGGCGTGATTCACAACGAAAACGTCGTGCCTCTGGGGCGGAGTCGCGTGCTGCAGCTGTGGCTCACCTCTCGTAGACGTGCGGTTAGCTGCGCGCGCCGATTTCGGGCAGGAGGTTCCCGCTTCGTACAACGGGTTTTTATATGTATTGGAGGGTGATGTCTTTGTCGGTACCGAGCGCACTCCATTGACGGCGGGTCAAGTGGGATGGCTCCTAGACATTGCATGCGACTTGCCGCGCGTGACGAATCTGCGCGTCACAGCGGGCGAGAGCGGAGCGCGGCTCGTCCTTTACGCAGGCGAGCGGCAGGGTGTACCCATCATGGTGCGCGGACCGTTCGTGGCTGAAAACCGCGCGGACCTCATGCGGCTGTCGAAGCAATACACCGAGGGGAACATGCCGCGTATCAGCGAGCTCGCGACCGGTTTGGCCGCATCGTCCCGTTGAAAGCGCTGGAGGACACGAATGGAGATCGGCATTGACAGCTTCGCCGCGGCGTACGGCGACGCCAGCCTTGCGGTCAGCCCATCGGATCGTCTTCGGAACCTGATCGAAGAGATCGAACACGCCGATCAGGTTGGATTGGATGTATTTGGAATCGGCGAACACCACCGCAAGGATTACCTCGACTCCGCACCTGCCGTCATTCTCGCAGCCGCTGCGTCACGAACGAGCCGCATACGTCTCACCAGTGCTGTAACGGTGCTGAGCTCGGCCGACCCGGTGCGAGTGTTTCAGAATTTCGCTACCCTCGATCTCCTGTCGCAGGGCCGGGCGGAAATCGTCGTAGGCCGCGGTTCGTTCACCGATGCATTCCCGTTATTCGGTCTTCGACTCGAGGACTACGACTCGCTCTTCGCCGAGAATCTCGACCTACTGCTCAAGATCCGTGAGAACGAGCACGTCACTTGGTCCGGCAAGCATCGGGCGCCGTTGACGGGCCAGGGCGTCTACCCGAGGCCGCTGCAGGATCCGTTGCCCATATGGCTGGGTGTTGGTGGGACCCCGAAATCGTTCGCTCGTGCCGGCGCGCTCGGACTTCCTTTAATGGTAGCAATCATCGGCGGTGAGCCGCGGCGCTTCCGGCCGCTCGTCGATCTCTACCGGGAAACCGGTGCGCGATTCGGACACTCACCTGATCGATTGAAGGTTGGCGTACACGCCCTCGGCTATGTCGCAGCGACGACCCAAGAGGCCGCCGACGACTTCTTTCCCGGCTACGCCCGTGCCTTCACCGACGTCGGACGGGAACGCGGATGGCCTCCCGTGACCCGTGCGGGTTTCGACGCTCAGCGAGGTCCACAGGGCGCGCTGCTCATAGGCAGCCCCGACGAAGTGGTAGAGAAGATCATGCGACATAGTGAAGCGCTGGGCGGCGTCTCCCGCTTCACTTTTCAAATGAACGCAGCCTCCCTGCCTCACGCGAAGCTCATGCAAGCCATCGAAGCGCTCGGCACCCGCGTTGCACCCGCCGTGCGCAAAGAATTGACGGGTTGACGATCAGTCCATGACGTGCGCTTCAGGGGAACCCGCCATTGTCTGCTCCGCGTTTGTGCCGGAGTGATGCCTAACTAGTAGTCGAACGCGAAGGCCATCGCCGAACTTGCGCGAGTAACCGAAAGCGACGAGCTGGGTCCAAAGCCCTGGTCACACGACACGGCTATGGACGAGGCCAGCCTCGACTTCCACAGCTTCCGGCGTCGCCAACCGCTTCACGAAAATCAGCTTGTCGTCCCCCGGCTTGTAGTACTCCTTGATTTTCCCGACAAGCTTGTATCCGGTCCTCTCGTAAAACTGAATCGTCCCGCCATACGTCTCCTGTGACGACGTCTCGATCAGAAGCAAGCGTCCCCCGCGCCGCGCGATCTCTTCCTCGGTGAACTTCATCAACCTCTTTCCCACACCGCCGCGATGCTTCGACTTGTCGACCGCGATCCAGTACAGGTCGTAGGTTGATTCAGTGAGCGGCGTCGGCCCGAAGCACACGTAGCCAAGTACTTCGGCGGTGTCCTCGGCCTGGGACTCGAGGACATAGGTGAGATACCCGCTGTGCTCTCCCAGTTCCAGCCATTCGTCGATCAGCTCCAGTGCCGTCGCGACTTCCTCAGGCGTGAAATTCCCCGCGTTCTCGAGAATCCTGAAGACACCGCCGCGGTCGGCCGCGACCATGAGCCTGATGATTGCGCTGGGCGACATTTAGATGTGTATGGATCTGCCGAGCACGCCGAGCGCTGCTTCCTTCACCGCTTCGCTCAGCGTCGGGTGGGAGTGGACGGTGATGCCGATGTCCTCCGACGATCCGCGAAATTCGAACGCCAGCACCGCTTCCTGGATCAACTCCGACACGTTGGGCCCGATCATGTGCGCACCCAGCAGCTCGTCGGTCTCGGCGTCGGCAATGAACTTTATGAATCCGGTCGTCTCGCCCGCCGTGCGCGCGCGCGCGTTCGCTGAGAATGGAAACTTCCCGGCCTTGTACTTCCGGCCGCTCTCCCTCACCTCGTGCTCGGCCAACCCCACCGTCGCGATCTCGGGCCAGGTGTAGACGACCGACGGCATCGATTTGTAGTCCATGTGCGACTTCTGTCCCGCAATCACCTCGGCCGCGATGACGCCCTCCTCCTCGGCCTTGTGCGCCAGCAGCTTGCCACCGACGGCATCTCCAATCGCAAATACGTTGGGGAGGTTGGTCCGCATCTGTGGGTCGACCTGAATCTCGCCGCGCGTGCCGAGCTTGAGGCCAAGCGCACGAACATCGATTCCGGTCAGGGCAGGCTTGCGACCGACCGAGACGAGCACGTAGTCGGCATCGACATTCTCTGACTTGCCGTCCTTCTCGACGTCCACGAGTACGCGATTCGCCTCGAGCTTGGCACCGGTGACTTTGGTGCCGACCCGAATCTCGAGCCCCTGCTTCCGGAAAACCTTGTCGGCTTCCTTGATGATCTCTTCGTCGTTGCCAGGGAGTATCGTCGGCATCAGCTCGACTACGGTCACCTTCGCGCCGAGCCGGCGCCAGACGGAGCCGAGCTCGAGCCCGATCACGCCACCGCCGATGACGAGCAGATGCTTCGGCACCGCGGGAATGGTCAGGGCCCCGATGTTGGACAGCACACGCTTCTCGTCGAATTTCAGGAACGGCAGCTCCACTGGAAGGGAGCCCGTCGCGATAATGACGTTCTTCGCGCGGTAGGACTCGGTCTTCCCATCCGTGCCCGCGACGTCGAGGACATTTCCTTTCTTTAGAGTCCCGCGTCCCCTTGCCCAGGTGATCTTGTGCTTCCTGAACAGGTACTCGATCCCCTTGGTGTTCTGACCAACGACGGCGTCCTTCCGCTTCATCATCGTCGCCAGATCCAGCTTCACATCACCGATCGTGACACCATGCTCGGCCGCGTGCAGGCGCGCGAACTCGTAGTGCTCCGATGATGTGAGCAGCGCCTTGGATGGAATGCACCCGACGTTGACGCACGTGCCGCCGAGCGTCTTGTCCATCTCGATGCAAACTGTGTTGAGGCCCAGCTGGGCGGCGCGGATCGCTGCAACGTAACCACCAGGTCCGC
>JALYKM010000227.1 GCA_030774785.1 Gemmatimonadota bacterium
GATGGATGGCACCTTCGAGAAGGACAGACACCACTCCCGACGCATCCTTCGGTCCAACGTGCCATCGCCCGGTCCCGGCGGGGGAAGGTAGCGGCGCCCCGCAGGTAGGGGCCGAGCATTGCGGGTAACCAGCCTCAGCCCGTGCAATCTGGCGAGGCCGGTCACCACCGACGAGAGGCGGATCTGACTCCCGGCGACCGTGGCGGTTGCAACAACAAAAGTTACCTCGCCATCTGGCCTCAGGACGCGAGCGATCTCACTAACCACTCGATCCAGATCGTCGACGTACCTGTGGACGATGCCTTTGGTTCTGACAGTGAGGGCGCCGTGGGTCGCCGAGCTCACGAGCTTTGTGAATGCTGGATTCAACTCCAACATCCGCTCGCTCCCGATGCCCTCCGCGCGTATCGCGCGAAGCTCCGAGATTGTGTGGCCCATCCAAACTAGAGCGAGGCGATGACCTCTCATGTAGTCGATGGCGTGAAGGTATGGGGGCGACGTCATCACGAAGTCGACGGTGCCGTCCGCAAGCGGGAGTCGTCTGGCATCACCCAGATGCAGCTGGATACGAGACCTGGCGGGCCTCGTGGCACTCATGCCCTCGTGCCGCTTCCTCACGGCTTCCACCGCGCCCTGATATCGGTCGATGGGATCGAAGGAGGCCTCAGCGCGCACTACGTGCGGACGACTGTGGGCCACATCCCGGGCTCGCGAGGCGCCGGCGTCCTTGGTAATGATTAGGCGGCTGAACGCGCACAGCAAAGGCTCCCGCAATGTCTGGCTCTCTCCGTCAATAGCTCGGATGAGAGCGCCCAACCGCTTCTGGGTGATCCGGTCAAACCAGAAGTCAATGAACTCCTGCGTCTCGGCGTCGGGGTGTGCGTAGCGCGCGTCATATGTCGCCCGGGCGGCCTCAGCCACGCGTGCAGCCGCCGCGCTCAGAGTACCCGCCGAGATCGATCTAGCGGCAGTCCGAGCGATCAGTAAAGCCAGCGGGTCGACATCGAAGCCAATTGCATTGTGGCCCTTCAACGCTGCCATCACCGGGATCGTCCCCGATCCCATCATTGGGTCGAGGACCGTTAACCGAGTTGGAGCTGAGGGTGGCAGTCGGCGCAGGGCCTCCGCCGGGTCCATACGTGCTGGAAATGGGTGTACGGGTGCGGCTGCGATCGCCGGCGTCGATGGCTTACGGAGCGGCATTCTTCGAATCGTTGAGCGCCTCGTCCAGAAGCGGCTGAAGGTAGCTGCGTTTGATGATGTCGGCTGGAAGTTGGGAATGGTGTTTCGCAATCTCCGCTACTACCTTGTTGACGGATGTCTCAAGCCCGACATATGTGCCGTCAAACGTCACGAACCCTGGGGCCAGGCCGCGAAGGCTGGCGACAAGCTCGACTACTTGGTTACGGTTGAGTCCGATGTTGCGACTGTCGCGCAGTTTCACCTGAATAGCGGAAATGTCTACCGGGTCTGGGTGTTCGTCCGCCAGCTCCCAAATCACCTCCAAGAGCTCAAGGACCGGCGGCCGCGTCGGATCCTTTTCAAGTTCTGCTTGGATCCAGTCGTGGGCGTCCGAGGGAGTGCGACACGTCTCGAGCATCTCCCGCAGCCGGCTGAAGCCAAGCTGACGTATGGCTGCCACTCGGACCAGCAGGGCGAGGTCACGCACCGTGATGGGCATCACGGCATGGGTGACGCACTCCTTACCGAGGGCGCTCTCGCGGGTGTCTCCGCCATCGAACCCGGGTGCTACGACGATTGCGAACTGGGCACCGTAATCGTCGCGGTGTCGGGCGATCGTGGACACCCCGACCGTGTGGGCACTAACAGCCTTGCCGCCAGTGCTTTTGGAGTCGTATGTGAACTTGTAGTCGACGCGTTCGGTTGTGACCTGTCTGCGCACGCCGAGGCGAGCGACGGCCAGACCGTCGGGCTTCCCATTGCCCCCTATGGGGGACACCTCAAAGCCCAGGCTTCTAAACGATTCCGCAACGGCCTGCTCTAAGCCGGTCGGGAGAGCAACGCTGTCTAGGAGATCTTGGGCGACCATCGCGGGACCCTTGCGCGTCGTCGCAACGAACTCGCGCAAGAACTGGTCGCGCTTTGTCAGCACACGTCGTATCGCCTCCGCATCGACGCGCTCATCGAGGAGATACGCCTCCGTCAGGATCTCTGCCACGGCGAAGAGTTCAAACGGCTGGAACGCCCCGTAATCCTCGGCGTAGTTGGCGAAGAACGGATGCAGCGTGTTTATTCGCACCGTTCGGGCAACGGGGTCGTAAGCGGCGATGAAGTGCTCAACGTCAATCGGCTCGAGCGTCACTTCGGCGAACAGGCCGGCCTCGGATTCCAAGGCCGCCTCGATGCTGACCAGGAGTTCATCCTTCTGTTCCTGGGTGAGCCCCGTGGGGACGTCTGTAAGGAGCAGTCCGTCAATCGAACCGTCCAATACGGCAGAGATGGCACGAGCCAAAGGTCTCGCCGACAGCGTCTTCGGCGACTGGCCCAACTTGGTCGCGAGCCGCTCCTTGTGCTGTTGATCAGCGGCCCATGAGTCGAAAATCTTGCGGGCCTCGTTGAACTCGGCCTGAAGGTAACTCCGGAAGGCATCTACTGGGGGCCCCTCGATGACGGCCTCTCGGGTCGATGCCAAGAACGCGTCGAGGCCGTCGGCCTGCACGACCATACGGAAGCGGGCGAATGCGCCGTGTGAGAGTGCAGGGAGCCCGAACAGCGCGTCATCAAGGTTTACGAGACGTCCCCTGACTTGGACGAAGAAACCATGGCTTCGTCCCCATTCCGCGGCCTTCCCAGTTGTCAAGAGGTCGGGGTAGATCTCTACAACGCCACGGACGACGCCCTCGAGTCCATCGATAACCACAAACGGCCCCTCCGTATCAGACCCGCTTTGCGCGCCCTTGACACCCTTCACTACGTCTTCTTTGGCGCCCAAGGGCCATGTTTCGAGCGGCTGCATGTCCTCGACCGCCGGCACAATCCGCACGCCGTTCAAGGCGAGGCTGAATGCGGGGCTGAGTGGCAATGCCGTTGAGAGAATCCACCGTAGCCGCCCCATCCTCAGGTCCTGCGCACGGGGTCTCAGGTCGCTCATAGCAACGGCAGTCCAAGGGGACCCTGCCGCGGCTGATAGCAACCTCTCGGCAACCTGCGTTCCCCCCTCGATCTCCGCCAAAGGCTTCAGCGCCGCCTCGACGGCCGCACGATCGAGCTCCCTCACGTCTAGCGTGATCTTGGTCGCGGCCTCCTGGTCGGGGTCGATTGCCCCGAAGTCCATCGTCACTGCCAAGTAACGGCCGTCCTGGAAGCAGATGTGGGTCAGCTGACGCGCGAGTACGTAGGTGGCGAGCTTGCCAATTCCGAATTTGCCGATCGGAGGCCTGGACGGATCCTCGTGGTCCCGCTTCGATGATCGGGCGATGCGCCACAGCTGGAGCAACCCATCCATGTCCATGCTTTGCCCATCGTCCACCACCCAGATGGCCGCGCTGGGGTCGTCAAGGTTGGCCGTGATCAGCAAGTCAACTGTGGAAGCCAGCGCGTCATAGGCGTTCGAAACCAGTTCCTCTACCGCCTTGTTTGGGCTGGAATAAAGGCCGGCGGAAAAAAGCTCAATGATCCGGTAGCTGATCTCCACCGGGATCTCACCGACCACTTTTCCGACCGCTGTGTACGGCTGAGACCCGCCGGTCTTCGGTCCCTCTCCTACCATCCCCTGAAGCATAGAGCGGCCGCGCCGGGCGAGGAGTTCGGTCAAGTGCATACGCAATTGTAGTTCGGCTGCGACATAGGTACGGGGGCAGCCGTTGACACGATTGATGGCTAGGCCCTTGCACCGATGGCTTCGGCTCGCGTGATTCGCGTCTACCGCCGCCCTCGTTCGCCGTCGACTCTACTTATCAGAACGGGGACCTGAGATCGAAGTCGCGGCACAGGTCGCCCTTGTCCAGGTGGACGTAGCGCATGACCATCACATACGTCGTGTGGCCGAGGATTCGGCGCAGCCGCTCGATCTCCCCTTGGTTCCTGAGGTACTCGGTAGCAAAGGTGTGGCGGAACTTGTGGGCGTGGACCCGGAAGCCGACCCTGCCGGCCAGTCGCTTGTGCATGTCCTTGAC
>JALYKM010000228.1 GCA_030774785.1 Gemmatimonadota bacterium
GCGTCTGCATCCTCTCCCGTATCAGGTACCGTTTGTCGCCGACGTAAAGCTCGGCGTATGGCCCGCTCGCTATCAGATAGTCGATCTGCTTCACTGGAACCACGCGCACCTGCCCGCGCATCTCGACGGCGATCCGCTCGAGATAATGACTCTTGTCGGCGCCGCCCGACTGCGCTGATCCTACGCTCAGGAGTGACCGCAATTCGTCCGACAGCTTCGACACCTGATGCAGCTCGATCATCTTCCGCGCTCGGCGAAAAGCTTTCTCGAACCGCTCGTCGTCGAACGGCTTGATCAGGTAGTCGATGGCGGCGAGGTCGAAGGCAGCGACGGCGTGATCGTAGGCGGTGGTGAAGATGACCGGCGGCATGTCGTCCGCGCCGATGTCGCGGACCACCTCGAGTCCGGTTTTTCCGGGCATCTGGATATCGAGGAAGACGAGATCCGGCTCCAACTCGCGAATCGCCGCAATCGTCGTCAGTCCATTGTCGGTTCGGCCCACGATCTCGACGTTGTCTTCGTGCGCGAGCAGATCCTCGAGCCGCTGGCGGGCCAGGCGCTCGTCGTCAGCGATAAGGACGCGCAGCGGCTTGGCGGGAGTCACTGATTTGCCTCGGCGCCCGTCAACGCTGTCGTCCGCAGCTCGGCGCGAGTCCGAAACGGCATTACTATCTGCGCGACTGTTCCACCTCCTGCTGCCTCCGCGAGGCTCAGGCTCTGCGCGCTTCCATATAGTTGCTCGAGCCGTTGGCGGATGTTCTCGAGACCGACGCCATGCTCCCCCTTCCCCTGCTCTGGAAGCTCGGTGTTGGATGGTCCCGGGCCGTTGTCGGAGACGGTCAGCACCAGCCGGTCGACTTCCCTCCGCGCCTGGATTCGGATCTTTCCCCTACCGTAAACTTTGTCCACGCCATGCTTGACCGCGTTCTCTACGAGCGGCTGGAGGATGAGACTGGGCACCAGGGCATCGCGCGCGTCGTCGCCAATTTCGACATCGATCTCGATCTGGCCCTGAAATCGTATCTGCATGATCTCGAGGTATCGCTCGAGGAATGCGATCTCCTGCGCCAGCACGACCTCATGCTCATTCCCGCCATCGAGGGTGTAGCGCAGCAGCTCGCTCAATCTCGCGATCATCCGGCGCACACCGCGCGGGTCGCGCTCCACCAGAGACGAAACCGCATGCAGCGTGTTGAAGAGGAAGTGCGGGTTGAGCTGCGCATTCAGAGCGCTGAGGCGGGCTTCGGCAAGCTGCGTCTCGAGCCGGGCCGTCTCGCTCTGGAGTCGAGCGGTCTCCCGCTCGCGAGCGCGGTACCGAAGGAAGTAATCCCGCGCGAACCCCGCCGAGAGCACTCCGATGTAGATGATGAAGTGATTGAGGATCATCGGCCCGCGCAGGATGCTGAAGAAGCCGCCGGAGCCGAGGCTACCGGGCCCACCACCTGGTGGCGACAATCCTATCGGTCGGGATTGCGCTTTAACCATCATGACGAGCGAAGAATTCAACCGGTCTACGCTGAAGGCGACGACCACACCGATTAAGAGCAGCAGCGCGATTCGCTGCGCGGCATTTGATCTGTCGATGCTGAATCGTCCAGCGAGCCAGAAGACGAGCGGGGTGAGCAGCGCCCAGGTGTACATCTGCTGAAAGGCGAGCGCGATCGGAACTGTGCGCGGGACGGCGCTGAACGCGATGTCGCGCTGGTCGGCGAGCCGATTCGCGGCGGTCAGGACGGCTAGCATAGTCCAGAACGCGAACACGCCGAGCAGCTCGGCGCGGGTCATTGGGGTGGGGTGCCCGGGGCGTTCGATCTCCTCGCTCATGCTCTCATCATACCCCAGCGCGGACGGGCTCTGCAATTGGAAGATCTCCAACTGCACTGACGAGTACATGAACCGCACCTGGCGGAAACATTTGCGGGCGCAAAACTCCTTGTGGCGCCGTCCGCGCACTTCATGACAAGAGGGTGCACTTGGTGACAACCCTCCACGATCGGAGCAACCCGGTGCGTAGAACGGGAGACGAAGAGACAAAGCGCAGACGGCGCAATCACTCAAACCCCCAGGACCATGTCACTCCCACTCAAGACTTCCGACGCAGCACCCACTTACGCACTGTACAGGTTAACCGCAAAGGAGCTGAAGCTTCGCTATTACTTTCTCGCGGCGTTCAATGACGTCGCGAAGCCCGAATGGGCGATGCGGCTCGCGGTGTGCGAGGCCACAGACGAGCTGAAGAAAGCCGGAGCGTCAGTCGAGGCCGTGATCGCGAGAGTGAAGTACATCGCGGCGATCCCGGTCGCGTTTCACTACCGGTTCGGGTACGCTGATGCCCACTCGCGGCTCATGCACACTGTGACGAAGGCGACGTCACTTTGCATCGAGCGGTACTTCGAGGATGTGAGTGACTGACGAAGCTCGAACTGACCCCCGCGCGAGAGGAAGCTTGCAGATCATCGCGGGGGCGCGGCGTCGTGGATCCTGGGGGCCTGTTCGGCTTGACGTCTCTTTGGCGGAGCAAGCCTGCCGACTCTCATCACGGTATCCCGGACTGCGTCGCGGATGCGGTCGAACTGTCTCGACGCGATCCAATCCTGCGGCGCCACCCACGACCCACCACACGCGACTACGTTCTTGAGCGCGAGATAGCTCTCGAAGTTCGCTGCCGTGATTCCACCACTGGGGTTGAACTCGACGCCAACGAACGGTCCGGACAACAGTTGCAGGTACGCGACGCCACCCAGCGTCTCGATCGGCCACAGCTTCAGCAAATTCAGTCCCAACTCGAGCGCAGCTTCGATCTCGCTTGCGGTGGCAACACCGGGATAAACCGGAACGTCGTGTTCGAGACAGTAATGAACGACTCCGCGATTGAGTCCGGGCGATATCAGGAAGTGCGCTCCAGCTTTCCGTGCTTGCTCGGCTTGCCTGACGTTGAGCACCGTGCCGGCTCCAGCGAACATTTCGGGGTGTTCCTGGGTGATGCGGCGCAGTGCTTCCAGGGCAGCAGGTGTGCGAAGAGTGATTTCGGCAATGGGCAGCCCACCGCTCAACAGCGCGCTCGCGAGCGGCACTGCATTCTTCGGCTCGTCTATAACGATCACCGGAATAATGCGCCAGCGCCGGAGCGCTTCCGTCATCATCGATTGCTGGACGTTCATGCCATCTCCATCAAACCTGGCAGCTAAAATTGCACACTTGTCTACCGCCCGAGAAGTCCGGTCGAAGAAATGGCTGAGTCAGGTCATGCCCAACCCCTCACCGAAGGAGTGTTCGGCGCGCCCCAACGGATTCTTGACTCGCCTTCCAATTGGTCCTATGATCGCTTGAGTGTAATTCCGCCCTTTCAGGAGGTTCCCATGTCCGTCTACATGGTGGAGCGTGAGCTCCCCGGCATTTCAATGGGTCAGCTTGCAGATGCGCAAAAGGCCGCGATCGACACGAGCAAGGAGTTCACCAAACTGGGAAAGCCGGTCGAGTATATTCGCAGCATGTTCGTACCGGGCGAAGACAAGTGCATGTGTCTGTTCGAGGCTCAGAACGCCGACACAGTGAAGCAGGTCAATGACACCGCAAAGATCCCGTATACCCGCGTTGTCGAGGCGATGGATCTGACGCCGTAAGCCGGAACGGAAATGAGCGCCGTCCATCAGCTCCGTGCACGAAGTCCCCAAGTGACACCGTGTACTCTATTGCCGTCGCGTCCCCTTACTGCGATCACCCTCGGCGCCCAGCTTTTCGGGCTGGGATTCATCTCATCCCCACCTGCTTACCGCTGCGGACCCTTCTCGTTCGTTGTCGGGAACGCAGGCGCTGGATAGGGGCCGATCTTCTCCACGGTGTACTCACTGGCCCAGAAGTCGGGCGGCCCTTCGCTATCAGCGACCTTGTGATTCACGGGCTTGACGGCCCGCTTGAGGTAGGCCGCGATTGCCCAGAGATCCTGATCGGGCATGTGACGCCACCCTGGCCACGGCATCGGTGGAGCGAGATACTTCGGGTGCAGAGGGAAATTCCCCTGGCCCGGAGTCGTCGAAGTGATCTCGACATCGGGCGTCTCACCCGGGCGGAGTCCGTATCGCAATGAGTTGAAGATCTGCCTCTCGCTGAAACGCCCCAGTCCCGTCGCGTTGTCAGGCGTCAGGTTGCGGGGACGAGTGGTAAACGGACCGATCTTGAATTCCTGCTCCGGAACTCGCACGCCATCCAGCCAACCCATGGCTGCGGGATTCGAGCCGCCACCATGACAGCCGCCGCAGTCGTGGCTGATGACGACGAACCGGCCTCGCGCTATTTGCGCCTCACTTCCCTGACCCACCGACATATTGCCGCTGCTGGATATGGACGGCGCCGGCGCCGTGCAAGCGGCGACGACGAGGATGGGCAGAAACGATTTGAGATACCGCGATGACCCGCACCCGCTCGACCGTCGCATCACGTTCGCTCCTTGAGAATCGATTATTTGACTTCCAGAACTCCCATCATTCCGTGGTCTTCGTGGTCCAGGATGTGACAGTGGAACATCCACTTCCCTTTGTAGTCGTCGTAGCGAACGATGATGCGCGCAGTTTCGTGTTTGGGGATGTTCAGCATGTCCTTCCAGGCGCGGTACGGCTCGGGTACGCCGTTGCGATCGAGCACCTGGAACTGGAAACCGTGCATATGGAACGGGTGATCCATTCCGACGATGTTCTCGATCTCCCAGATCTCGGTGGCGCCGACGGTTGTGCTCACGTCCACGCGCGTCATGTCCATCGTTTTGCCGTTGATGAGACCCTGTGAGAACACGACCGTGCGCACGGCCGTCGATTTGGCCGTATCGAGCGCGACAATCTTGCGGAGACTGGCGGGAATTGCGATCGGGGTCACCGGCGCTTCATCCGTCGTTTGCAGCGTCAGCATGTCGCGCGATGTTTCCCAGTCGCGTGGTCTCGTCTGCGGCGCGTACCGGTCGTACGGCAGATTCTGGAGTACGCTCTTGCTGCCCGGTGCGCCGGTGCCGCGCACAAGGAGCTCGACGCGCTCGCCGGTGGTGAGCAGGATCTCCTTCACCTCCACCGGCTTCTCGAACAACCCGCCATCGCTGCCGACGTGAAGGAACGTGTGTCCGGAAAGCGCGAGACGGTAGATTCGCCCCGCGGAAGCGTTGACGACGCGCCACCGCTGCACCTCTCCACTGCCGATGGAGATCGTCGGCATCACGTGGCCGTTGACGAAGAGGACGGGGCCTTCACGTCCGTTCTCCTCGTCGATTCCGCCGTGGTGTGAGTGGGGTTCCGGGAAGTCGATCGAGCCATCTTTCAGGAACCGATTGTCGGACAGGATCAGCAGCTTCTCGGGCATCGAAGCCGGCAGCGGATCGTCCGCCGCGCGAACGATGATTCCGCCGAACAGGCCCTTCCCTATCGCGTAGCCGGTGCGATGGTCGGGGTGAGGGTGATACCAGTAGGTTCCCGCGGTCCCGGGACGGACGGTGAAGACGTAGTCGTGCGTCTCGCCCGGCGCGAGGGGGTGGAACGGACTGCCATCGGACTCGAAGGG
Organism: Gemmatimonadota bacterium; assembly: GCA_030774785.1. Taxonomy (GTDB): domain Bacteria; phylum Gemmatimonadota; class Gemmatimonadetes; order Gemmatimonadales; family Gemmatimonadaceae; genus UBA4720. Next base: position 5,542 of record JALYKM010000228.1, read on the forward strand.
CAGGTGAATGCCATGCCAGTGGACGGTGGTCGGCTCGGGGAGGTTGTTCTTGAAGTGGACGATGACGTGATCGCCTTCATGCACGTCGAGCGTGGGGCCCGGGACGCGGCCGTTGTAGGCGAAGACTTCGCTCGTGACACCTGGCTGTTGAGAGAGCGTTGTGACCGCAGCGGTGATGTTCACCTCGACCGTCTTCGGCAGCTTCGAGATGTTTACGAGAGCGGGAGGGCTCGACGCGTCATCCTTCGGGACCCGAGGCGCGCGTGAAGGAGATGTGCTATAGCCCTCGTGCGGAGGAGACACCGCCACGAGAGATCCAGATAGTGCCAGTAGCGTGAGAAGCTTGATTCTGTGACCGATTTTGCCCGCCTCCGGGGATTGCGACGCCCGGCCAATATCGGGAGACCGGTACGGCTGGGCAAGACAATGTTTCGGAATCGCCTGCGTGAGCCAGAAGTTGTCTAGTCATGCAAATGAGGGCTGACCTATTTGACAGATTGACAAAGGGTCATACGGACTGCTGCGGATGAACCTTCCGTCATAGATGCCAGACGGGATGAACCTTCCGTCATAGATGCCTAGATCGCAAACCCCATCTGACCGGCCGATCGCCCCCCCTTACCGCACGTCGTACGCAATAGTCGGTTGGTGCTGCAGATATTTGTCGAACCAGCCGACGATGTGGCGTAAGCGCTCGACACGGTGCCACGGTTTGCCCGAGCGCGAGAGCTCGTGCGTCTCCTCCGGGAATCGCACCATCACCGTCGGACGCGTCTATGACGGAGGGTCATACGGATGCTCCGGATTTTCACAGATGCTCCGGATTTGATCGCGGCGAATAATAGCACTCAAGCGGCAGAGTTTTGATGATTTGCCGGCGGTTTGTCGTGCGATTCTGGATCATGGCGCGCGGAGACCTTCTTGAAGAAGCGCTCACACGTTCGGTGATCGGAGCCTTCTACGAGGTTTACAACCACCTCGGATTCGGATTTCTCGAGCACCTGTACGTGACAGCACTCGAACGTGAGCTGCTAGCCCGTGAACATGACGTCACGAGAGAGTTGTGCGTTCGCGTGATGTACAAAGGTCAGGAGCTCGGAGCTCAGCGACTCGACATGATCGTTGACGATAAACTCGTCGTTGAGACCAAGTCGAGCTCCGAGCTTCACAAATCAGCGACACGTCAGCTCTACAACTACTTGCACGCCACCAATCTCGAAGTCGGTCTTCTCTTGCATTTTGGACCGCGACCCAGCTTCCATCGGGTTATCTGTCGACACACCAAATGCAATCCGGAGCATCCGTCAAAATCCGGAGCATCCGTATAACCCTCCGTCATAGATGCTTGAGAGAACCCTCCGTCATAGATGCCAGCTACTTCACCAGCTCCGCCGTCGCCACCGCCCCGTTCATCTGCGGAATCACGGTCACAATCTTCACCACCCGCCGGCTGGTTTTGTCCACCCAGAGCGTGCTGCTCTCACCGTTCCCGCCATCGGCTGGCGTGATCTCGACCTTCCAGGCATCGAAGCTCCCCGCCGGCACCGTCACTTTTTCGCTGCCGGCCACCTTGAGCTGCCGCGGCTTCACCTGCTGCGACATGATATCGAAGTTGCGGAAGGTCGTGGTGTACCCTTCTGCGAGTGGCAGCGCCGCGATCACATCGCTGGCTCCCGCGCCGTCGGCGAAGAGAGTCCCTCCCAGATCGGCCTTGATCGGCCGCTCCTGGCCGTTCATCGTCATCTTGCCCGTCGCCTTGTTGTCGGCGAACTGGACTTCGACAACGGCCGGGCCCTGATGAACTACCCGCTTCCGGAGCAGCAGAGTTCTCTTGTCGATCGTCGCTGAATCATTGATCGTACCCATCGGCATCTGCGTCGTCTCGCTCACGACCCAGGCGCCGTTCACTTCCTTCACCGTCCGCGTGAGATCGACCGGCATCGTCTGACCACCCACCTCGAGACGCGCCTTATACGTCGAGGTACCCGGAGTCAATTCCACCACCGGCTTGGGCCCGCTCGACGAAACCTCCACCTTCTTCGCGAGCACCACAGTCTTGGGATCGATCGTCAGCTCGGCCATACGAGCGGAGATCGCCGGAGTCATACCCTCCTGATACCGGCCGCCCAGATGCTTCGCCAGGAATTTCTCGGCGGACGTATACAGCACGAGATTGTTGATGGGCCGAGCAAAGCCGTGACCCTCGTCGGGTGCAAGGATGTATTCGACCGGGAAGCCACGATCACGCAGGGCGATGACGAGCTGCTCGCTCTCGGCTCTGTTCACTCTGGGATCGTTGGCGCCCTGAGCGACGAGAAGCGGCGCCTTGATTTTCGCGGCGGAGTTGAGCGGAGACTGTCTCTCGAGCTGCGCGCGACCGGCCGGGGTATTCGGGTTTCCCATCCGCTCGTGGAAGATGATTCTCAACGCTTCCCAGTACGGCGGAATCGAATTGAGCAGAGTGATGAGATTCGACGGCCCTACTATAGATACGCCGGCCGCGTAGACGTCCGGAGTGAAAGCGAGACCCGCGAGCGTGGCGTAGCCGCCGTACGAGCCGCCCATGATGCCGACGCGCTTCGGATCGACGGTTCCCTGTGAGACGAGATAGCGGACGCCGGCGGTGAGATCCTCCTGCATCTTCTGTCCCCACTCGTTGTTGCCGGCGTTGAGGAATTTCTTGCCGTAACCAGTGGAGCTTCTGAAGTTCGGCTGCAACACGGCGTAGCCGCGATTGGCCAGGAACTGTGCGGTACGATCGTAGCCCCAGACATCGCGACCCCACGGCCCCCCGTGCGGATAAACGACGAGTGGGAGATCTTTCGCCGCGACACCGACCGGAAGGGTGAGGTACGCTGGAATCGTCAGGCCACCGGCGGAGGTGTAGCTGATCGCCTTCACCGGTGCGAGCGCTTCACGCGGCAGCTTGTCGTAGACCTGGTACTGCCGGGTGAGCTGCTTGGTGTTGCGATCGAACAGGTACCTCTCTCCAGGCTCCCTGTCGCTGGACGCTACGATCATCCACAGCCGTTCGTCGTTGGTGGAAGATGCTGGGATGAGGTCTTTGCCGGGCAGCTTGCTCTGTAGAAGCTTGTAATCCTTCTCCCACTCCTTGTCCTTCCAGTAGATGCGCGTGCGATCGTCCTGGTACGACGTCGCGATCAATTCGTTGGTGACGTCCGAGAAAGTGGCACTGCCAAAGTCGACACGGTTGAGCGGATCCGACTCGACGAGCTGCTCGGTCTTGGTGACCGGATCGAAGAGAACGAGACGCGTGAGATCCGGGGTGCCTTTGTTCGTCTCCATGTAGACCTTGCTGTTGTCCTTGTTGAAGCGATCGGGACCGCAGGTCTCGAAGACGTTGCAGGAATAGACCTGAGTGAAACCCGTCGGATCGACGCGCAGTATCTCGGTGTCACCCTTGTCGGCGGTTCGTAGCGCGAGGCGCAGAGTGCCCGTGTTGTCGAAAACCCAGGCGGCGATGCGCTCGGTGTTTTGGCGGAGGAGCGTCTTTTCGCCGGTCGAGATGCGCACACGATAGAGATCGTGCCACGCCTTGTCGCGGTCGTTGAGGCCGACGTACATGATGTCGGGATCATTTTTCGGAACAGAGTAGATGAGCGCGCGCACTCCCTTGGCGGCGGTGAGATTGCGGGCGGTGGGAACTTCCTGACCCGTGGCGGGAGAAGAGGCCGGATCTACCGCGTAGACGTTGAAGTTCTCGTCGCCGAGCTGGTCCTGGGCGAAGAGTATGTACTTCCCATCCCGGCTCCAGAAATACTGGGTGACCGGACGCTTCGTGTCGTTGGTGATCAGCTTGGCGGCGGAGTACGGGTCGCCCGTGCGCTTGACCCAGACATTCCGGGTATCCTTGTATGGCTTGAGGAAGGAGATGTAGCGGCCGTCGGGCGAGATCTGCGCGCCGGAGAGTTCCGGGTTGCCGAAGAAGAGCTCGCGATCGATGAGAGGCGGAAGCTTGCCATTCTGCGCCGAAATAGTGACGGGCGCGGTGAAGGCGATGGCGATCGCCAGCGACCAGCGAGCTGCAGTGGTTCCTAAGTGCGATGCGCGCAGGTGCGACGTTGCGCCTCTCTCTATGGTATGCGCGCGGTTTCTGACGGTCGAGCTCATGTATTCCTCTTGGAGATGCCTGACGTGGCGGGCTGAAGGTGGATAGTCCGACTAACCTAAGGCCGGGGGAAATCCTACACCAGCGCGGAGATTCATGCGTGCCTCCGCGTTCTACTCTACGCGCCGCAAGATTTCCGTGCTGCTAACCGCGTCCTACTCCACGCGCCGCCAGATTTCCGTCGTACTGTCCGTCGACATGCGACCAGCGCCAGCAAGTGGTGTGTCGATGTCGCTCTCCAGGTAAGTATGGTACCAACGGTTGCCGTCGATTCGGCACGAAGTCGTCAGACTCTTTCCTTCCAGTCTCGGGTCGACGAAGAGGTCGATGTGCTCGGTGTACTTGTGCCCGACCACCTCATAGGTGCCCGACCCGCCAGCTATCGCGGAAAAGCGAGCGCTGTCCAA
>JALYKM010000229.1 GCA_030774785.1 Gemmatimonadota bacterium
GCTCCCCATGATAGGCTTGCCCCCTCAACGGAACCTCACACAAAACTCACAAAGCTCGCTCAGAGGAAAAATGTTGGTCCTCGAGCTTCTGGGAACGCTTTCCCTGCGGAACGAGACTCCTCCAGTCCCTGTATCCGCGCAACAAAAGAGGTCGTTGGGCCTGCTCGCAATTCTTGCCCTTGCGGGCAGGCAAGGATTTCCGCGCGACCGTATCGAGGCCTACCTCTGGCCCGAGAGCTCGGCCCCGCTTGCGCGGCATTCGCTCGACCAAACGGTGTACGCAATCCGACACGCTCTCGGCAGCGATTTCATACTCTCGACAGGACGAGAGCTCCGCCTCAATCCAGAGCTGGTCCAAGTTGACCTGTGGAACTTCGAGGAAGCGATTCGCGCCCGCGACTCGATGACGGCGGCCAGCATCTACAAGGGAACTCTACTTGAGGGATTTCATTTTACCGACAGTCGCGAGCTGGAGTCGTGGATAGACACAAACCGAACGCGACTGCGACTCGAGTATCAAAACGCCATCGAATTCCTCGCCAACGCTTCGGCCGAAGCAGGCGAGTATTCGAAGAGCGTGTCTTGGTGGCGCAGGCTTGCTGACTCGGATCCTCTTTCAACTACCGCCACAAAGAAGCTCATGCTCGCTCTCGCCGCCACCGGTGACCGCGCCGGCGCGGTGAAGCACGCGCGCCTTTATCAGGAGCTCGTGCGACAGGAGTTGGAGATCGAGCCCGATTCCGAGATCGAAGATCTGGCAGCGGCTTTGAGCCGGGTTGCGATGACGCAGACCCCCGCGTCCCACGCGCGCGAAGAAACTCTGCAGGATCGGTTCGTATCACCACACGACAATTCTTCGTCCGCGCTTTCCGTCGCTGTGGAAGCCCCAAGGAAACGGGGTGGTCGACCACAGAGGAGAATCCTGTATGCCGTGGTCGCGCTCGTGATTCTCACGTCGAGTGCCGCGATATGGGGTTGGATGCGTCCCGCATCGTCGAAGCAGGTAGTTAGGTACAGCTTGGTGTTCGATTCGACGGAGACGATGGCTCAAGGCGGGGCCTGGGCGGAACGACTCGCGATTTCACCCGAGGGATCGCGGGTCGCCTACATTGGTGGCCCAAGCAGGCAACTCTTCATACGACCACTAAATCAGTTGCGCGCTACTCCGGTGCCAGGGACCGCGGGGGCGGCTACACCGTTTTTCTCGCCTGATGGTCGGCATGTGGGGTTCGTCATCCACAAAATCCTTCAGTTCGTGACGCTCAACAGCGGCCCACCAATCATTATTACAGATACGCTTGTCGGAGAGGCAGGTGCGTCCTGGGGACGCGATGGAATGATCTACGCAGACTGTGACGCAGCTGCGGGTCTCGTTCGCGTGGAGGCAAAGCCCGGCGCCATCCCCAAACGGTTCACCACTCTGGATACCGCGAACGGCGAGATTGATCACACCCAACCCGACGTGCTTCCCAACGGGAAAGGCGTTCTTTTCACCGTCGAGTCCCGTGGAAAGACCGCAGTAAGAGGGGCAACATCGTTCGCCGTCGCGGTGGCCGACATCCCCTCAGGAAGACACCATGCGATCGTGAACAACGCGATGTACGCGCGCTACGCAGCCTCGGGCCACCTTCTCTACGTGACGACCAACGGAACATTGATGATCGCACCCTTCGATCAGAACTCAATGAAGACCACAGGCGAGCCGACGGTGCTGGACGAAGGTATTCGGCACGGGATTGCAGGCTCGGCCGATCTCGCGGTCTCAGAGGAGGGGACACTAGTCTACGCAACGAGCGCGGGACAAGGGAACCAGGAATTCGTATGGGTAACGCGCGACGGCAAGCCACAGTCCGTCGATCCTGATTGGCAGGGCGACTTCGGGCATCCGTCCCTGTCGCCAGACGGGAGGCGACTCGCCGTCACGAGGACCCCTAGTGGCTACCCGGGAGACATCTGGATCAAGCGGCTAGACCGAGGCTCAAGCTTCAAGTTGACGCTCGATGGAAAGGTCAATTATGGCTCCGGGTGGACACCAGACGGCAATTCCGTGACGTTCTCCTCGGAATCCCCCACAGGCGTTCTGTGGACCAAACGGGCCGATGGCAGCACACAGAAGGTGCTGCCGCTCCATGAGAAGCGGTGGGTGTGGGCGCCGCTTTGGTCGCCTGACGGGAAGTGGCTAATCTTCGTGACAGATTATAGCGCGCCCGGCTCGGGTGACATTCTTGGGATCCGGCCGGGGATTGATACCGCGCCGGTGCCGCTCGTGGCGAGCAAATTCAGCGAAGTAGCTCCAGCCATTTCACCGAACGGGCGATGGCTGGCGTATGCGTCGGATGAGACTGGTCAGTTTGAGATCTACGTGGCCCCGTTCCCAAACACGACCGCGGCAAGGTGGGCGGTCTCGACGCGCGGTGGGACCGAGCCGCTCTGGTCCCATAGAGGGAGCGAGTTGTTCTACCGCGACGGCTCCGGGAACCTCGTGGCCGTCGAGGTAAAGACTACTCCGACGTTCTCGTTCGGTCGCCCAACGCTACTCTTTCCGGCCAGTGGATTCGCCTCGGAGAAATTGGGGCTACAGTATGCGTTGGCGCCCAACGACCAGCGCTTCCTGATGATTCGGCCCCTCCCCGACAAGCTGATCGTCGTTAAGAATTGGTTCGAGGAGCTGAACGCGAAGTCGCGGAAGTGAACCGGCTTCGCTTCCTTGCGCATCGCAATGGTGTCCGTTGTGGTGTCCATTCGCATGCGCAAAATGTTCGCGGAAGTGCAAGCTATTTGTAAATGCGCGACATACTGAGCAGCGTGTTCGTGAAAGGCAGGCAAGTAGGAACTTCTGAGCCTAATTCATGTTCCCGCCTCCTGCTCCAAGAGCAGGAGGCGGCGCGGGATGCCTGCTCGTTCGCCGCAACATCATTGAAGCGCTGGCGCCGCTGTGGTTCTCGCACGGGACGACGCCAGGCTTCGGCGAGGATATTGATTTCTGCGAGAAGGTAGCGGGGCTCGGCTCCAAGGTCTGGATGGATTGCTCCCTCAATGTCGGGCACGTTTCGCCTCGCGCCGTCACGTCAGCGGAGGCGTTCGCGTTCTATCCAACTACCGCCTCGGGCGAGAGACGCACCATCCCCAAAGCCTTCCCGCCGCCTCTAGGACCGTCCGTAGAGTTTCCAAATAACGGCGCGTGCAACTCAAGGGGGCTAATTGAATAAGCCTTCAGCGGTTACTCAGGAGATGGTTTCGGCGGCCCTTCAGGCGATGGATGAATACGAACGCCGGTTGAGTCCGACAGAATATTTCGCAGAGCGTCAGATGCGGACTGTCCTGTCGGCTGCTCTTGAAAAACTCCCGCAAGAATGGCCAAGAACCGCCCAGCGTGGTACGACAGCGCCTTCATCCTCTCAAACTGATGCCTGAGATCATGCTCTGGCAGGTCGCCAGCGCTGTCTCGGCGGATGCCGACTATTGCCAACCCCCCGTCAGCACTTTCCCCATAGATGGAATGCGCGAACTTGTTGCGTTGTACCAGCATGCTTCTCGCTTCCTCGATCAACGCCGATGCCTCGGAACGGGCGGGCTCTTTGAAGTGCCGGAATACTGCTTCGATTACATCGAGCCGTGCTCCGCTGCTTTCAATTGCATAGAGCATGGCCGCTACGGTCTGTTGAGGACACCGAAGCCCCATTGCGAGCAGCATGGCCAATTTGTATTCAACGTGGCTCCATTCCGCGATGATGGAGCCGATCAGCCGCATGTGATTAGGAAAGGCCTCGATGATCGCCGGGTCATCTGCGGCCTTCGGATCAATGGGAAGCAGTAGGATAAAGTCTTGCCGCTCCGGCTTGTCGCTCATGGGGGGAGTATTCAGGCCAGCTTCGTCACGCTAAGCAGGATCAACGTCAGCTCTTTCCGCTCTTGGTCATCGACCACGCCATCCTCAAACGCCTTAAGCAGTCGGTCGCCTAATTGGCTCGCGGGCATCGTATCCATCACCGCCGAGTTACAGACAAGCCACTCTCGAAGGGACGCACATTCCGCATCGTTCAACGTGCCGTCGCAGATAAAGCCCTTTGCGAGCCCAATCATCTCGCGCATCTGAGGGTCGCGATCAGGCGGTACCGGGCGGAGTCGATACACCAGCATGATTAGCCTTTCCTTCCCAGAAAGAACGCCGCCGCGTCGATTACTGCTCCCGCGCTCGCAGCCAGTCCGCGATGATCTCACTCGTACGCTCAACATCAACGGCAGTCGCTCCACCCAACCGGTCGCTCAGTGCCTTCTTCTGGAGTTGAGTCACATCAGCAGGGTAGAACTTGCCGACCCATTTCTGTCGGTCGTCTAGAGGAGCATCCACTAGGCCCGACAGGCGCACCGCAATGCCGCTCTCAACGACATCACCGGACTCTCGCCAGGCGAGAATGATGCGCTTAAGCAGAGCCCAGTCGCTTTCGTTGCGAGCTGGAACTAGTTCGCCGCCCTCTAGAATTTCGAAGTCAGTTTCACTTTTGCGGTTTACCGTTAGGCCAGTAGTCGTTTTGTAGCTCGGGAGTCCTGGGAGAGTGTCGTTTGGATCGCCAAAGTCTCCGACCGGGATCACGCTGTCGTATTCAACAAGCGTGTAGTCCTTACCCTTGGCTGTCCTAACAGGGATAGTCTTTCCGGTTCGATGTGGCACAGGGCCTCCGTAGAAAGAAATGTCGACAGCACCCCTCTGTTCGTCTGTTTAGCCCTCTGAATCGTTCCTACGTGATGACTAGATGGTGACTAGCGGTTTAGGGCTCGAAGGCTGAAAGCCCGTAAGTCGTTGTGCTACATAGTCGGGGCGCCCGGATTTGAACCGGGGACCTCCTGCTCCCAAAGC
>JALYKM010000230.1 GCA_030774785.1 Gemmatimonadota bacterium
TTGCGGAGCTCACGCATTGCTGCCTCCCGGTCGCCCACCTCGACGAACGCGCCGGCAAGTCTTCGCCTGATCTTCGCGGCTTGCGGAGGAAATGGAATCGCTTCGAGCTGCTCGACGGAGGATTGCAACAGCTCAATTGCTCGTGCCGGGTCGCTATCCCGGAACCTTGCGAGCAAACCATCACACGCATCCGCATAGGCAAGCCCCAGGCGGTGATGAAAACGGCCGGCGTCGCGTCTCATACGCGCCAGATGCGTGGCCGCTCTGTCGAAATCGCCAGCGAAGAGCGCCGCCTCACCGACAGTCGGCAGCAGCCACTGAAGCGCCCACACGATGTAGCCGGTGCGGTCTGCGATCGCGAGTCCGGCCTCGGCGATGCGAACTGCCTCCCTCGGGTGACCCTTGGCGAGATAATACGACGCCAGACCGAGATGCGCAGGAACGATCGACGGCACATCGAGCGCGCGATCACCGGCGCCCGCCAACGATCCCGCTTTTTCAGCGCCCGCCAGCTTCCACGCTTCATCGAAGTATTCTTTCGCCTTGTGGTCGGAGCCCCGCCAGAGATAGATGAGACCAGACCACACGTAGAGGCGCGGCAGGAGCATGCGCTGGTTGAGACTCTTGGCGAGAGCGATCGTGCGCTCCGCGGTTTCGACCGCTGCATCCCAGTCGCCTACGCTCGAGGAGTATTGCACAAAAAGCTCCGCGGACCAGAGCGGCAGGAGCGGCGAATGCATTTGCTCCGCGAGTCGCTCGCTGGCGGCGAGGTGCTTCAGGAACGCTGGCGCGTCTCCGCAAATTCCCTCGAGCAGCGCCATCCCCCAATGCGCAGTCCACTCCAGCATTCGCTGGCCCGCGGCCTCAGCGTGTGCGAGCGCCTTCACCCCGTTGTCCCGCGCGAGGTCGAGCGGACCTGCCCAGGCGTAAAGAATGAGAAGCGCCCTGTGCGCGCGTGAAAGAAGAGCATCGTTCCGGATGCCACCTTCCGCCGCCGAAGCGAGCGCAGCCTCGACTTCGGCCTGGGCTTCCAGCAATCGCCCCAGGTCCTGGAGAGCGATCCCTTTGGCAAGGCGCAGCCTCACTGCGGTGGACCGGTCGCTGGACGCAGAAGCCTCCTGAAGTCCGGTTTCATAGTGCGCCAGGGCGTCGGCGTACCTGCCGCTCCAGTAGCAGGCGAGTCCCATACGGTGGTCTATGTCGGCGAGCGCCCCTTTCTCCCCTCGTGCCGCTGCTTCCTCACGCGCTCGAGCCCATAACTGCAGCGCCGCATCATACTCGCCCAACCGCTGCCGCGTCCGCGCGAGCGTCGTGAGAATCTCCTCGCGCGGCGCATCGGTGATCGTGGGATCCTTGTCCAGATGGTCCAGCGCCGCCGCCAGATAATTCGCCGCCTCGCGGTTGGCATACTTCTCGATAGCCCCGCGTCCGGCCGCGTGGAGGTACCTCACGGCCTTTCGCGCCAGCGACTGCGAATGGGCACGGCCGAAGTGGACTGCCAGCTCGTCCGCGTGGCCGAGTGCAGCGTCGCCGTAAAGACTCTCGAGCGCTTCGGCGATCGTCGCGTGCAGAAGTCGCGCGCGTGCCTGCCCCAGCTCGGCGTAGATCACCTGCTGGAGCAATGGATGCGTGAAATCATAGTGGATCGCATCGACGCTTCCGGTTTCCGCCAGCACTCGTCGAGTGAGCAGCTCGTCCACGCCAGCGATGATTTCCTTTTCCGCCAAGCCGGAAACTTTCGCCAGCGTATCGTACTCGGCACGCGTGCCGATGACGGCGGCGAGGTTCGCCAGCGTTCGTGCGTTTGGTGATAATCGGTCTACTCTCGCCTTGATCACGTCTCGAATCGTGGACGGAAGCTGAAGCGTCTCCATCTCCCATCCGGTCCAGCGGCCGTCCTTCTGCGTGAGTGCACCGGAGTCGACGAGCGACTTCAACGTCTCTTCGACGAAGAATGGATTCCCACGAGTCCAGTCGTAGAGCATCGCGGAGAAGCGTCGCGTGGACGCCTGGTCCACCCCGAACATCAGTTGGACGAGGTCTTCGACTTCCGCCTGCGGGAGCGGGGCCAGCCTCTGAATCGTGAGCGATCCGATCCCCATCAACGATTGCTCGGTGCTGCGCAGAACCGCATTCGAGTCCCGCTCCGCCTCATTGTAGGTGCCGAGCAGCACTATTTTCTGGCCCTCGATCTGTCGCGCGACGAAGTGGAGCAGCTCGAGCGACGACGCATCGGCCCATTGCAGGTTTTCCAGAACGATCAGGAGCGGTTCCCTGGTAGAGAGCCGTCCCAGGAATTGAGTGAAGTTCCAGAGCAGTCGCGCCTTGATTTCGGAGGGATCTGCGCCGGACAGCGTGCGCTCTCGATCGCCTGGCGCGCCCAGGTTCGGAAAGAGATACCCGAGTTCTGCCGTACCGCCGCGGGTGAGAACCGACAGCGTGGCTGGCTCCAGTTTTCGCACAATCGGCAGCAGCGCGTCGGAGAACAGAGCGTAGGGGACGCCCGTCTCCACGGGGTAAGCCCGCCCGACCGCAACGCTCCAGCCTCGCTTGGCGGCGCGCTCGGCGGCCGCGGCGGCCAGGCGCGTCTTGCCGACTCCACCTTCTCCAACAATGAAGACCGAGCGTCCGGCGCCCTTTGCCGCTTCGTCGATTGTCCGGGAGAGAAGAGCCAACTCCGCGCTTCTTCCGACGAGCGGCGCTACACCAGGCCTTGGCATCCGGGCCTAATGTACGAACATCAGTTTTTCCGAGCTAGCCCGCGGGCTATCGGGTGGCGCGGTTGATTCGCTCTTCGCGACGTGATAAATCCTTGCATGTGTTCGATGCGAAGCAGCGGTGGCGGCGCACGTGACGCAACCCGCGGCACCCGTTGCGGGCAAGCGTGCAATAGCCGCGATAGCCCAGTGAAGGGGCGCGCCTTCTCACTTGCTTTTTGTCGCAAAGTTCTTTATCATAGTATTGGGTACCGTCCCCACAGCGAAACCAGAGGGTGACGAAATGAATCCATTGAGCATGCTGAAGAACCCGAGCGCCTTCCTTCCCGTGGCAATGTCTCTCGGTGCCCTCGCCACCGTGTTGGTTTTCGTCGCCTTGCACGGTACGGCGCCCCAGGCGGATGAGGGTGCAGCTGCCCACATCTGGCAGCTCCTTATGGCTGCCCAGGCACCTATCGTATTGTTCTTTGCGATCAAGTGGGTGCCGCGATCACCAAAACAGGCTGTGCCCATCCTAGCCCTGCAAGTCGGCGCTGCACTAGTAGCGATGGCGCCCGTTTTCTTGCTTCACTGGTAGGGGTAGCGCGCTTGGCGGATCGAAAACCTCCGGCAAGCACGCCGGCACTCGCGAGCCACCAACGTCGATAATGCCGTGTCAGGTGTGATACCCCGCTTCCCCTGATTACCTGCGAGCATTCGAACCAAATCAATTGCAGGGCTTTTGGCTTCTGCTCAAGGGACTACGGCCGTGATCTCTCCAATCCTACCGACATGCCAGTAACCAAGGCGTACGCGGCCCAGAGCCCGGACACTGCTCTCGCTCCTTTCCAGATCGATCGCCGAGAGGTGAGGCCGAACGATGTGCAGCTCGAGATTCTCTACTGTGGTGTGTGCCACTCCGACCTGCACATGGCGCGCAACGAGTGGAAGCAGACAATTTATCCCATCGTTCCCGGCCACGAGATCGTTGGCAGAGTAACCGCCGTCGGCGACAAGGTGACGAAATTCCGGCGCGGTGATGTCGCCGGCGTTGGAGTCATGGTCGATTCATGCCGCGTGTGCGTGAACTGCCGGAAAGGTCTCGAGCAGTACTGCAAGGTGGGCATGGTGGGAACGTATAGCGCCCGTGACAGACTCACCGGTGAGGTTACACAGGGCGGGTATTCAAAGCAGATCGTCGTGCACGAGGATTTCGTTCTGCGCGTCTCGGACAAGCAGCCGCTCGCCGAAGTGGCGCCCCTTCTCTGCGCCGGCATCACCACCTACTCTCCGCTGCGCCATTGGAAAGTTGGCAAAGGCCACAAGCTGGGCGTCGTTGGACTTGGTGGCCTCGGCCATATGGCTGTGAAGCTCGGGGCTTCGTTTGGTGCCGAGGTAACGATGCTCAGCACATCGCCCGGAAAGGAAAAGGATGCGCGACGTCTGGGTGCGCACAAGTTCGCGCTAACGAGTGATGCCGCGCAGCTCAAGCAGCTGGCTGGATATTTCGACTTTATCATCGACACCGTTTCGGCAAAGCACGATTACAACCAGTATCTTCATTTGCTGGACACCGATGGCGTGATGATTTGTGTCGGCGCACCGCCCACGCCTGCCGAAGTGGCGCTCTTCGGCCTGATAGGGGGCCGACGCAGCCTGGCAGGATCGGGGATCGGCGGCATTCCCGAAACGCAGGAGATGCTGGACTACTGCGCGGAACACGGCATCGCCTCCGACATCGAGATGATCGACATTGCGTCCATCAACAAAGCCTACGAACGCATCCTGAAGAGCGACGTACGCTACCGGTTCGTGATCGACATGGCCTCGTTGACCTGAGCGATGACAGGGAATAAAGAGTCGTTTGGCAGATCGCTCTCGTCTGCGCAAATGAAAAACCCTCCGAGGTGGATGATGTGACCCTCGGCATCGATGGCCAGCGTTTCGAGCTTCATCGCGCGAACGAGCGGCGACGCGGTGGCGTACGCCGCAATATCTCGATGTGACGGCGTCCGATAGAAAATCTGGAGCTCGGCGTGACTGCTCCATCCAACGTGCATGCCAAAGACGAGCGCGTTCAATCGCTGCCAATACTCGAAGGACAAAAACCCGTAACCACGGTCGACGTCTTTCTTAAGACGGATCCACTTTCTGACCAGCGTCAGCGCCGCTACCGGATGCAGCCACGGTTCGCGAACGCGCAACCACCCACGGACCAACACCGGGCCGGTCCAATGCTCCGCGCCGGGCCCAGCGGGCAGGCGCGTCAGCCGCTTTCCAGTCATGTCAGAAGCTCCAGATCAATGAAGCGCTGGTGCCGGCGAATCATCAGGATTAACCGCGCCCAGTCGGCAAACACCATCGACGGAATCAAGAGGTCCAGCCACACCGGCCGGAAAAACGCGACCAGCACGAGGCAAACAGCTGCCCCGCCCGCGGACACCGCTCCAGAGACGTGATCGGTCTTAAGCGAACGCGCCATCGCTTCGGAGCCGACCAGCCATTGTCTGGTGATGCCATTGTATACCTCGGTCATGCACCCGACGGCCGAGAGCGCTGCCAGCGCGAGCGCCCATCGAACAGCATTCGTAGCCATCATCGCCACAACGGGCAACGCGGACCAGGCCAACAGCAGCAGGAGCGTTCGGAACCATCGAGCCGGCCATTGCAAGAGCAGGATCACCCACCAATACCGCACGGCGAAGCCGAGTGCGAGGGCCAGCGTAACCGCTTCCCTCGCGGCGGGCGCGGTACCGTTGCTAGCCTGAACGATCAACGACTGCACCGTCGCGAAAAATCCTACGACCACGACCATCAATTGACCTTGTTTGTTGAGCGCCGCGTTCAGGTTGCCCTCCGGAACATTCGCGCCCTGAGTCGAACTAGCCCGAAGACAGTTTTCACCGATCGCACTGCTCGACGCGAGAACGGCAGTGATGGATCCTTCAGGTCGAGGACGTAAGACTGCTTCACCCGACGATTCGCGAGCAGTTCGACTGCGAGTGGAACGACCAGCGCACCGAACAGGTCGGCCGTACACCCCAACTGGCTGATCGATGCGTTCGGCTCGTCTTGAAGACGCTCGATCTCTTCGAGCAACTCGTACGGAATCGCCCGGAGCGGAATCAGGCGTGCGAGAGCTTGGGTCGGCGTCTGCACTTTGCGAATGCGGTCTATCTCGCCGCGAAGCGGGGCTCGCAATCGCCGGTAGTCGCAGATGCTCACGTACTGGCGGTACGCAAGATCGTATGCCGATATCACCGGCCGCCGTGCCGCTGCCGCCGCCTCGTGCAGCGAGCACTTGGCCATCAGCCCGTCCATCGATGTCACGTCGATCGCATCGATGATCAGATCTGCCCGCGCGGTCAATCCTTCGGCGTTCTGCGGGGAGATTCCTGCTTCGTCGACCTCCAGCTCAAGATACGGATTGATCTTCCGGGCGTACGTTGCCAGCCATGTCGCTTTGTTGTGTCCGATTGCCTCGAGCGTCGCCCGCTGGCGATTGAGGTTGTGCAGCTCGTACCGTCCTGGTTCGACAAGGATCATGCGCATAGCCCCCGCCCTGACCAGCGGCTCTATCGCGGCGCCGCCGGTTGAACCGCATCCGGCAATCAGAAAGCGAGCCTCGGAGAGCGCCGTTTGATCCGAGTCGGCAATCAGTCCACGATTGCGGAGCCTGAATTCGGAGAGAAATTCCTGGCGGGCGCCCGGAGCGGTCATGTAGCGCCGAGTTGGCGGGCAAACGCTTCGAGCCCGATGGTGCGCTTGAGCGCCTCCGCATCTGGGAACAAGTGTCGGAACTTGAATTGCCCGCGCATCGCGAACCCGGCGGCAATATATGCGTCGAAGCTTCCAGGCTCGCACACCACGACCCGCGGTCGATCCAACACCGCGTCACCCTGTCGGAGCGCCGCATACGACGGGTTTATCGACGCCAACGCGCCGTCGATGAGAACGGCGGCCTCCACGTCGCTGCCAGGTTCCGATGCCTCGACGATCCACAGGTGCCGCCGCGGATTCATCGGATCCGGCACGACCATGAAATGATCCCGATGAACGTCAGTCCGTAAAGCCCGTTCGAGGGTGGCATACGCCTGCTTCAGCGACAGCTTTTCTGTCGCGATGTTGATCTCCTCTTCGGTGCGGCCGACAACGCGTATCCGGAGGGGGCATGTTTCGGTGACCTCGAGGACATCGCCGATTTGATATTGAATCAGTCCAGCAGGAGTCGTCACTAACACTTCATAACGGTGCCCGCGAGTCACTTCCCAAGCGGAAACGAGACCGGAGCCGGGCTCCTCGAGGTCGCGAAAGGCAAAAACGGCCAAGTCTACCATCAGATGAAGCTCCCCCGGTGACATCGGGTCGAGCTCGGCTCCGAAGCTTCCCTCGGTCGCGGTGTACAATCCCTGCACGCGAAGGCGCCTGCCGAGTGTTCGTTCCATCTGCTCGCGATAAGGCGCGATCGATGTCCCGCTATAGTACACACGTCCGAGTAAGGGCCAGACCTCGCCGAGTGGCTTGCCGTTCGCCCGCACTGACGCTGCCTCCAGAAAGCGCATCAAGTACGCGGGCACCCCCAGCATCGTGCCAACACGTTTGTCCCAGGCCTCGGCGACGCTCTCCTGAATTCGCTCGTCCCAGTCGCTGATCGCAGCTATTGCGGGCGTCGGGAGCAGGAAGCCACGGCGTTTCTTCTGAGCGATCTGATACATCAATCCCGAGATAAAACCGACTGGTATCCCGCGGTCAATTCGGACGTTGGTTGAGGCGGTCACTGCGAGCCACTTGGTGTACATCGGGATGTAATGATCGCCGTCGAGCAACTGAAAGAGCAGCAGTCGCTTGGCGAACTGACGGACACACTCCAACGAAGCGGCGCTATGCGGAATGAGCTTGGGATTACCGAGGCTTCCGGACGTTTCGCCCAACGCGACGATCGGCTCCCGGCCGAACGCAAGGTGATCGCCATCCAGGGTCTGCTCTACGAACGGCACGTAGAACGAGTAGGACCGCGGCGCGAGCTCAAGGAATTCGGCAAATGACTCGTCGCCCGAGATGCCCAAGGCCTTCGCAACCGCACTCCCCTTGGATTGAGTCAAGATCCGCCGAAGGAGT
>JALYKM010000231.1 GCA_030774785.1 Gemmatimonadota bacterium
CATTGGTGAGCTCTCTCGCCACGGCATGGGCACCTCCCGGAGGATGCCCAAACGTGATGCCGCCAAAGGGCCAGCTCACCTATCAACCGGTTTTTTGCTCACCAATCATCCCGGTCTGTACCCCCGCAGCCCCCAGCCGCCCCGCTCACAGCCCTTGGCAGGTAGTCTTCAGTTCTTTTATGGTCGATGAGCACCCTAGACTGTCCAGCGGGGATCGCTCCTGGGCAGCGAGTCCCACTCCTTTTTTGCGTTGTCCGCGCCGGGTCGGCCCAGCAACGCATAGGCAAACTGTTTTCCCAACTCGACGCCGGGCTGGTTGAACGCATCGATCCCGTAAAGCTGTCCTGCGTAGGCCGTGGCGATCTCGAGAAGCATCATCAGCTGCCCTACGTGCGGTGCATCCACGCGCTCGAGATGAATAGTCATGTTGGGCCGGCCGCGCCTGGCTAGCGCTCCCGCGGTTGTGCGCTGCTCGATGTCGATCAGCTCTCCCAGCGAGTGACCGCCGAGATACCCGAGCTCCTTCACGTCCGGAAACGCGGTGGGGATAGTGACATCGGTCGCGCGCTTTTCGACCGCCACAAAGGTGACTGTCTTGTCGGCTGGGCCTTCCATAAAGAGCTGCACCTGTGCGTGCTGGTCGGTTGCGCCGAGCGCCGCAAGCGGGGTTGATCCAACCGGCGTTCCGTCGGGTCGCTGCTTGCCAAGACTCTCCGCCCATAGCTGCACGAACCACGCAGCGAAATCACGCAAGGGATCCGAGTAAGGCATGAAGACGACGATTTTTTTCGTGAGCCGCGTGTCAGCCAGCCACTGGAGCATCGCGTAGACGCCGGCGGGGTTTTTCATCAGCTCCGGACTCTCGCACCGCTTCGCCATCTCGGCCGCTCCCGACAGAAGTGACTTGACGTCGACGCCTATGAGCGCGGCCGGCAGGGTTCCGACCGGAGTGAGCACACTGAAGCGGCCGCCGACGTTGGCGGGGATGTCCAGTGCCGGCACCTTGAGGCGCTCCGCCAAAGGCCGCAGCGCGCCCTGCTTCGGATCGGTGACGAACACCACTTGCTTTGCGACGTCCAGCTTCTCGCGCGTAATGCGATCGTGCACGATGAGAAACTGCGCCATCGTCTCCGCGGTGCCGCCGGACTTGGACGTGACGATGAAGAGCGTCCGCTCGAGGCGCAACCGGCCCAACAGCGCGTCGATCGTCTCCGGATCCACGTTGTCGAGCACGTGAAGTCGTGGGTAACCACCCCGCGCCTTCTCATCGAGCATGTTCCACCCGCTTGGCCGGAGCGCGGTACGTAGAGCGATTGGTCCGAGCGCCGAGCCGCCGATCCCAAGAATGACCACATCGTCATACTTCCCGCGCGCTGCGCTCGAGAATCCCTCGACCTGGCCGAGAAGGGTTTTGTCCCATGGCAGGTCCACGAAGCCGACCGTTCCTCCAGCGCGCAACGCATCGAACCCCTGCTTTGCATCGGCGAACTGCTTCCCCGCCCCATTCCACATCGCGGGATCGATCCCGTCAGGCGAGATCATCATGTTCGAGTAATCGATGCGAAGCGTCATCTCAGTCTATCTGTATGGTGAGGCCGTCGAATGCGGGAGCGATACCGCGCGGAAGCTCTGCCTCGAGCTCGGCGTGACCGGTGCGGTGGGTCAAATGCGTGAGCCAGGTCTGACGCGCACCGACTTTTTGTGCCGCGGTCACCGCTTCCGAAACGCTCAGATGAGTCGGGTGCTGCGTGCGAAAAAGCGCGTTGAGCACGAGAACGCTGACACCGCGGAAGGCGCGCAGCGCCTCTTCAGGTAGCTCCTTGGCGTCGGTTATGTAGCCGAGGTTTCCGATCCGGTATCCGTAGACCGAGATGGGACCATGTGGGACCGCGACCGGCATCACATCCACGTCTCCAATTCGGATATTCTCGCCCGCCAACACGTGGTGCGCGCGACCCTCCGGCTTGCTCGTGCCTGGAAGTGGCTTGATCGTGTCGTCGAAGATGTAAGCGAATCGCTTTGACAGCCTCTCCATCGTGTCGGGCGGGCCGTACATCTCGATGGGTACGTCGCTCCGATCCGAGAGGGCACGGATGTCATCGATGCCGTGGACGTGATCGGCGTGATCGTGCGTAAACAGAATGGCGTCGACTCTGCTGACATCCGCCGCGATGAGCTGGAGGCGCAGCTCGGGCGGAGTATCGATGAGGATACGCGTTCCACCGTCGGTCTCTACCAGCGCGCCGACACGCGTTCGCTTGTCCCGGGGATCCGTCGACCTGCACACATCGCACGTGCATCCGATTTGTGGGATGCCAAAGCTGGTTCCCGTCCCCAGGAAGGTGAGCTTCAGACCGTCTCCACCTTGAGCAAATTGGTGGTGCCCGGCATGTCGAAAGGCACGCCTGCCGTCACGATGATGCGGTCTCCGTTCGAAGCGAGCTCCCGCTGCGCGACGACGCTCTTGGTGCGCTCCATCATCTCATCGTAGTCCGCGCAGTGGGGCACCAGCTCCGGCACCACACCCCAGACGAGCGCGAGCTGACGGTACGTGCGCGGCTCGTCGGTGAGAGCCAGGATCGGAACCGGAGGGCGCTTCGATGCGACGACGCGCGCTGAGAACCCGCTCTTGGTGAACACCACGACCAGCGGCGCGCCGAGCATGTCCACTGCGGCGACGGTCGCGGCGGCGATCGCGACTTCGGTGGTGACGACGCCATCGCCCTGCTCCGCGCCGGCGAAAGGAGCCACCGGCGGATGCGTCTCGATCTCCTTGATTATGCGCGTCATCGCCTCGACCGCGAGCCGCGGGTAGGCGCCCGCGGCTGTCTCCGCCGACAGCATCACTGCATCGGTTCCATCCATGATCGCGTTCGCGACGTCGCTCGCTTCCGCGCGCGTCGGGCGCGGATGCTCGATCATCGACTCCAGCATCTGCGTCGCCGTGATGACGGGCCGCCCGTACCTGTTCGCCAGCCGGATGATCCTCTTCTGCGCCCCTGGCACCGCTTCGAATGGAAGCTCGACCCCGAGGTCGCCGCGCGCGACCATCACGGCATCGCTGGCGCGGACGATGGCCTCGATGTTCTGGAGAGCGACATCCTTCTCGATCTTCGCCACAACCAGCACCCATTTGGGGATCATCTTGCGAAGCGACTCGATGTCTTCGCCGCGGCGCACAAAGCTGAGCGCGAGGTAATCGACCTCCTGCTCGACGGCGAAGCGGATGTCGGCAGCGTCTTTCTCGGTAATCGAAGGCGCGGAAACCTGGATGCCGGGCAGGTTCAGTCCTTTGTGGCTCTTCAGCTCGCCGCCGTTGAGAACCCTCGCCTTTACGCGAGCGTTCCCAACCTCGAGCGAGACGAGCTCGATCAGTCCATCGTCGATCAGAATACGGTCCCCCACCCGCACGTCGTGCGCGAGCTGGTCATAGGTGACGGGGATCTCCGCTTTCTGCTCCTGGCCCTCGTGAACGAGCACGATGTCTTCACCGACCTTGAGCGTGAGCGGCTTCGGGAGATCGCCGATTCTGATGCGTGGTCCCTGCAGATCACCGAGAATCGCGATCGGTTTCCCAGCCTGCTCGGCGAGCCGCCTCACGGTGGCGATCGTCGCCACGTGCTGCTCGTGTGTCCCGTGAGAGAAGTTCACCCGAGCAACGTTCATCCCGGCTTCGATCAGCCCGCGAATGGCGTCATCGCTCGCGGTCGAGGGTCCAAGTGTGCAGACGATCTTGGTACGAGGAGTGTAGATGCCGGTCACTTCCCGCCAGGTGTGAGTGACCCGATCTTCGCTTCGAGTCCGGCGATCAGCTCGTCGAACGATTTCTGGAAGCTGGCTATTCCCTCGACCAGCAGCTGTTCGGTTACGTCGCGCATCGGTATTCCGACTGCCTCAATTTCCTTGAGAACCGCCTCGGCGACGGCGACCTTCTTGTCGACCATTCTCGCCACGACGCCGTGATCCTTGAACGCCTCGATAGTTGCCGGCGGCATGGTGTCAACCGTGTCAGGGCCGATCAACTCCTCGACGTACATGACATCGCGGTAAGCGGGATTCTTGGTGCTGGTGCTGGCCCACAGTGGGCGCTGCACTCGTGCGCCTTGCTTCGCGAGCGTTTCCCACCGCGGTCCCGCAAACTTCTGCCTGAAGAGTCTATAGGCGAGCTTCGCGTTTCCGATCGCGGCGCGACCCTTGAGCATCTGGAGGCGCTCTTTCTCCGCAGGCGGCGCCTTGGCAATGAGCGCGTCCAGACGCCTGTCGATTTCCGTGTCCACTCTGCTCACGAAAAAACTTGCGACTGACGCGAGCCCGTCGATCGGCTGGTAGGCTCTGACACGATCCTCGAGCCCCGCCATGTAAGCTTCGATCACGCGCTCATGCGCCTGGATCGCAAACAGCAGGGTGATGTTGACGTTGATTCCCTCGGCGATGAGGCGTCGCACCGCAACCGCGCCTTCGGTCGTGCCGGGCACCTTCACCATGACATTCGGGCGATCGACAGTCTTCCAGAGGCGGTGGGCTTCTTCGACCGCGGCGTCGGCGTCGTGTGATACGCCGGGAGAGATCTCTATGGAGACATAGCCGTCGCCGCCGCGCGTCGAGCTGTACACGCCGGCAAATGCGTCGCAGGCGCCGCGCACGTCGGTCGTCTCGAGCAGCTCGAACAGCTCCCAGCTCGTGAGACCTTCCTCTTCGGCGGCAATTATCTGCTCATCGTAAGCGTTGCTCGAGGCGAGCGCCTTCTGGAAGATCGTCGGGTTGGATGTCATGCCGGTGAGCGCATCTTCACGGATGCGACGCTCCAACTCGCCGTCGTGCAGGATCCTGCGATCGATGCTGTCGAGCCAGATCGATTGCCCGGCGTCGTGCAGCTCCTGTAGCCTGTTCTTAGCCATTAATGACCCCCTCTCCAATTCTAACTATCCTCGCGGCGCTGCGCTTCTCTCAGTTGGCGCGGCGAAAGAATTGCTTGAGTCCCGCTCGTGCACCAACGGCGAATCTTCCTGCTGTCACCGGCGAGCTGCGGCGGTAAGCGTGCCGCGCTCCTGTTCAACGACAGGGCCGAGTTCGACATCGCCCTGCGAGTCCGCGAACAGCCGGGAGCGCCCCTTGGCGAGGTCTTCAGTTTCCTGAGCGGGCTCTATTTCAGAGGAAAGCTGACATATGCCCGCGAGTTCCAGAACCCGCCGCCCCGCCGTGCGCCTGGCATTCAGATCATAACCCCAACCGACGGACTTTACTCACCGGGCTCTCTGGTCACGCTCAAGGACCTGGAGCGGTTCGCTGCTGTCCCAATTGACGCCGAGGAATCGCGGTACCGCTACCCGCTCGAGCGCGACGCGAGCAAGATCGCCGAGAGGATCGGACCCAAGTGCCAGGTCGTGCTGCTGGGAAGCATTGCTACGGGAAAGTACGTAGACGTCCTGTCGCCGATCTTCGGGAGCCGACTGGTATTTCCAAAGGAGTTCGTCGGTCACGGAGACATGGCTCGCGGCGGGATGCTGCTTCAGCGCGCGGCGTCAGGGGTCGAGCTCACCTACATTCCGGTGTCGGACCCGTCGCGCTTGGGACTCCGACCAACAAAAAAGGCGCGCGCCGAGTTCGACGTGCGCCTTTGAGCGGCTGTCAACGTCCGACTCGCCAGTCGGTCGAAAGCTCCGTGGTGCCCCAGGCGAACTTGAGCACGCCGTGGGGAAAGGTGGTGGACGGGGCATTCTCGATGGCTGGCACGAGCCAGAAGGTGAGACTCTCTACCGGCTCTGCTAATGTGCGCTGACGGAGGTCGATCCGCGCGAAATCCTTCGAGGGGTCATAGTCCGTCCCCCACTGGAGTACCTCCTTGCTCACAACCAGCTTCCAGCCTGTTCGGGTCGGAAGCGAGAACAGAGTATAGAGCCCGCGCGGTATGAAAGTGTTCCCGATCGTCATGTCGACTTCGGCGCTGAGCTGGGTGGACATATTGGCGCCCGTGCGCCAGACGCTGTCCCAAGGAACCACACCTGGCATTCCAATCACGTTTCTGCCACGCAGATGCGGCTGGCCGTAGTCGATAGCGATTTTGGCGGGCCCCGCCAGGTTCAGCGCACCGAACCATCCTCCTTCCCGCGCGTCCCAGCGGCTGTCGATCAGTACCGCCACGGATGCGCGGGTGCTCGCAGTAGCTCTGGGAATTCTTGGCGCCGGCTGAGCCGGCCGGGCAGCCGGCGCGGCCTGACCAGGTGGAATTGGCTGGCCCTGCGCGCCGAGTTCGGAGGCGGCGAAAACAAGGGCCGCGGAAATGATGGACCGCGAAGCAATCATCTTGTTCTCCTGTTGAGGATTTCAGTTTGGGGAATCCACGGCTCGAACCCGGAGGTCCGGAGACTGACGGCGTTAGAAGTCCCGCTTGCGCATCTCCTTGAAGAAGCGCTCGTGCTCCTGGCGCTCTTTCAGCGTCGCTTCGTCCGTCGGCAGATCGGAAAGATTCTTGTCGTATTTCTTGCCGAAGCCCTTTCTGCCGCTCGACTTCGCCGCCTTGGCGGCATTTTTTTTCGCCAGCGCCGCAATCTTCTTGTCGTCCATAGCCCTCCCCTGCCGGGTCCGGTGTAAACGTGCGCTTAAATATGTCACCCATCCGGGGCCGGCGTTACAATAAAGACGTGACCAACTTCCCCGACGCCATTTCAGTCCTCTCGGCGATGATCACGCCGGCGGTGCTCATCTCAGCCTGCGGATCGCTCATCCTTGCGACGTCAGATCGCCTCAGCAAGGCCGTCATGCGCACCCGCGAGATCTCGAGCGCGCTGATTCCGCGCGCGTCGGACCAGAGAATCGACGGTCGCGAAGAAGAGCGGCGGATGCTATTCACCCAGCTCGACTTCGTGACAACGCGATCGCGTCTTCTTCAGCGCGCGCTGTCGCGTCTCTATGCGGCGCTGGCTTTTTTCGTGGGCACGAGCGTAACGATCGGTCTGGTCGCGGTCACGAGCTCCAAGTTTACCCTGATTCCTATCGCCCTCGGGCTTTGCGGCGCGGGCTTACTGCTCTACGCCGCGTTCCTGCTGATCAAGGAATCCCGCTTCGCGCTCGCCGCGGTGAACGAGGAGATGGATTTCATGTGGAAGCGTGGAAAGGAGTACGGCCCGCCGGATCTCGTGCAGCGGGGGATCAAGCGCGCGCGCTGGTTTGGTGGGGTGAAGTAGGCATCGGCCCTACCGAACCGCAAAAAGAAAAACGCCGGGCATGACTTCCCGGCGTTTCCGTCTCGGAGCGCGGCCCCTTTCTCACCCGCACTCGCTGAACCCGCACACGTGGCACTTGGCGCAGCCCTCGGCGAACTCGAGAGACGATCCACAGTCCGGACACGTGCCAATGAATGACTCGCTGCGATTCACTGCATCGAAGCGGTACTGACCCTGCCCGGCATCACCAGTCACGGGAGTCGGCTTGGGCAGCGTCGCTTCGACCGAAGAAGGTGCTGAAGGCGGGGCTCCGAGCAGATCACCCTGCACCCCCTGCTTCTCCCGCATCCACTTCTCGAGCGCGATGCCGATTGCATCGGGAACCGACAGCACCTTGTTGGGACCGAGTCCGATCGCCTTGTCCGACGCGATGCCGCGCAGCTGGCGGTGCACTTCGCGAATTGGAATCCCCGATCTGAGCGCCAGAGATATCAGGCGTCCCATTGCCTCGGCGTCCGCCATGGCTGCGCCGCCGGCCTTGCCGAGGTTGATGAAGACTTCGAAGGGCTGGCCACGATCATCCTCGGTGATGTTGAGGAACATAGTGCCGAGCGGCGTCTCGATGCGCGTGGTGATGCCGCGCAGCGTATCGGGACGGGCTCTCTTGGCGCGGCGCTGAAGATTCTCAGCCTCCGTGTCGAACAGCGCCTGCTTGAGTCTCGCGTTCTCCGCCTCGAGCTCCGCAATGGTGCCGTGGAGCTCACCCCGCTCGGCTCTCGCGTCGGCCTTGCCTTCGCGCTCCGCCTTCGCCTGCACTGTCGCACCGGTCGAGAGCACCTGATTGTCGCGCGAGCCATCGCGGTAAACCGTCACTCCCTTGCACTTGAGGGCGTAGGCCAGCTCGTAGATCGACCGCACATCTTCAGGTGTCGCGACGTGCGGGAAGTTGGTCGTCTTGGAGATCGCGGAGTCGCAATTCTCCTGGAAGGCGGCCTGCATTCTCACATGCCACTCGGGAGTGATGTCGTGCGCAGTGACAAATACGCGCTGCCACTGAGCCGGCACCTCGTCGAAGTGGATGTGCCCTTCCTTCGCGATGTTCTCCATCAGCTCCTCGGAGTACCAGCCTTCCCTCTTTGCGATCGCGACGAAGTCTTCGTTCACGTCGGGCATCAGCACACCAGCCTGATTCCGCAGGAACGCAACGGCAAAAAGCGGCTCGATGCCTGAGGAGCAGCCCGCGATGATCGAGATAGTGCCGGTTGGAGCAATCGTGTTGACGTTGCAGTTGCGAAGCATCTGCATCTGCCTGATACGGTTGCCCCTGGCATCACGCGCGCAACTCTCGTCGGGTCCCCAGATCGATCTCGCCCATTCGGGGAAAGGTCCGCGCTCGTTGGCGAGCCTTTCGCTTTCGCGCTTGGACTCGACGTCCACGAATTTCTGAAGCTGCCGTCCGAACTCGACGCCCTCGATGCTGTCGTAGGCGATGCCGAGGCGCACGAGCGCGTCGGCGAAGCCCATGATGCCGAAGCCAATGCGGCGGATTCTCTTCGACAGAGCGTCGATCTCGGGCAGCGGATACTTGTTGACGTCGATGATGTTGTCGAGGAAGTGGACCGAGAGGTGGATGTCGCGCTTGAGCGCGCTCCAATCCATCTGGCCGTCCTTCACGTAGTAGCCGACGTTGATCGACCCGAGGTTGCAGACATCGTACGGCAGGAGAGGCTGCTCGCCACACGGATTCGTCGCCTCGTACTGTCCGACGTGCGGCACCGGATTGTAGCGGTTCGCCTCGTCGATGAAGAAGCAGCCGGGCTCGCCTGTCCTCCAGGCTCCGTCGATCATCTTGTCCCAGACGGCACGAGCATCGAGCTGGCCGGTGACCTTGCCGTTGCTCGGATCGATGAGATCGTAGCTCGTGCCCGCCTTCACCGCTTGCATGAACTTGTCGGTGACGGCAACCGAGATGTTGAAGTTCGTCACCTGCGTCAGGTCTTCCTTGCAGGTGATGAAATCCATGATGTCGGGATGATCTACGCGCAGGATTCCCATGTTGGCGCCGCGGCGGGTGCCACCCTGCTTGACTGCATCGGTCGACGCATCGTAGAGCTTCATGAACGACACCGGACCTGATGCGACACCGGTCGTCGAGCGGACCATCGAGCCTTTGCCGCGCAGCTTCGAGAATCCGAAGCCGGTCCCGCCACCCGACTGGTGAATCAGCGCCATCGCGCGGAGGGTGTCGTAGATCCCGTCGCGTCCGTTGGAGAGCGCGTCCTCGATGGGCAGAACGAAGCACGCCGAGAGCTGTCCGAGCGGGCGGCCGGCGTTCATGAGAGTCGGTGAGTTCGGCTCGAAGCGCCGCTCGACCATCAGGCGGTAGAAGTTCTCCGCCATACCCGTGACCTCGCCATCGCTTGCCCCGTAGCGGCGGTCCGCTTCAGCGACCGTCCCCGCCACACGCCAGAACATGTCTTCCGGCTGCTCCACAGGCGTGCCCGTGACGTCCTTGATCAGGTATCGCTTTCCGATCACGGTACGCGCATTCTCATTGAGCTGGGCTTCGCCTTGCGGCGGTACGGCGGGTATGGGCATTAGTACAACTCTCCGCAGGAAAAATGGGTTGTCAAGAACTAGACGATGGAGTCGGGACAGCACGCTCGTGCATCGGTGGTTTCGATGCGGGCAGGGATACTACCCCTATTCGTGAGTCCGCGCCAGTGTTGGGTTATCTTCTGTTCTGACAACAACTTACGTAATCCACATCACAGATAGTCAGCAGCCCTCCGTTTTTCCACCTTTTGGCGAATCGAGAGGCCTTCGTCGTCCCCAGCATCATGGGTCCCGAAGCGCCCCGCGATGGGCGAGCGACCGCGTTCAAAAGGAAGCTCCGAATGTCGCGTACGCCTGCGCCTTGCTCGCGCCCAATTGCTCGCGATTAGCGAGTGGAAATGCGACCCCCAGCCTAATTCTCGCCTCAAGATCGAGCTGGAGCCCCGTATCGATGTTGAGCTCCATGCCAGCGGAGCCCATCACCGGATTCCCCACATCCACGACGCGACACACTCCATTTGTCGTGACCGCGCTAGCAGGACAGAATGCGCGGCCTGCTTCGCCAAATAGCGTCAGAGATGTCTTGTCAATGAACACGGGGATGAAGCGGAATCCACGCGACGGTGCCGCGAGCGGAGCCCGATACTCGATCGCTCCTGAATACGCGCGAATCCCTCCCTCCGCGCTCACTGGATATCCCCGCACGCCGAAGGTCCGCCGCTGCTCTCCAAGTGAAACGCCGGGAAATACCTCGAGCAGTGTGCCGCTGATTCCTCCGGCGGAAAACCGGTCGGGACTACGCTCGTCGGTGATCCCTACCGCAGCGCGCAGCGCGATCACGTGATGGGCAAAACCCGGCAGATCGAGTGATCTGTACGCGGATGTGACTCCGACGATGCGCGCGGAGCTTCCCGAGCTGCCGTCCAGCCAGCGTTGGCGTCCGGTGACGCTCGCGCTTATTCCGTCCTCCGGTGAGATGCTCAGACCTGGTCGGCGCGCGTTGGACCAGCCGGCGAAGGCAATGAGCGCGGGAAATGTGTGCGACGTGCTGTAGAACGGAGAAAGCCGCGGAAGGAGCGTGTCGGGGGCCGTTGAATAGCCGATGCTCTCGATCTCGATGCCGAATGAAGCGAGCGTGTAATTCCGGAACCGTGGGCGAACCAGAGTCGCCTGGAGAGATGCGACACGGGACTGCTCGCTGATCGTCCCGACGCGGGTGAAGTTTCCGCCATTGTCGGTGAAGACAAGATCGTGGGAAAAGCTCTGCGACGCGTACAGGTCAATGAGCGGAAGCCCTAGTCCCGCGTAACGGTACCACAGCCACGCAGAATTCTCGTGAAAGCGGTTGTTGCGCAGAGCCTCGACGGTGTAGTCATGGCGACCGATGATGTCGAAGCCGCTCGTGACCGCGCCGAAGGAGGTGCCGTCGTCGGTCGTGCTCTCGAAGACCGGCAGCCAGTAGCGCGGCAGGAGCGAGAGCCACGGTGAGTATGGCCGCGCACGTGACGTATCAGCCTCGCCCCATGGCGGGACCCCCGTCACGAGGTTCAGGCAGCTGCTGCAGCCGGCCCTGGGACTCGTCGTTGAGCTATCAGCAGCGGACAGTTGAAACTGATCGGTGAGCGGAGCGACGCCAATGTGGTAGCCGTCGGCGCTGAACAAAAGCGTCGCCAGTTTGCTCCGGTCGGGCGACACCTCCGGCGAGAAAACGCCGGTCGCGGCATCGGTGATGCGGGAGACACTCGGCGAGAAGGACGTCACGTCCGCGACATATATCTGCGGCGATCCACTCCGCTCTGACGAGAAGTAGATGTGTTTTCCGTCGCTCGACCAGCTCGGGCTCGAATTGATGGCGTGCGTTGCCCCGAACGAATCGATCAGCTTGCCGTCTGCATCGAGAACGACGATCTCGGATCTTCCCCGACTCTGCATCACCGCGGCGATGCGTGAGCCGTCGGGGGACCAGCGAGGATCCGACCATTGTTCGTCGTGACTCGTTTGAGTGATCGGAACGATCGTACGCCCATCCCGCGAGACCCGAACCAACCGTGTGGTTGCCGGAACATCCTGGATGGCGACGATCTCTCCATCGCCGCGCGCGTCGGGCGAGCTCAGTCTCGCGCCACGAGTGAGGCGCGCCTCGCTTCCATTCCTCTGCACATAGAGGTCATTCCGGATGTGATACGGATCGAGAAAATCCGGCTGTGAGAAGAGAATGCTTCCATCCGGCAGCCTCACATTTGGGCTCACACCGTTCCGCCGGCCGAGGCTCCGCTCTCTTCCTGACAGCGACACTTCATACGCGGATGGCATCTCCCGCGCCTTGTCGCCCGCGTAAATGAGGGACGTATCGCTGACCCAGCGCGGGAAGAGTGCAAGGCGGCCGGCGCTCGTAAGCTGGCGCCAGCCAGCCATCACTTCGTGGGGCGCGCGCATCTCTCGCACGAGCGAGTCCCGCCAGTGCTGCCACGCGGTCTGGAACGACATTCCAAATGCACGGCGCGATATCGGCGTCATAAGAAACGGGAACGGAGTCCTCGAGCCACGCTCGACGAACTCCCGGATGCTCCCCGGCCCGCGCGTACGGGAGAGGTAGTCGAACAGCAGCGACCCATACACGTAGACGACTTCGCCACCCGGAAATCGAGACGTGCCCGGAGACAATTCCTGCAGCGTGGGGAGGCGATTGGCGAGAGCCGCGGCGCGTGCGACCATCGAGTGCTCCGAGCTCTCGAGGCGACCGTATCCCGTCAGTCTCGACTCGAAGTAAACTGCCAGCCCCTCGATGACCCAGTTCGGCTCGTAGATATTTGGGAAGAGCAGTGGATTTCTACCGAAGATCGCCTGGCCGAGCCGCCAGATTCCACGCGAGCGATCGAGATGGAAGATGTGGGTCAGCTCGTGGGTTACGACCAGTGAGTTCCAGTCATCGTAGTTCTTGAGACCGGACGCATCTGTCGGAGGATGTGCGAACACCACAATGCGGTTGGAAGGAAACGGCGTCGCGTAGCCGTTCACATAATCGACGTTGTCGGAAACAACGAGGTCGATCGTGCCCCGCGGCGGAACCAGCTCCGTCGACAGCTCCGTATAAGCGCGCTCGGCGTTGACGGCGGCTCTCCGCGCCTCCTGTTCCAACGGTGGCGTGAAGTGAACGCGGAAGTGCCGCGTCTCGAGGGTGCGCCACTGCTCGTTCGGAGGGAGCTGCGCGCTCGCTGCGCGCGCCGCGCAGCAGGCCACCACGGCCGCGAGCCTGATCAGCCTCACTGGGTTCGTGCCAGTGATGCGAAATAGCTCTCGAGCCCGTGCAGGATCGCGGTGGCGTATGCCTCTTGATAGGTTGGCGTTCTCATAGCCGCTTCCTGGTCCGGCATGATGACAAAGGCTCCCTCAGTGAGTATAGATGGCATCCATGTCCCGCGGGCTACGGCGATGTTCTGGAACTTGGTTCCGTTGTCCCGAAGTCCGAGCTCGCCGAGCAGCGCGGCCTGCGTCACGACGCCGAGCGGAATAGACTGCGGCCAGAAATAGAGCGTGAGCGACCCATTGTTCACAAATGGATTCACGCCGTCGGGAAAGGCATTGAGGTGGATCGAAACGAAGGCGTGGGCGTTTGCGCGGCGGCTGATTATCGGGCGTAGTCCCAGATCCACGGGATCAGGGGTCGTCCGCGTCATCACGACATTCGCGCCGTGCTGCACGAGAAGATCCCTCAGCTTGAATCCGACTTC
This sequence comes from Gemmatimonadota bacterium, assembly GCA_030774785.1. GTDB lineage: Bacteria > Gemmatimonadota > Gemmatimonadetes > Gemmatimonadales > Gemmatimonadaceae > UBA4720. The sequence continues at coordinate 13,451 of JALYKM010000231.1, forward strand.
GAGGACTCCGTCCCCTTCGTACAATCCAGTCGGACCAGTCGCGCCAGCCGGAGGATGTCCCGGGTCGACGGTGATAGTAAGCCCGCGCAGCGGCGCCGCCGCATCCGCGATCCCGGGCGGCCGTCTCACTCTGAAGGTGAGCGCGCCGTTTTGCCAGAGTGCGAGATAACCGTATGGAGCGCGGTTCAAGTTGATCGCGTAGCGAACGCGGGTCGGCTCCGGAGTCGAACTCAGGCTGTTGAGGTAGGTATCGGCGGGCTGCGGCATCATCGAGATAACGGGCGGTCCGTTCACTCCGTACAGCAGCAACGAGATCGAGCGATCGGATTCTTCGACGAGATACGGCGGTGGCGGCCCCGTCATCGGGATGACGATGTCGATCCACTCCGCGCTGGGCTCTATTCGAACCGGTCCAACGCGTCGGACCGGCATCAGGGAATCTCCCATGAAGATTCCCGGCGATGTGGTCGAGATGTTCTGCGGCTGGATCTCGCTTCTCAGTATCCAGCTCTCCTGCGCCGAATCGAGCTGAACGCGCACAAAATCATCTCCGCTCGCTTTTTGGGAGCCGGTCACCTTCACGACGGTGCCGGGGAACAGGAACCATTTATACTCCTGCCCGTTGCCGGGAGCGGGACGCGCGATCGTGACACGGTCGGTGTCGTTAACGGTTGACGCGGGCGCGCCGAGCGTCACGTAGACGTTTCCGAGAACCGGTAGAATCGTGTCGGGCGCTGGAACGGGATTCAGCGTGTCTCCCACGACAGGTTCCCGATGCGTGGTGTCCGGCACGGGTGGGATCTTTACCGGAAGAATGAGCCGCGCGGTCCCGGTCTTGTTGCCGGCGAGCAGCTCGTAACGCGGCGCACTATCCGGCGGGACGGGGAGAAACCCCATGAATGCACCATTGGGCCAGACGGGAACGGGAACTCCATTGATTCGGAGCGCCGCATCTCCACTCCCAACACTTCCGAATATGAAATTCGAATCGCGCACCGTGAGCATCTGCTCGGGCCTCGGATACTTCACGCTTATCTGCACCGGGCCGCGAACTTCAGGAACGGCCGGCAGCTTTGGATTCGGCGCTGGAAGGGGGGCGGGAACGAGGGGCGGTGTGACTGGAGCGGGAGCGGACGGTCCCGTTGCCGGTCTGCAGGACGCGCCCGCGAGCACGACGCAACAGGTAAATACCCTGATTTTCGAAGCTTTCATTTCAACAATGTAGGTTGCACGTGTGAGACCGAGCCAGTCTATCCCATACGCATGGGTAGTGCCCTGTTCGTGCGCCCGCACTATCTTTTCCCGACCGGGAGGGCAGCTGACTCCCGTAACGAGAATACAACGCTCCCTTCGAGCCAAAATTGATTGCAGAGATTTTCGGGATCTCGAATGTCGGCCTGATCAGGCACGACAATCAGGATTCCTTTTTGATTGCGAATCTGGAGACGGGCGACATCGCCACGATGAGCGCGCCCACGCTCGTTTCCGTCCACACCGCTCCGTTCATACTGATAGTTGCCGACGGCGTCGGCGGCGCGGCATCGGGCGCGCTCGCCAGCTCCATCGCGACGGAAACAATTCTGAGCGAACTGCATCGCTGGTGGCACAAAGTGCCCAAGCGCACGGCCGAGTCGATCGAGGCGGCGCTCAAGAGGGGCATCGACCTCGCCAACAGGGCGATCTACCAGAAGGCGACTACCTCGCCCGAGCATCACGGGATGGGAACGACTACCACCCTCGCGCTGGTACTCGATGGAGAAGCGTACATCGCCCAGGTCGGCGATAGCCGCGCGTACCTCGTGCGAAAGGGCGCGGCCAAGCAGCTGACGAAGGATCAGTCCTTCGTGCAGCGGCTGATCGATGCGGGGCGGATGACCCAGAAGGAGGCCGCGCAGAGCGAGCACCGGAACATCATCCTCCAGGCGCTCGGTCCGGAAGAGAAGGTCGTAACGGACTTCTATCGCGTGAAGCTCGATGACGATGATTTTCTCGTGCTGTGCAGCGACGGCCTCTCCAATCAGGTTTCATCCGAAGAGATTGGGCGCATTACCCGCGACGCGGGGCGGCCGATGGAGATCTGCGAGGCACTCGTTGAAGAAGCGATGCACACCGGAGCGCCCGATAACGTCACTGTCATTGCGGCGCGCCTTCGCGCCCCGGAGTCAGACTATCTCCAACAGACTAATGGCCGCTAACCGATTTTAGCCGGCACGGTTTCGCCGGTGTGCGGCGCCGCACCGATTGGTACCTCGCGCGACCACGGCGCGATGAATGGGAGCAGCACGAGCGGCGGAATTGCCATCGCTACGGTAATCAGGAAAAATTCCGGCCATCCGACTGATTCCGCGATCTTGCCAGCAGGAGCGACGAGTATATCCCTGCTCGCGGCCATGAGGCTCGAGAGCAGCGCAAACTGCGTCGCTGTGAAGCGCTTGTTGCACATGCTCATCAGGTAGGCGGTCATCCCCGCGGTGACGAGACCCAATCCAAAGTTCTCGGTAACGATGGCAGCGACCATGAAGGTGTGATTCATCCCCGCGAGAGACAAACCGTAATAAGTGAGATTGCTCAGCCCCTGGAAAATCACGAAAATCCAGAGTGAGCGGTTGATCCCCAGCTTCCCGATCGTTGCCCCGCCGACGATAACCCCCAGAATCGTCGCGATGACCCCCACACCCAGAAAAACAGCGCCTACCTCGCTCTGTGAAAAGCCCGCCTGAAGCAGAAAGGGGGTCGTCATGCTCCCTGCCAGGCTGTCGGAGTATTTGTACGTGACGATAAAAAGCAGAACGAACACCGCCCGCCCTATGCCAACCCGCTGAAAGAAATCGGCGAAAGGGAGCACCACCGCTTCGACAAGAGTTTTTGGTGGAGCGTCGCTCAAGACTGGCTCGGGAGCGAAGAACGTAGTCGCGACGCCAACAAGTATGAGCGTCGAAAGAATGAGGTAGACCGTCTGCCACGGCATTCGATCGGCAAGGAAAAAAGCCAGCGCTCCGGTCGTAATCATGGCGATGCGATACCCCATCACGAACACCGCGGCGCCAGCGCCCATCTCGCGATCCTGTAGGACGTCCGTCCGGTATGCGTCGAGCGAGATGTCCTGCGACGCGCTGAAGAAGGCAATGGCGATTGCGTTAATCGCTAGCATCCGGAGGCCCCGCTGCGGATCGTGGAGCGACATCGCAGCGATGGCGAGGAGGAGAAGCACCTGAGTGATCAGCACCCAGCCGCGGCGCCGTCCGAGAAAAGGCGGGATGTATCGGTCCATTACCGGCGCCCACACGAACTTGAGCGAGTAAGGCAGGGTCACGAGACTGAAGAAGCCGATGGTGGCGAGATCGACTTTAGCCGTGGTCATCCACGCCTGGAGGGTCTTGCTGGTCAGATAGAACGGAAGTCCCGAGGAGAACCCGAGAAGGAGCAGGATCCCCATCTTCGGCTGGCCAAAAATGCGAAGGGGCGACGTTTTCACAGTGGTCTCGCTCATGGAAATTCTCCTCGTGGTTCGACTACCGTGCGGTTCCTGCGCGTCTCGCGCTATTGGCAACGGCCAGCTCTCTCAGCAGCACTCGTGCGGCCGCCCTCTGCATTACGGGCTCTCCTCCCCAGGCGCACAAAATCGGGGCATCGACGTCCAGCTCGTCGGCAAGGCGCGGATGGCTGAACTGCACGATCAATCGCTGCCCGGTTCCGGCACCCGCGAGCGCGCTCCGCACCGCCTCCTTCGCAGCCGTTGAGTAGCCCGGCCGTCCTTTCCAGGCGCGAATGTCGCCGAACAGCGCGATCACGGTGGCGGCCGTTCCGGCGCCATCGCCATTATCGCCGTTTACAATGAGATCTATGCCGCCGGCCCGCAGTGACGAAATGAGCGGGTCGCGTGATGGCGCGGGATAGGGTCCGCCCACATCATCGTCTACGATCACGAGGTTCCACGGCTGCGGCAGAGGCGGCATCCTTCCGCTCAGTGGATGTACAACCTGCTCAGCGAGGTGGATCGACCACCCGCTCTCGTCTCGCGTGGGAAGATTGGTTTCCCTGGAGAGCGCGGCCCATCGAGCCCACCGACGGCGACGCTCGAGAGAGCGCTGGACACTGTCGGCATCGAGGCGTTTGTCATCGATGGCCTTCCGTACGGCTAGCTCGGATGACACCACATCTGACGGATACAGAAGACAATCGCAGCCAGCGTAAACCGCGCGCACGACGGCCTCGGCCTCTCCGTCGCCGAGGACGCCTTCCATGATCAGCGCGTCGGTCACCACGAGTCCGGAAAACTCGAGCTCGTTGCGGAGGAGATTGGTGAGAATCTCGCGCGACAGTGTCGCGGGCGCGCCGCTGGGATCGAGCGCTGGAAACGCGACGTGCGCCGACATGACCGACGCGACACCGCGCTCGATCGCGCGACGGAATGGAACGAGGTCGGTCGACCGGATCGTCTCCGCTGACTCCTCGACGCGCGGCAGCGTTGCATGGGAATCGACCGTAGTGCGTCCGTGCCCCGGAAAATGCTTCGCGCACGCGAGCACGCCTTCTGCCTGGCACGCGTCGATCCAGGCCGCCGCGTACTCGGCCACACGCTCCGGGTCGCCACCGAACGAGCGTGTCCCGATGATTGGGTTATTCGGCTCGACATCGATATCGCAGACGGGCGCGTAGATCCAGTTGATTCCCAGCGACTTTGCTTCTCGCGCGCTGACGGTCGCCGAGCGACGGATGGCCTGCACATCTTCCAGCGAAGCAATAGCGGCGAGGGGCGGAAGCGCGGTCTGACCCGCGAATTGCTGGCCGGCCCCTCGCTCGAGATCCGCGCCAATCAGGAGCGGGATGCGAGACTTGGAGTGGAGATCCTCTGTAAGGGTCGCTACGTGCTCCGAGGGGCCGCCAAAAAGGATGAAGCCGCCGACTCCCAGCTTGAGCGCCTGACCGATGGCAGCGCGCTCGCCCTCGTACCCGTGGGTTGCATCCCAGCGAATTGCCGGATAGAAGAGCTCCGCGATCTCGCTCATGCCGGGGTGCGCTTCCCCAGAATGCGCGGTCCGCGCGCTCCAGTGGCTGAGGGTACATTCGCGGGGCGTTTCGTCACGTGCAGATATCCAAGCAATGCGAAGGCCACCGCCTCCTTGGCCTCTCCGTCGAAGTAGATCTCGTCGAAATGGCGAACTCGGACCGGAGCGGCGGATTTTACGATTGCGGCGAACAACGCCGGATTTTTCGCGCCGCCCCCTGACACCAGCACTTCGCGCACCGGCTCCGCGATGAAGCGCCTGTACGCATCCGCGACGCTCTCGGCCGTCAATTGAACGGCGGTGGCGACGATGTCTTCGTCGCTTGCTCCGGCTGCCCGCGCACGCGTGACAAGGATCTGTAGGTATTCCGCGTTAAAAAGCTCCCGCCCTGTGGATTTTGGCGGAGGCGCGGCAAAGTACGGAGCGGAGAGCAGCTCCGATACGATCTGCATGTTTGGACGTCCCGCCTTGGCGAGCTTGCCGTCCAGATCGTACGGAAGATCGGGTCTGAGGGCCCGGGTCACGCCGTCGATTACCGCTACACCGGGCCCCGTGTCGAATGCGCGGACTCCCTCGATCTGGCCGTGCGGCGGAACGACGGTGATGTTGCCGATGCCGCCGAGGTTTTGGAGTCCCCGCCAATCGGTTGGAGACGAGAAGAGCATCGCATCAGCGATCGGGACGAGCGGCGCCCCCTGTCCACCGGCAGCCACGTCGCGCACGCGAAAATCGCTCACGACATCGATTCGGGTTCGCTCGGCGATGACAGCGGCTTCTCCCCACTGCCAGGTGGAGTGCCCAGGCTCGTGCCAGATCGTCTGCCCGTGCGATGCAATGGCGGAGATGTCATCGCGGGCGACGCCCGCTTCGGCCATCACCTCGATCGCCGCGTCGGCGAGCCACCCTCCGAGGTCGAAGTTGAGCCGGCAGTATTCATCCGGCGTCGTACCTGACAGAGCTGTTGCGAGTCGTGCGCGCTGGGCGGGTGTGTACGCCCGCGATGTGTAAGCGAGCAGGTCGACATCGATGCGGCCATCGCTCGCATCATGAAAGCGGGCGACCGCGGCGCTGATCCCGTCGAGCGAGGTGCCGGACATCAATCCAACGACGACGCCGGAGGCCACGCCTAGCGCTCCCTGATCGGTGGAGGCTCATCCCTGGTGATGCGCCTGATGACACCTCCGTGCTCTGCGAGCAGATGCTCGGCTTGCTCGCGGGAGACTCCCTTCTTCTGCATGACGATGGCGGTCTTGACACTCTTGCCTGCCCGATCCAGAAGATTCGTTGCCTCGTCGCGGGATACCCCGCAGACCTCCATCACTATCCGCTGGGACCGGTCGACTAGCTTGTTGTTGGTGGCGCGAAGATCCACCATCAGATTGCCGTAGGTCTTCCCGAGCCGGATCATCGCGCCGGTCGTGATCGTGTTGAGCACGAGCTTGGTGGCTGTTCCGGCCTTCATCCGCGTGGAGCCCGTCACGACTTCGGGACCGACGATCGGCAGCATCGCCACATCGACCTTCGCGACGAGATCCGGGGGCGGCGGCGAGCACGCGACGATTCCCGTCGAGGCGCCGAGCGCGGCCGCCCTCTCGAGCGCGGCGCGCACGTATGGGGTCGTGCCCGAGGCGGCGATCCCAATCACAAAGTCATTTTCGCCGACACCGTGCTCGTCGATCACGCGCGCTCCGTTCTCGACGATGTCTTCGGCGCCTTCCTGTGCTCTCGTGAGAGCTGGAAGTCCACCGGCGATGATGCCTTGCACCATTTCCGGATTGACGCCGAAGGTCGGTGGACATTCACTCGCGTCGAGAACGCCAAGGCGGCCGGACGTGCCGGCGCCGACGTAAAACAGCCGCCCCCCGGCACGAAACGTCGCCTCGGCGAGCTCGATCGCGCGCGCTATTTGCTCTCGTTGCGTTGCGACCGCGTCGGGAACTCTGCGATCTTCCGCGTTTATCATGTCTACGATCTCGATCGGGGACGCTAGATCGATCGAGGCGGTACGCGGGTTGCGGCGCTCCGTTTCGCGAGGGTCCAACATCAATGCGCTGCCGAGCGGTGATCCACGACCTAACTTACCCGACGCCTCGCGCGAATCGCAAGACAACTTGGAGCTGGATGATGAGACGTTTTCTCTTTGCTTTTTTATTGGTGGTGTTCGCAGCTGGATCGCTCAGTGCGCAGCGGCGCCCGCGAGTCTACAGCACGGGCGAGCCTGGAATGTGGCTCACCGGCGGCGTCGCCGGCTTCACCGGCACGGGTGTCAACGATGGGCGCACGGGGAGCACTTGGGATTTCGGCAATTCGACGAACTGGCAATATCGCGCATCGCTGGAGAAAACGATCGGCAATGGTTCGTCGTTTGGGGTCGCCGGCAGTTACGCGCACGTTCCCTTCGTCTACGCCGCCGATCTGGCGGTGCCCCTTCCAGCGAACGTATCCGGAACACGGTGCGGACTCTGCGATGCGCACCTCGACATGATGACCGTCCTCGGGACGTTTCACGCCGGAGCCGGTCAGGGTTTCCATCAGGTGATCGAGCTGAATGGAGGAGTCGTCGCTTACCGCAATCTCAAACGTGATTCGGACGGCGCGAAGCTGGCCCCGGGCGGCGGCAACATCGATCCGCTGTTCTCCATAGGGTACGGCATCGGTTACGGATTCAGCGATCGGACCCAGCTCGATTTTGTTCCCGATTACGCGATCGCAATCCACGAGCGCAGCGGACTCTCGAACGGCGTGAGCAACACCAACAGCTTGCGCGCGTTGCGGGTGACGCTCCGGATGGGATTTGGCGCACGTACCCTGCACCGGTAGCTGACGGAATAGTTGCGACGCGGTAGAATTGAGCGTCGCGCCATCCGGAGCTCCTGTCTGAAGAGAAAAGTCGTTCTGGTCGCGGCAATCGCCGCGGCGTCCATCTGGGCCACGGCGGCGGCGCCGTTCCAACGCTCGGCGAGCGCGCCGGCAATCCCGGCGCGTGTGCCTGCGGCCTTTCCCTCGACATGGCGCTTCGCTGCCGGCTCACACGCGACCTTCGCTCCACACGCGATGGTGGCCAGCGACGATCGCCTGGCCTCCAAGGTCGGCGCCGAAGTGATGAAACAGGGAGGAAACGCCATCGACGCGGCCGTGGCGGTAGGCTTCGCTCTGGCCGTCACCTTTCCCGAAGCGGGTAACCTCGGCGGCGGCGGATACATGGTAATCCGCATGGCTAACGGGCGCGTGGCCGCGCTCGATTATCGTGAGGCCGCGCCGCTCGCCGCTACACGAGACATGTATGTCGGGCCCGACGGCAAGCTCACCGGTGAGAGCGTGATCGGACCACGCGCATCGGGTGTTCCCGGGGCAGTCGCGGGGATGATCGAAGCGCATCGAAAGTTCGGAGTGTTATCTCTCGCGACGGTGCTGGCGCCCGCAATTCGCCTCGCATCCGATGGATTCACGGTCGACGGCGCTCTCTTCCGCTCACTCGCTGACGCCAGGTACCGGATCAGCGGATTCGCCGGGAAGTCGGTGTTCATGCCCAATGGCGCGCCACCACCGATCGGGTCCCGTCTCGCGCAGCCGCAGCTGGCGCGCACGATTCGATTGATTGCACAAGGCGGTTCGGGCGCATTCTATCAGGGCAGCATCGCGGACTCCATCGCCGCCGAGATGAAACGCACGGGCGGGCTGATTACCAGAGAAGACCTCGCCCGCTACCGGCCGATCTGGCGCGAGCCGATACGCAGCACCTATCGGGGCTATACGTACTTCGCGATGCCGCCGTCGTCCTCCGGCGGGACGACGGTAAGTGAGATCCTCAACATTCTCGAGGCGTACGGACCGGCTGCGCCCTTCGGAAGCGCCGAGCGAATCCACGGGGTCGCCTCCGCATCCCAGCGCGCTTTCATCGATCGCAACTCGAAGCTCGGCGACCCGGCGTTCGTCCGAGCTCCGGTCGCGACCCTTACCAGCAAGGCCTACGCGCGAGCGCTCGCGAAAACGATTTCTCGGGACCGCGCAGATCCGACGACGGCGCTGACCTCTCAGCTCGGCGAAGGAACCCAGACGACGCACTACTCGATCGTCGATCAATCCGGAAACGCTGTCGCCACCACGACGACGCTGAACGATCTGTACGGCTCCGGAGTGTTCGTGAGCGGAGCCGGGTTTTTCCTGAACGATGAGATGGATGACTTCGCGGCCAAGCCGGGCACGCCGAACATGTTCGGCTTGATTCAGGGCGAGGCCAATTCAATTGCGCCGGGCAAGCGGATGTTGAGCGCGATGTCGCCGACCATTGTCCTCGATCCGAGGGGAAATCTTCTGCTCATAACGGGCGCGCGCGGAGGCCCTCGCATAATCTCGGCGACATCCCAGATCATTCTGAACGTGATTGACCACCAGATGTCGCTCGCGGATGCGATGAGCGCGCCGCGCATCCATCATCAGGCGCTTCCCGACTCCATTCGTGCTGAAAGGGGTGGCTTTCAGACAGGCGTTCTCTCGCGCCTCCGCTACATGGGACACCATGTCTATGAGCTGAGCGGAATCGGATCCGCGGCGTCGATCATGCGCGTGAAGGGCGGATACGAGGGGATGGACGACCCGCGTTTGGGTGGCGCCGCCGGAGCTACGGGCTTCTAGGCGCGGTAGCGAATAGGAAAAAGTCCGGCGTGACTTCTCACGCCGGACTTTTTATCACCGCTAGGGCTCGCTCAGATGTTAACCTGAGTCGACGAGTTGAGCGTAGCGGTTATTCGGCCGCCCGAATTGACGCAGCCTTCATAGTTCGACGTCGCCGCGGCAGCCGCGGCTCCAGCAGCTCCACCAGCCGCAGCGCCTATTACAGTAGCCTTGGTGCTCTTGCCCAGAATCTGTCCGGCAATGGCTCCAATAGCGGCTCCGCCGACGACCTTCTGCACGTCCTTGCTCTTGGGCTGGTTCTTGACCTTGCTCACCTGCGCGTAGCTCGTGGTCGCGCTCACCGGATAGGTGTGGCCACCGAACTTGACGGAGACGACACGGAACCCCATCACCACGTTGTCGTTGGCGTTCTCACTGCGCTTCAGCTCGGTCACCTCGACCGTCGCGGTCGCGCCAGCGGGGATCACAGCTCCGTTCGAGCCGACGACAGCGTCCGTTAAGGTTGCGGTGAAGCGCTCACCCACCTTGTTGGTGTTGGTGCAAATCTTCGACCCTGACGCAAGGTTCAGCGTCGCGCCAGCCGGGATCGTTCCGACTCTGGCCGCGGTCCCAGCACTCGTGCGAGTCACGGTGTTGCCGCTCGACGTGACCGTCGGCGTACGAGTGGTCGTGGTCGGCGTGCGCGTAGTCGTACGAGGTGTGGTCCTCGTCGTCGTTGTGCGCGTAGCCGAAGTACTCGGAGCCGGGTTCACCGCAGATCCAGCGGGCACGTCGGTCAGTGCCGGCTGCGCAGCCGTGTCGCGGTTCGCGAGCTGGATGTCATTGTTAAGGGCCGAGTCTGCCGCCGCCGTCTCATCTTTATTCGCCGAGCACGCACCAGCGAGAAGCGCGAACGAGAGCACGAGCGACGCTTTCAACCGGGGAATATATTGCACCATTAAGCCTCCTCCATCGTAGTAACGAGCGCCTGGGTGTTGCCAAGCTCAAGAGTATTGTAAACGGCAATCCACATGCCAAAATATGAAGAATCTCCGCCTTGCGGCGCCATACTACAGACCGTACTGGATCCCTTTTTCAATTGGGCTGGTGATCGTTGTCGCCTCGTCGGCGATCACCAGCGTGATTCCCTGGTTGTTGCGGCGAGCGATCGATGCGATCAGCGCTGGCGCCCCGATGAGGACCATTTGGCAGCTGAGCGGCCTCATCGTGCTGGCCGCCATCGTAGGCGGTGCCTTGAGGTACGGGATGCGGGAGCTGATGAACGGCGTCAGCCGCTGGATCGAGTACGACCTCAGGAACGATCTCTTCACACATCTCGAGACGCTCGACGCCGCCTACTTTGCACAGACGCGCACCGGCGACATCATGGCTCGCCTCACCAACGACCTGGGCGCGGTACGCATGGCGGTCGGGCCGGCGGTCATGTATCTCGCTAACACGATCACCGGCGGCCTGTTCGCCTTTTTTTTCATGCTGCGCATCGACGTCAAGCTCACGCTGCTGGCGCTCGTGCCCATGCTGGTCCTCCCGGTGCTCACGATTCGTATGGGCAAGGCCATCCACGACCGGTTCGAAGCTGTGCAGGAGTATTTTTCCACCCTGACCACGCGTGCCCAGGAGAACCTGAGCGGCGCGCGAATCGTCCGGGCTTACCGCCAGGAGGCGGCCGAGATCGCCCGCTTCGGCGCGATCAACGAGGAGTACCTCGCGCTAAACATGTCACTGGTGCGTCTGTGGGGCACTCTCAATCCACTCTTCGCCTTCTTCGGTGGGCTTGGCGCGGTGATAGTCCTCGGAGTCGGCGGCGCGCTAACGATCAACGGCACGATCTCGGTGGGCTCGTTCGTCGCGTTCGGCATGTACCTGACCATGCTCACCTGGCCGATGATAGCGCTTGGCTGGGTCGTCAACCTGTTTCAGCGCGGCGAGGCATCGATGGGCCGCCTCAACGAGATACTTCGGGTCGGCCCGACGATCGGCGGGGAGGAGCCTGCGCTACATCTGCCGCCAACGAGGGCGGGGCGCACGATCGAATTTCGAAACGTCGGATTTCACTACCCGTCCGACCCGCCCGGTGAGCCACGCTGGGTTCTCCGCAACGTCAGCTTCAGCGTGCCGGCGGGTGCGACGTTGGGCGTCGTCGGAGCAACCGGGAGCGGAAAGAGCGCGCTGATCGATCTCATTCCGCGCATGTACGATCCGCAGGAAGGTGACATTCTCATCGACGGTGTGCCGACGCGAAACGTTCCGCCGGCGGAGCTCCGGCGCGAGATCGGCTTCGTTCCGCAGGAGAGTCTTCTGTTCAGCGACACGATCGGATCCAACCTCTCCTACGGAACGTACGAGTCCGCCTCGGCGGAGTGGGCCGCGAGTGTCGCGCAGCTCGATCAGACGATCCAGGAGTTCCCCGGACGATACGAGACGGTTCTCGGCGAGCGCGGAATCAACCTCTCTGGCGGGCAGAAACAGCGCGCTTCCCTCGCGCGCGCGCTCGCAAGGAAGCCGAGCATCGTACTACTCGACGACGCGCTGTCGGCAGTCGACACCCACACCGAAGCAGAAATCCTCCGCGCGTTGCGCGAAGCGGTGTCGGGAAGAACGGCGCTCATCGCGTCGCACAGGATCAGCGCGATCCGCGACGCTTCCTGGATCATCGTGCTCGAGAAGGGGACTATAGTCGAAGAGGGAAGGCATGCGGAGCTCATGGCGCTGCGCGGACGGTACTGGTCGCTGTTGCGCAGACAGCAGCTTCTCGACGCCGTCGAGTCGGACACGTTGGCAACCGATGTTACGGCCACTACAATATGAGCATGTCCGACCGGCTCGATCCCGCCGCCCTGAAAAGGCGGCTAAAAACGCTTCAGGCCCAGGCGGCGGAGGCCCAGCGCGCGATTGACGAGCTGAAGTCACGGGACGCGCTCAAGACACAGTTTCTCTCCAACATCTCGCACGATCTGCGCACACCGCTGGCGGCGATCATCACGCACGCGGAGATATTGCGCGAGGGAATGCTCGGCGAGCTGAATCCGAAACAGCGCGACAGCGTTTCCGGAATCGTGAGCGGCGGACAGCAGCTGCTCGACATGATCGATGAGATCCTCACTTACGTGCGCGGTGCGAGCGATCAGATGAGTCTGGTGCAGACTGAATTCTCGATCACCGAAGTCGTTGATCAGGTGCGTCTCCTCAATCAGGCTCTGGCCGCGAAGAAGGGCCTGACGATCGAGCGTCTGAACGGCGACGACCTCCCTCCGGTCTACGCGGACCGCGATAAATTGAAGCACGTTCTGGGAAACCTGATTGGAAACGCGATCAAGTTCACTCCCGACGGGGGCCGCATCTGGATCGGCTTCTCGCGGCGCGGCGGGAACGCCGAAGAGCTTGTGGTTGAGGTTGGTGATACCGGACGCGGGATAGCGCGAGACCATTACGAGCTCGTCTTTCGCGAGTTCGCGCAGGTCGATGCATCTCCGTCGCGTCCTCACCACGGAACCGGACTCGGCCTCGCCATCGCGCGGAAGCTTGTGGAGCTCCACTCGGGCACGATCTGGGTAGAGAGCGAGCTGGGCAAAGGAAGCCGGTTCTTTTTCACGCTGCCCCTCAACGCTCCCCGCGATTAAGTGCGCCCGCACATTCTGATCGTGGAGGACAGCCAGCTGGTCACGGAAGCGTTCAGCATTCTGTTCACCGAGGCCGGCTACGAGGTCGACTCGGCCGCGACCGTCGCCGATGCGATCGAGCGTGGGAGAGCGGATCCGGTCGACGTTATGCTCCTCGACCTTACGCTTCCCGACGGCGACGGACTGGAGGTGCTCGAAGCGCTCCGGGAGAGCGGCAGTCTCCCCCGCGCGACCCTGGCCATGACGGGCCACAACGATTCGCAGTCCCGTCGCCAATGTATCGAAGCGGGTTGCGTTGAAGTTCTGCTCAAGCCCGTTCCGATCGGGGATCTTCTACGACACATAGAACGCCACCTGACATAACGGAGCGCCGGGCGCGGCCACGAGCGGGACCATTTCTGCGGTGGTACTACCGCACGAAGTACCGCCCATTCGCGCGCGAGAAACGGCCGCGGCCGCCTCAGCGCGGGCTGATCATGCTGCAGATCGACGCGCTCGCTTATTCCGATCTGCGGCGCGCTCTCGAGCTGGGACTTTGTCCGACGATAGCGCGCCTGATGCGCGAGGGATTCGACCTCAGACGCTGGTTCTGTGGGCTGCCGTCCGCCACGCCATACTGTCAGGCAGGAATGTTTCACGGCGAGAACGACGGGATTCCCGCGTTTCGCTTCTACGACAAGGGGGCGCGCAAGGTAATCACCTGCAATGCGCCGCACGGCGTGCAATACATCCGTGATCGAATCCACTCGCCCGGAGCGCTAGCCGGGGGCTCGAGCTACGTGAATCTCCTCGACGGCGACGCGCAGACGGTGGCATTCACCGTCGCCACCCGCGACAAGATGTCGGTGTACCGGCGGTTGGGGGGAACACGGATGGCGCTCCTGATCCTTCTGCATCCGATCCGAATGGCGCGCATGGCGCTTCAGGGCGCCTTCGAGTGGCTGCTGGAGGAATGGGAGCGCGCGCGCGGCGAGATCGCCGGACGGGTGACGCACTCCGAGGGGATTTTTCCATTCATCCGCATCCTCAGCAACGTCGTCATCCGCGAGCTGCAGACGATGGCGATTCTACTCGACGTCTACCTCGGCGTGCCGGTCATCTACAGCACGTTCATGCAGTATGACGAGCTGGCGCACCATTTCGGACCGTCGAGCAAGCAGGCGCTGGCCGATCTGCGTCGCACCGATGCGCGAATCGCGGAGATCTGGCGGATGGCGCAGCTGGCCGGAGGGCGCGGATACGACCTGGTCATCCTCTCCGATCATGGGATGACCCCCGCGTTGAGCTACCGGGTGCTGTACGGCGAATCACTGGGCGCGACCGTGCAGGGAATCCTCGACGACACGCCGGCGAGCGACACACCCGTGCCGCGCGCCCTCGCCAGCTTCGCCGAGGATACCGAATACGCCGACATCGGGCCGCAAGTAGTCGAAGTGGTAGCCCAGCTCACACCTGCGTCGTTCGGAGCGAGAAAGGGCATGCGTCGATTTCGGGATTGGTTGAGAAGCCGCTACGGGCTGCGCGAGATCATCTTTCCGGAGAAGTACCGCGTCGACAGGACGAACGATGTGGTCGTGACGTACAGCTCCTGTCTCGCTCTCGTGTACTTCGCCGCGACGGAGCGGCGCCTGACGCTCGAGCAGGTCCTTGCTGACAGCCGGTGGGCGACACTGTACGAGCGACTTATCTCCCACCCCGGAATCGGACTCGTGGCCACGCTCTCCTCCAGCGGCGTGACACTCGCGAGCAGACACGGGAGGGCGCACCTGCGCGATGGGGAGGTCGACATCATCTCCGGAGAGAATCCGCTGGAAATATTCGGCACTGAGCCGTACGTGTTGCGGGCAGTGGAGTCGCTCGTGCGGCAGCCGAACGCCGGTGACTGCGTGCTGTTCGGTGCCTACGATGGCTACGACATAATCTCGTTCGACGACCAGGTCGGAGCGCACGGCTCCGCGGGCGGGGACCAGGTATACCCGTTCATCATTTCGCCCGATAAGCTCGGACTCGGGAGCGAAGCGCTGGAGGATGCGCGCGACATTCATCGCACCGTCCTCGCGCGGTATGCTGCAGCCAATGCCGAGGGCGCTCCGCCCGAAGCGGCGCGCTTTACGCCTGTAGCTCCGCGGGCCGCTGTCTGAATGCATCGCCGGTCGTCGGGTGGGTGTGTCCTCGTAGGCGGCGTCTCGCGTAGCAAGAGACCGGCTGGGGTGCCCGCGGAGCGCAAGCGCAGCGGGCTGACGGGCTCGCAGCGTGTAAGCGAGCAGCCGCCGAAGAGGACACCCTCACCGACCACGAACAGAGATGCCAATCGCAGCGCACCAAAAGCGCCGCGCTCAGGCCGGTCGCGGCGCCTCTACGATCGTCCTGAACGCTATCGCCGAGATCCTCTCGGGCTCGAACGGCTCCCCCGCGCGCTTCATTACGCCCCTGACTACCTGATCGAGCGTCACCAGCGGGGCGTCGGCCTCGGCCTGGACCTCGACTTCCCACTTGCCGCGATCCGGACCCTTGAGCGTGTGCCGGTAGCGGGCCGTGAACACCGTGTGACGGTGGACGATGATCTCGCGGTCCTCTTCCTCGATCGGAAGAAACTCGTCGCCCGCGCTCTCGCTCAGCGCTTCAGGCGGCTCGTCGGGCTCGTGGACGTGCTCCGGCTCCGGCGGAAGCGGAATCGCCGCAACGACTGCGACGCCCGTCTCGACGCCCGACTGGCGAAGCGGCGGAAACAATCTCACCTCGTCCACCGCATCCAATCCGATTCGGTCGGCGATGTCGCGCAGAAATCTTTCAGTGGTCTCGATCACGCCCGTACTTTCGAAGTCTGAGCGCCGGATTTCGACGCCTGCCTGTCGGTCAGCTCACGCTCGACGTACAGTCGGAGAATGTGCATGAAATCCTGCGCGTTCGTTACAACGCCGAACGCCTGGTGAGTACCGCGGTCCTTCAACTTGCTGACGACGAACTCGGACGAGTCGACGCAGATCGTCGGGAGCTCGCGCATCGAGCCGTCCTGTTCAGTCACGAACGCCGGGAGCATGTTGCCGGTCGCGATCGCGTGGAGCGCCGTGGCGATCAGCACCGCCATCGTCGCCCGCGTCGTGTGCCGCTTCATCGCATCCTGCGCCGCCAGGGTATCGGTGATCACCTCTGGCAGCGGCCCGTCGTCGCGAATCGATCCCGTGAGAACGAACGGAACGCCCCTCACGACGCACGCGTGCATGATCCCGTCCTTGATCACGCCCTGCTCAACCGCCTTCGAGATCGAGCCCGCGGCGCGCACCTTGTTGATCGCGCGCATGTGGAGACCGTGGCCGCCTGTAGTCGCCTCGCCCGTCCGCGTCATTCCCAGTGTCGTGCCGAAGATCGACGCCTCAATGTCGTGAACCGCGACGGCGTTGCCGGCGAGGAGCGCCGAGACAAACCCGTTCTCAATGAACCAGACCATGTCGGCGCGGGCGCGGGAATGGACCAACGCTGGCCCAGTAACCCAGATCGGATATCCGCCGCGGTCTCTCTCCTCGATGAGGATGTGCGCCATGAGCGAGTAGTCGATCGGCTTCTCGCGCGAGACTTCGCTCGTCATGAACTTGAATTCGCCTTCCTCGTCGGCGAGAAAGGAGCCGGTGTGAACGTAGATTCCTTCACTTCCGTCTTCCTCGCTGCCGACGGCGACCATGTCGCCCTTCTTCAGCCGCCGACCTTCCCTGATCCAGAGTCCATCGTCGTCCAGCACAAGCGCCGCGTCCATCCTCGGCTCACGCGGCATGCGCCACGCACCCTTGATGCGCACGTAGGTAGGAAGATTGGTGGTGGAGAAAAAATTCTCCGGCAATACCCCATCAGCCGGCGCGGGGACGAACGTCGCGTCGGGAGCATTGGCGAGCTCGGGCTTTGTGAAATCGGGATGGCGGAGTGTCGTCACGCTATAAAGCTAGTGCAGTGGGCGCAAAATCTTTTGGTTTTGCGATGAACGGAGGGCGGCTTCAGGCGGGGAGCGGGTAGCGTAGCAGTTCACAGTTGCATTTGCAGTTACGGAACACGAGCGCGCCCGCAACGAGACGAGACTGATTGCTTCTCGGCAAGCTCTATCGCCAGCAAAGACGAATTCTTGGCAGTTTAGCTGCCCGTCTTGCTCGATTTCCGCGCCTCTTCGTCGACGTCTTTCTCCCAGGCCTCGATCAGACGCCAGAGCGAGCGCACAAGGTCCGGCCGCTGCGCGGCGAGATCATTCCGTTCTCCGGGATCGGCGGGGAGATCGTACAGGAAGAACTGGGGTGTTCGCCTTCCATCGACCAGGAGCTTCCAGCGGCCCGATCTCATCGCCCACTGCTGATTCGGCCTTGACGCTGGCGTGCGCCAGAAAACCTGGCGTTCGACGATGGGCGCTGCGCCTCGCAACGTGGGAAAAATGTCGATGCCATCCGGCCGATAGCTCGGCGGCACTTTGGTCCGGGTCGCCGCGAGGATCGACGCAGTGACATCCATGGTCAGCGCAACCTGCCCGGACGTTTTCCCGGCAGGCAGCTCGCCCGGCCACCGGACGATGAGAGGTACTCGGATCCCTCCTTCCCACACCGTACCCTTGCGATGGAAAAATGGCGCGTTGCGCGACAACCACTCGCCGCCGTTGTCGTTGGTAAAGATTACCAGGGTGTTTCGAGCGAGCCCGTGCTGCTCGAGCGCGGCGAGAATCTTTCCAACTCCTTCATCGGCGCGCTCGAGCATCTGTACGTAGTCCGCTCGCGTCGCGGGGACGGAATCGACCGGGAGCTGCAGCAGCCGCGGGCCTCTGCGGCCAACGGTGTCAATCGGCGGCCGATTCGGCGGCTGGAACGGCCAGTGCACCGCGTTGTACGCCACCTCGAGAAAGAAGGGACCGGGACGCTGGCGTTGGATGAAATTGACAGAGCGCTCCGTGATCGCGTCGGTCAAATAGCCGTGAGGCCTTACCGGCGTCGTGTCCTCATAGAGTCCGCCGACGTAATAGTCGTGCGCACCTTCCAAGAATCCAAAGAACTCATCGAAGCCGTGCGCCCGAGGTCCGAACTCGCGCCTGAAGCCGAGATGCCATTTGCCGATGAGTGCCGTCGCGTACCCGTTCGCCTTGAGTAGCGCGGGCAACGACGTGCCGGTGACAGGCAATCCGAGCGCAGTGTCGGCGAGCCCCAGGGCATGCTCGAGTCCAAATCGCTGCTGATAGCGGCCGGTGATGAGCGCGGTACGCGTGGGGGTGCAGACAACGCCGTTCGCGTACGCGTCGGTAAGCCTCACCCCCTCGCGCGCGAGACGATCGATGTTCGGCGTCTTCGCGTCGGGCGCACCGTAACTGCCGAGGTCTCCGTAACCGAGATCGTCCATCATGATGAGGACGACGTTCGGTTTGGGCGTCGTGCGCTGCGCCCTGAGGGACGCCACAAGCGGCTGCGCAATTGTCGTGATCGACGCGAGAAGCGTGGCCGCGGAGAGGAATCGAAGGTGCATCGAGTCAGCCTCAGTTTTTGCGAATCTTAATGTCGCGATTCCCTCTCATGAACAAAAGCCCTCGGCTTCTCTAGGGGTTTAGATCACTCGCGCGTCAAGGGCAAAAACAAAGGGAAGACTACCTGCCCGGTGCCGTCAGCTGGCCGGCTGGTGGCTGCGGGCAAGAACAAGGAAAATCATCTGCCCGGAGCCGTCAGCTGGCCCGCCGATGGCCCCGAGCAGGTAGTCTTCTTTGCTCTTTCCTCACCTTCCACGGCGGTTTCAAAGCAGTGCGACGGGATCGCGGTCGAGCGTCACCCGCAGCTGCGCGGTGCTCGGCACCTCGAAGCGCTCCATGAAATAGCGGCTCACCCGCGTGAGCTCTCCGGGATGAGCGGTCTTGAGCAGGACGTGCCAGCGCCAGCGGCTCTTGATGCGCTCGATCGGACAGGGCGCGGGGCCGACGACGATTACCTCTTCTCCGGCGCGCGTCGTAATGAGCTCGCGCAGCCACTCACCAGCGTGAATCGCGAGCCTGGCGGTCGAATCCTCGACGAGCCCGCTGAACACGATGTTGGCGAGCCGAACGTTCGGGGGATACGGCGGATCGACGCGCCCTTCCATCTCGTCCCGCACGAACGAGACGTAGTCGTGCGACACCGCGTACCTCACCGCGTGATGAGCCGGCAGCCGGGTCTGAATCAACACACGGCCACCCTTGACGCCTCTCCCCGCTCGGCCGGACACCTGGCTCAGGAGCTGAAAGCAGCGCTCGGACGCCCGGAAATCCGGGAGATTGATTCCGGTGTCGGCATCGACGACACCGACCAGTGTGACGTTGGGAAAGTCGAGCCCCTTCGCGATCATCTGCGTTCCAAGGAGAATGTCGACTTCTCCGGCGGCGACGCGGTCGAGTATCCGGGTGTGGGCCCACTTGCCGCTGGTGGTATCGACGTCCATTCGCGCTATCCGCGCTGAAGGGAATCTCTCGGACAGGAGTCGCTCCACCTGCTGAGTGCCGAGACCCCGCTGCCTGAGATTCCTGCCGCCGCAGCGCGGACAATCGGGCCGCGGATCCTCCTTGTGCAGACAGTAATGGCAAATGAGACGTTCGGGATTTCGGTGGTGAGTGAGGGTAATGCTGCAGTGGGGACAAGTCGCCACCGCACCGCAGTCGATGCACTGAACGAAAGACGAGTAGCCGCGACGATTGAGCAGCAGAATGCTCTGCTCGCCGCGCTCCAGGCATTCGACAATCGCGTCGTGGAGCGGCTCGCGTATCACTGCTCCGTAATCGATGCCTCCCTGAGCCATCCCGGTGTAGTCGGTCGCGATCTTTCGAAGGTCGATCACCTGGACATCCGGAAGCTTCCCGCCGCCAACCCTGTCGGGCAGCGTGAGCAGCCTGAACTTGCCGGTGGCCGCGTTGGCCCAGCTCTCGAGGGACGGCGTCGCACTGCCCAGCACGGTGACTGCGCCTTCGTTCTTTGCGCGGACGATCGCCACCTCGCGAGCGTGGTAGCGCGGCGTCTCTCCCTGCTTGTAGCTGGACTCGTGCTCCTCGTCGACGATGATGGCGCCAAGATTCTCGAGTGGAGCGAACACCGCGGACCGCGCACCGACGACGATCCGCTTTTCCCCGCGCTTGAGCGCGAGCCACGCATCGTAGCGCTCACCCTCGCTGAGCGCCGAATGCAGCACTGCGATCCGGTCGCCGAACGCGGCACGGAACCGATCGACCGTCTGCGGCGTGAGCGCGATCTCGGGCACGAGCACGATTGCGGTCTGCCCCCGCTCGTCCACGATTCGGCGGAGCAGCTCGATGTAGACGAGCGTCTTTCCGCTCCCGGTGATTCCGTGCAGCAGAAAGACCTCGCCCTTCTCGGCGCTCGCCATCGCGTCCACGGCGTGTTGCTGAGCCACGGTTGGCTGGAGCCTGGTCGCGGAAATGCCACCCCGCGCCGAGAACGGATCGCGCTCTATCTCTTCGTTCTCGATGATGATGTAGCCCCGCTTCTCGAGAGACTTGAGCACCGACGGCGAGAACTCGACCTGGCTGGTCAGCTGCTCTACCGTCGTCCTTCCGCCAAGCGATTCTATCAGCTCGAACACCACGCGCTGTTGACGCGCCCTGGCGAAGACCTTGTCACGCTGGAGGAGTGACGGTATATCGACGCCCAGCCGGACTACGCGCTGAGTCTTGCGCGGCGGCTGTGGGTCTTCGGCGCCGGTGAGCGCCGCGGGCAGAACAGTGCGGAGGGTCACCCCGAGCGGAACGATGTAGTAGTCGGCCATCCACTTGCACAACTCGAGCAGCGAGGGACCGATGGCCGGCTCCGCATCGGGCGACTCGAGAACGGATTTGGGCTTTCGCTTGAGCGGGCTGACGTCGCTGACGCCGACGACGATGCCGATCTCCTTTCCACTCCGGAGAGGAACAACGACGCGGGAGCCGACCACTACCGGATTCGCGAGCCCTTCGTCAACTGCGTACGTGAAATTCTGGAAGAGCGGCAACGGTAGCGCGACCTCGACGAACCGCGGCGGCGTCTCACGCACTTTGGAACGCCGCGGAAAGATCTGCGCTCGGCGCTGGTGTCGCGCCAAGCCCTGGCCCATCGGCCATTCGGATCGCGCCACCCGCGATCGATGTGCCGCGGAATGGATCACTCAAGAGCAGAGCCGCTCCATCAAAATCCGCGAAGTCGAGCAGTGGGGCAATCTGGGCGATCGCCGATATCCCGAGGGAGCTCTCGATCATGCAGCCGGCCATTACCTGCATGTCGAGAGCGCGGGCAGTGTGCACCATGCGCAGCGCTTCGCGCAGACTTCCGCACTTGGCGAGCTTGATATTGATCCCATCGACCGCCCCGGCGAGCCTGGCAATGTCCGTCGCGACGAGGCAGGACTCGTCGGCGAAAACCGGCAGCTTGGATCGTTTGCGCACGAATTGAAGGCCTTCGATGTCGTTCGCGGGCACCGGTTGCTCGAGCATCTCGACATCCTGGTCGGCCAGGAAGTCGCTCATCCGCACCGCGTGCTTTGCGGTCCAGGCGGCGTTCGCGTCAACCCGGAGGCGCTTTTCCGGAGCGGCGTTCCGGACGATGCGCACGATCTCCATGTCGCGGTCGGTTCCGAGCTTGATCTTGAGGATCGGATACTCGCGCGCCTCCGCCACCCGCCGCTCGAGCTCGTGGCTTTCGGCGATCGCGATCGTGAAGCTGGACTCCGGGACTGCCGCTGCGTCGAGTCCCCAGACGCGGTAGACGGGAAGACGAAGGCGCTTGCCAACCAGATCGTGGAGCGCTGAGCTCACCGCGCCCTTGGCGGAAGCGTTGCCGCGGAGCACGCGGTTGAGATGCGCTTCGGTGGCTTCGAGCGCCATTGGGTCGGTGCGCTCGATGATCGGCTTGAACTGGCCAAGCGCCGCGATGACGGTTGCCACCGACTCGCCGTAATACCGGTTGGGAGCCGCCTCACCGAAACCTTCCAGCCCGTCTTCGTCAGTTAGCCGGACGATCACGTTCCGGTGGTGCGCATATCCGCCGCGCGCAATAACGAACGGGTGCGTTGGCTTGAGCTCGATTGTCTGGTGCGAGAGCTTCATCCGGCTGCGACGGCAGCGGTTGCGCGGGCCGTCCGGGCCATGCGGAACTCTTGATGCGCCGAGGCTCCCGACAGGAAGCTGATGAGCGCGTCAGCCAGGTCGTTCCCTCGCTCAAAGCGGTGACCCGGATTCTTCTCGAGGCAGCGCATGACGATCGCCGCGAGCTGAGCGGGAATGCGGGAATCGACGACGTCCGGAGACACCGCCGTTTCAGTCACGTGCTTGTAGCTGATCGAATAGCTGTCGGCCCCGTCGAAGGGCGGAAATCCGAGCAGCGTCTCGTACATCACGACGCCCAGACCGTAGATGTCGCTGCGGCCGTCGAGGAGCTTACCGCGCGCCTGCTCGGGTGACATGTAGTGCGGGGTTCCCATGACGTTGCCGCTACCCGTCATGCGGCTGCGGAAATGTCCAGTGGCGATCCCGAAATCGGTCACGAGCGCGTTCTCATCTTCGTCGAACAGGATGTTGTCAGGTTTGATGTCGCGGTGCACGAGGCCTCGGCGGTGTGCGTAGTCGAGTCCCGTCGCGACCTGCGCCGCTACCGCGGCTGTGGTCTCCGGCGAGAGCGAGCGGTGGCCCCCGATGCGGTCGCTCAGGGTTCCGCGCGCGAGGTATGGCATCACCAGGAAGACGTGATCGTCCACCATTCCGAAGTCCATGATCTTGCAGATGTGCGGGTGCATCAGCTGCGCGGCGGACTCGGCCTCGCGGCGGAATCGCTCGCGCATCTCGTGCTCGCGCGCGAGGTGGGGGTGAAGGACCTTGATCACGACGGGAGAGTCGAGGCAGACGTTGATCGCGTAGTACACGCTCGCCATGCCGCCCTCACCAACGCGATGCATGATCGTGTAGCGACCACCCGTGACCTGGCGGAGAGCCGTTACCGACGGATCAGGAGGCGCCTGCCGCTTGTCGGAGTTGTCGGGCATGCGGATACCGCAGCGCACACAGCGCGCTGCCTCGGCCCGGTTCCAGCTCCCGCAGTCAGGACAAAACATCCAATCAGCCTCCGAACTGCATTCGCACGAAGTCGTACGGTGGCCACGGCCCGGTGACGCGGAAGTCGAGGGCGGTCTGTCGCTGCGCTTCCTTCGATACGGTGTCGCTGAAGGCGTCCCAGCGCTGGGTGTCGATGAGGAAGGAGGCGCGCGCGATCACGCCGTCTTCCTCGTCGCCTATCGCTCTCGGGAGCGTAACGGTCGCAGCGGCCTGGCTTCTCAGCAGTCTCAGGCTCTCTGCCGCGAGTGCGGCGAAACTTTTCTGGTCCTCACCATCTTCCTGCTTTCCTTGCGTCGTAATGCTGACGCGCGCGGCGGCGTGCCCCTCGATCACGGAAAGAGCTTCCGTCAGCGTGAAGTAATGCAGCTCCAGCCAGCGAATGAGCGTCGCCTCTGATCGAAACACGGTTCCCGGCGGTGCGGGCAGGACTGCCGCGTGCGAGTGGGCCCCCTCGAGGACGCGCAGGTATTTCACCATCTCCCCATCGTCCAGATTTACGGTCGAGTAGGGTGACGGCTCGACGATGGCCGCCAGGGCGCGGTAGTGCGTCAGCGTCGTGCCTTCGGCAAGCGAGCTGGTCTGGCCAGACTCGACGGCGGCGACGCCGTATAGCCGGAGCGCGCTCAAAGAAGCTTGCGCCATTTGAGACCGGATAGGATAAGCAAACCAAGTGCGAGCTGCGCGAACACCAGGATCATGAATCCGTGTGGGTGACTGTGAAGCGGAATATGCTCGAAGTTCATCCCCCACATGCCGCTCACCACCACGAACGGAAGACTGAGGGTGGCGACCACACTCAGAGCCTTGGTCGCCATACCTAGACGATTGGAAACCTGTGTTAGATAGCTGTCGAGTGTACTGCTCAACAGATCCCGGAAGTTCTCGAGCGAGTCGTAAATCCGGAGAACGTGGTCGTAGATGTCCCTGAAGTAGACCTGGGTGTCCGGGGTGAGGAGGGTGCTGGGCCGATTGGTGAGGATGCTGAGCGCATCCCGCTCGGGCGCCAGGTGGCGACGAAGCGACAATACCAGCCGCTTGACCGCAAAGACCTCGCGAAGAGCATCCTGATCGAAGGTTCCGTAAATCTTCTCTTCCAGGCTGTCCATGAACTCATCGAGCTTGTCGATGATCGGAAAGTAGGCATCCACAGCCTGATCCACGATCGCGTGCATCAGCCGCGCTGGGCCATGCGCCGCCAGCTCCGGTTTCCGCTGCAGGAGCAACTCGGTCGTCTCGACGGGATTGGTGGCGGCGCCGTGGACGGTGACGAGAAAGCTCTTCCCCAGGAAAAAGCTGATGTTCACGGTATCCAGATCGTATGGATCGTCGGTCGTCTCGCAGAAGGCGATGGTGCGCACAATGAGCAGGACATAGTGGTCGAACTCCTCCAGCTTGACGCGCGAGTCCGGATTTACGGCCTCCTCGATCGCGAGCGGGTGAAAATGGAAGAGGTCCTTAAGGAGCGCGACCTGCTCACTCGACCGGGTGTCGATGTCTACCCAGAGAGTGCCCTCGCCCGAAGCCAGCGCGCTGGCGATCTGTTCAGGGGAGAGGTCCTGCCTGATGCCAGCGCGCGGGTCGTGGTAACAGCTCCACAAGCGCGGATCCGTCGACGGCCTGACATCCTGGAGCGGTTTCAGTGCAATGCTCATCAGCTTGCAAGTTAGTCGCTAACCGGCGAGAGCGGCCAGGTGACGAATGCTCGCCTGGGCCAGCCTGTCGGGCGCGTAGCCACCCTCGAGCGCACTTACGAGCCGACCATCGCACCACGAGTTAGCGCGGGCGACCAGAGAGTGAGTGAGACTCTCGAAATCCTCGAGCTCCAGCGTGAACCCGCCCAGCGGGTCGCCGGCAAGTGAATCGAAGCCGGCGGAGACGAGAATCAGCTCCGGCACAAAGCCCTTCGTCGCCTCGTCGATTCCCTGCTCCAGAGCGGAGACGTACTCGCTCCGGGGCAAACCGCCGGGCTTCGGAATATTCCAGATGGTGGCGTGAGGCCCACGATCATCCGCCGCGCCCGTTCCCGGATACCACGGCCATTGGTGCATCGAGACGAAATGAATGTCCGGCTCACTCTCGACCAGCGCCTGGGTCCCGTTGCCGTGATGCACGTCCCAGTCGACGATGAGAATTCGCTGCAAGCCATGCTCTCTGCGCGCGTAATGCGCGGCTATCGCGACGTTTCCAAAGAGACAGAAGCCCATCGCCCGGCTACGAACCGCGTGATGTCCCGGGGGACGCACGGCCGAGAAGCTCCGCGGATGCACTCCAGTGACCGAGAGGTCCACCGCCGAAAGGACGCATCCCACACCGGCCCTCGCCGCGTCCCACGAGCCGTTGCTGGCGACGGTATCCGCGTCGAGGCGACCGCCTCCTTGCTCCGCGATTTCCCTCACTGCCCGGACGTACGCCGGATCATGCGCCAGCTCCAGCTCCTCGATCGTCGCGTGCCGCCCCTCCAGATGGTCGACGGTGTGAAAGAGCTCAGGGTCGTCGCGAAGTGCGCGCGTGATCGCTCGGAGGCGGCCGACGTGTTCCGGATGTCCCCATCCGGTGTCGTGCCGTCCGCAATCGCTGTTGGAGATGAACGCGGCCCTCATGGACCGGATGGGGCGAAAGGGGAGAGACCTATTTTACCGGTCGCCGGCGGCGGTCGGTGACGAGAAAGATCGATCCGTTCGTGGCGGCGGTCGAGGAAATCGGCGCGTCTTCGTCCAGGACCTCGAACCCATGAAGCTTGACCACGTACTCGCGCTCGTGCTTCGAATCGGGGTAGAGCTCTCGCAGCGCCAGCTGCTTGAGGCTCTTCACTGACGCCTCCGGATCTGCGTCGATGCGAATCGCATCCCAGGCCTCGAGGACCTGGGCTCTCACCTGAAGGACGGGCCCGGATGGCGCTCCGAGCTTGAACGCGTGTCCCTGAGTGCGAAGCCCGTTGACGAACGGCCGGGGAGCAGTCATCGGTCGCCCGCAGTTGCCACGGCCAAAGGAACTGGCGCCAGCGTGGCGAAAAAGCGGGCGACTTGCTGATCGAAGAGATATGTAGAGGCGGTGACTGCTGTTTGCCCAGCGCCCGGAAGCGCCGCGATCACCACCTCTTCTCCGCCCTGGCCGCGCAATGTCAAGTGAGTCGCGGACTCCTGCTCCGGAAACGCCGCATAGATGCCGGTTTGACGGCCGAAAAACTGTTTCGCCGCCTGCAGCACTTCTGCTGGACTGTGGCTGGTGGTGGTTTCCTGAAGCGTGCGATCGCGCTGTGACATTGATGCCGAGTCAAGGGTTCTGGGACAAGTCCGTGCAATCTAGGCCGGCCTCGTGGGAGCGACAAGCCGACGAACAACAGCGGTCGGCATCTTGCAAGCCGTGCCACGCGAAACCTTCACGAACAGGACAGAGGAAAATGCTGACGAGTAGATCCGTGCTCCGCGCGCTTGCACTCGCCTCCGCGCTCGTTGTTTCCGGCCAGGCCTCTGCCCAGAGCGCCACCGCGCGACAGGCCTCAGCGACGCAGCTGCCTGCGGCCACCTACAGGCCCGAGTTCGGCACGATGTGGACCTTCGACGCGCCTCCACTCGATTACTGGCGCCGGACCTACAACTTCGTGCCGGATCAGAAGTGGCTCGACCACGTCCGCCTCGCCTCAGTACGCCTGCCGAACTGCTCGGCGTCGTTCGTGTCGTCTCGTGGGCTGGTGATGACCAACCACCATTGCGGGCGCGACTGCACAGCGGCTTCGTCTCCAGCTGATTCCAACTACATCCAGACCGGATTCGCGGCGGCAACTCTGACCGACGAGAAGAAATGTGCGGGTCTTTACGTCGATCAGCTGCAATCCATTCAGAACGTGACGAGCAGGGTACGCGCCGCAGTTACTGGAAAGACTCCGGCTGATCAGGCTGCGCAGCGAACGGCAGTGATCACCCAGATACAGACAGAGTGCAATCAACAGACTCAGCTTACGTGCCAGGTCGTGACACTGTACCAGGGCGGGATGTATTCGGTCTATCGCTACCGCCGGTTCAACGATGTTCGCCTGGTGATGGCCCCCGAGGGAGACATCGCGTTCTTCGGAGGCGACCCCGACAACTTCACCTACCCGCGCTACGATCTCGACCTCACGCTCCTCCGCGTCTACGAGAACGGGCAGCCCTACACGCCGACCGACTATTTGAAGTGGAGCCCTGCAGGTGCGATCGAGAACGAGCTCGTGTTCGTTGTCGGAAATCCGGGATCGACAGGACGTCTGAACACGATCTCGCAGATGGAATTCCTTCGTGATGTCGGATATCCCGCTACGCTCGCCTCCTACAAGCGGGCGCTCGCGATTTACGCCGAGCTCGAACGAACCGACACCTCGGCTGCCCGCCGGTATCAGAACGACGTGTTCGGGGTCGCCAATTCACAGAAGGCGGTGACCGGATATCGAGCGGGATTGGTCGACACACTGAGCATGGCGAAGAAGCGCGCATTCGAGCGCGAGCTCCGCGCGCGCATCGCCGCAGATCCGAAGCTGCAGGCCGAGTACGGCGGGACGTGGGATGCCATAACCGCGGCTCAGCGCGAGCTGGCGACGTTCAGTCCGCAGCTCCGCTACACCGGCTTCGGCGGCGGCTCCACTCTGTTGCCGATGGCGGCTCAGATCGTTCGCATCGCCAGTGAGTCGGGCAAACCCGATTCGGCGCGCCTCGCGCCATACCGCGGTCAGGGGATCGCGACCATGACGGCCAATCTCTCGCGCAACGTACCGATCGACACCGCGTTCGAGAGGCTGGTCCTCGCCGCTCAGCTGCGTGCAGCGCAGAGCCAGCTCGGACCGAACGACCCCTTCGTCCGGCTCGCACTGGCGGGACGCACACCTGAAGCCGCCGCCGCGACGTTGGTGCGGGGCACTCGAATGGGCGATCCGGCCTTCCGGACATCGCTGCTGCAGGGAGGCGCATCAACCGTCGCTGCATCAACGGATCCCATGATCGTTCTGGCGCGGGGAATCGATCCGCTAAACCGCGCGGTCACCGCGAGAGCGAACGGGCTCAACGCGATAATCGCCACGAACAGCGAGAAGATCGGACAGGCTCTCTTCTCCGCTTACGGGACGGCGCTTCCACCCGACGCGACCTTCACGCTTCGCATCAGTGACGGAGTCGTCAAGTCGTTCCCGTCGAACGGAACGATCGCCCCGTACAAGACGACTTTCTACGGCTTGTACGAGCGGTCCGCCGCATTCGACGACAAGGATCCGTTCAAGCTGCCGAAGCGGTGGGTCGAAAGGAAGGCAAACCTCGATCTGACGACTCCCTTCAATTTTGTGTCGACAAACGACATCATCGGCGGCAACTCCGGGAGTCCGGTCATCAACCGCAACGCGGAAGTAGTCGGTCTGGTGTTCGACTCGAACATCGAAGGCATCTCGAACCGCTTCATTTTCTCGACCGACGTCGGGCGAACCGTCAGCGTGCACTCACGCGGGATCGCTGAGGCTCTGCGCAAAATGTACGACGGCTCGCGGATCGCGGACGAGCTGCAGTCGCGATAGACTTTCCGCGCGCTTCGTTAGTTAGAGATTGTAGCGCCGGTCAGTCGGGAGGACGTCGGCT